>CANIVF010000003.1 GCA_947470895.1 Bacteroidota bacterium
AAATAGAATTCGATATAACTCTATGAAAATCAGGCTCTTTGAGCAAGTATTATTCCAAACCATCCTAATGCTATGCATTAGAAACTAACTGATTGATTCTCATAGAGAAAGAAGTTATCCACAAACTCTAATGCATAATCTAGGTTTAACTATTTCAATTAATTATCGAATTTTGAAAACGTAATTCTGATATACAACTGAAAACCCTATTGAAAAAATGAATTAAAGTCAACTATTTGCTGCCTCAATTTTAGGATTATTTTATTTAGCGGGACAGCTTTGTGTAGTTGAACACTTCTTTGGATGATTACTCTATCATATCTGCCATGGTAGGTAGTAAAGCCGTGTCATCATACCAATACCAAATCAATCCAAAAATTTCCGGTGGTCGTTGAGGAGCTCCCAGGTATTCTTTCCATACTCCGGTTGTACGATTGTTCTTTTTTGTGAAATGTACGTGATGAATAATTGGGGTTTTTCCATCGGTATACCAGGATTCCCAGGGCCAATGATCTGAATTATCCATAGGGGGCAAAATGTAAATCACTGGACCATCTTCTCCTAAAATATGTGAAATCACCACCCACCGGCATTTAGCATAATAGTTTCTTCCATACTTAGAAAGTGATGCTAACAATACTTCCTTAGCATCAAAGCCTATAATACTCGCAGCTACATCTATTCGCGCCAGCTTAAGTTGGTCTTCTAAGGAAGGTGACTTTCTTAGATAGCGAGGCATCAAATCACTTTCATCTAATTTGTACCACCGAGCAATCCCTTTATCAGTTGTGTTCCTTAACGGATACATGACCAAGGATTCTTTCCTTATATCACCGTGATCATCCTGATACCATCGCTCCCAAGGTGTCCATCCAATTTCCTCTTCTGGAGGAAGAGCACTTATCAGTATTCCACCATTTTCATGATAGCCAACCGACCACCTATATTGGCGATAATTGTGATCAACCCGTTGAGCCAATGGCTTCAAATATTGTTCAACGTCTAAACCAATCTGATATGCTGCCTCAAGAACACCGGACGAACTCAATTTTGACATGAACTGTGTGTCAATTTGTTCCCTATGTTCAAAGATAGCTTCAGTTGGTAGGGGTGTTAACGAATGTTGGTTTTCAGCTGTTGGCGTTGTACATGATGCACCCAAAACGCACATCATGAAAACCGTGTACTTAAACCTTCTCGACACTTTGTCCAATATTATATTGTCATTTAAGAGTAGCATTTAGCGGGATTCCCGCAGTCTTATTATTTGCGGTAACAACAAATTCCTCAATTTTTCCAACACCAAAGACTCTTGTTGTTTTGAATTTCACAACACCGGTTCCATTTAACGTGAAGTTATTTAGGTTAAGCGGACCATTCAACGAACTCAGCTTGATAACTTTGTTCTGACCCTGGTCAGAAATTTCAATCGTTCCATATTGATAACCATTTGACCAAAAAAACTTTCCATTACGCGAATTGAAGTTCATTGTCTTGGACACTGCTGAATATTGAAAACCAGTATACGCTAATACGCCACCCCACGCGGCCATTGCCCTTGCATAACGATGACCATATTCTCCTTCATTGAATGGGTTTCTCTTATACCCATCAAATCTGTCGCGAATACTTTTGAATACTTTGAGTCCGTCATCAAGCTGACCTTCGTAAATCATTCCAATGCCTGCACTATACTCAAAGCCAGTCATAATTTCTGTATAATAAGGGAAAGGGAAATCTAACAACTCCCCTTTCGGATAGCTGGCCATGATTAGCCCCGATTCATTACCTACTCCAAAACTGCGAAAGGTGTTAAAATGCTCATTGAAATTTTCAACATAGTTATACTTACTAATACTCTTCAATGTTGTTTGAACATTATTTTGATCCAATACATACCCTAATCCTGCCGTATGTGCTAAATATTGACCCACCAATTGATCGACTAAACAACCTTTTCCCAGTTGTGCTACTTTGCTTGTGCCTTCTGGTATATGATGTTCGTAATACTCTCCATTGAATATATTGGCATCAGTCCATTTTCGGCCTTTCACATATAAGTCGTGGCACTCCTTGGCAAACTCTTTATCTTTCAGGTAAGTGGCCATTTCCTCAGAGGCCCGTAACGCACCAAGATACCAGGCTGCCATCTGGGGATTAGGTCCAAGGTAATTTATATCCATCGTGTTATGCTGACTACCTTCCATTACACCATCTTTGTTGACGTCCCAAATTCCTGTCCATGCAAAACTCATTGCCTTCTTAATGTTGGGCCACATAGCCTTTAATTTTTGATCATCACCAGAAAGTTGCCACTCACGATATACTTTTATGAGTGTGCCCATCTGTCCATCGGCCGCCCAATGCTTGAAAGATTTACCTTCCTCTTTCAATGGTAGCCCTACTCGAAAGCTCATGGCGCCATCATCGTGTGTAGCATGATTAAATTCCACCTCGCGAAATTTCATGGAAAGGTTCCCAAAAAGAAATGGGATGGTCGATTCATAATTCCAAACATGGAAACAAGTTCCAAATCCCCAACCCGGAGATTTTTCCGCACCTAATGTTGTTCCCTTAACACTCCCGGTACCTTCCCATCCAAATGGATATCCATCTGCAGTCCTGAACATAGTTTGAGAACGAAGGTTATTGAGATTAAATAATGCTGCCTCCTTTATCACTTCTGGAACATCACTTTGAACAAATGCTTTTACGAAGTTCACTGTTTCCTTTTCAAGTTGCCCTAACTCTTTTGAAGTCTTCTCTGCAACATCCCATGCATTGGCATATTGAGTGGTGTAATAGTTGCCCACAATTTTCTTTGCAGCATCCTGAACATTTCCATTGTCCCAACCTTGCCATCCCCGTCTGTTGGGAAAATGCCAAGTGAGCAAAAATGTAACAGGTTTTGATTCACCAGGCATCAACTTCATTTTTACAGCAAGAGTAGCCGGTGGCGTTTGAATATTTTCCTTTTGTATCGTTATCACATCCCCCTGATCAACCTTCACATCAGTTTTGGAATCTGGAAAATCAATCAATTCTCCGTCCTTAATAAAGTCGTCCCAAAATTCACGAAAGGTCCAGTTCCATCCTAACTTAGCCCAAGAGGTTCTATATGTAACTGTTTCATCTGATAATGTAGTCAATGACATAGTTCCCCAGTTAATATCATCAGTGTCTTTTCTTGTTGAATGCATATATATGCCCTTGAGAGATCCAGACTTTCTAAATTCATTTTTGTTTTCAACGGGCTTACCACTCCAACCATCTACACCAATAAAATTCGGTATCATTCCACATACTGAAATATCCATCGGCTTATCAGAGGTATTGGTGATAACATATCTCAATACCGCGACAGGAATTCCACTTTTGTCTTCATTGCCCACCACTAATGGATTAAATGCCTCCAATCTTACCTGAAGCGGTACTTTTTGATGTTCGAATGAAACCTGAGCCAAAGGATATGCAGCTGCAAAAGTTGCTTTCTCAAAGCGCGGAAATCCTGCATTTAATGCGTCCGCCCCCCAGTCTCCATAATAATCCTTAATTGGAACGGGGCCCTCTAATACTCTTACATTGGCGGATTCCCCTTCAGGCTTATAATACAAGGCAAAAAAGGGTGCGTTTGCAATCGTAGGTTGTACAAGTTTAAATGCCGGTACCCATCCAATAGCACCTCGGTTCATTAATTCCCAATCACGAAGGTCACCCCTGCCACCAATGGAAACACCACCTGTTCCAATTCCTCCCAATGGCATCGCCACTTCTGTAGTATACAAACCTGAATATGTTTTTAATACTGGCCAATCTTTATTGAGTGTTTGCGCTGTCATTGGACTCGTACATAATAATGTCCATGCGAATAGAAATAGATTCTTTATCATACAATCATTTTTTAGCGCCCATAATAACCTTTACTATATGCATTTTCCCATCTCCTACAGGGGTCAGCAGATTTCCTTTAATTTTTTTTCCATCAACTGTAATTGACTTTACACCCTGCCCAACTTTCTTTGGGTTAGTCACTTCAATGATGTAACGATCACCTCTAAATTCTCTCTCCAGAGTGAATCCTGGCCAATCGGCTGGGATTTTGGGGTCGATGAGTAGCCCTTCTAATTCAGGCCTAATACCTAATATGTAGTATACATAAGAATGCCACATCCAATTGGCTCCCTCACCCAGATTCCACTTGAACTGGCCGAGTCCTGCTTTCGGGTGATCAGGGCCTACGTAATTTTCTGTATAGGCATAGGGTTCTGCCCGGTATCTTTCAATATCCTTACTTATATAAGTAAGCGATGTGGGCTTGTACATTGCCCATGCCAGGTCAGGTTTATTAGCAAGGCACGCAGCCATGATTGCCCAGCCTGCAGGTCGTGGATAAATACAGGCATTCCTCCAGCCTGGTGCATATTCTGATTGGACACCTACGTGCTTGTCTGGATGTGTATAGGAAGGTGTGAATAACAACGGCCCAAACTCGCTTAACAATCTGCTGCGCACAGCCTCCAATGATTTGTCAGCCCGATCGATATCTGCAACACCTGCCATCACTGACCAAGATTGAGAATTCAGATATATTGTGCCCTCCTTATTTTTGGCAGCACCGATTGGGTATGGTTCCTTCTCTCCATCAGCAAATGCATAGACATACCAATTACCATCCCAACCATATTGGTTACAAGCATCCTTAATCAAATTATACTTTTCCATCCATTCATTTGCCTTTTCATGATGGCCTGTAACGCGCGCAATATCAGCATACTCCTTTAGCAGGTAGCATAGCTGCATGGCGTACATAATGCTTTCAGCCTTGCCTTCGCTGCTCATTCTGTTAATTTCATCATTCCAGTCACCTACACCTTTGTTTACGTATGGAAGGCCCCGGGGGCTAATTCCATTAAGGGCATATTCAACCCCTTTCACCATATGGTCATATACAGTACCTGTTTCACCTAAAACAAAAGGAATTTTTTCGTTCAAAAAGTCAAAATCTGCTGATTCACGTAGGTAAAGAGAGATGGCGTAAAGTCCATATACTTCGTGATGATGAGAAACTTTGAAACCTTTTTTTGGAGTCTCCTGTGGCAATTTGAAATCAACATCAGCATATAACATTGCAGGAGCATCAGCAGACAAAAGTGTGGTATTCGCAGCATCATAGAATTGCATGGAAAGATTTCTCTGAATTGATTCTTTTGTGATTTGTAAATCGTGTGGTTGAACTGCCAGTTCGGCATCGGCTCCCCAAAAACTATAGATTCCTCCTTCAATAGCGTAATTCCAAAATGAAAGCCCCCTCTTTCCCGTGTTAAGATCCTTGCTCATTGTGCTCCGCCACTGATAGGGTGACCAGATATTAATAATCCTGTCAATACCTTTTTCGGGGGTAGTGACTTTCAGGGCTCTTTCCAGAAATTTGCTTTGAAATTCATTGAGTTTTTTGAATTCATCATCAACCTTATTTAGATCTGAATACTTGCTTTTTAAATCACGGATCTTTTGCTCATCTCTTTCCATTCCCAAGACCAGAACAACCTCAATATCTTCTCCTGGTTTCAATACAATACCATTTTGCAAAACACCCCAAGGATATTCGTTCTCACTCCAAAACTCGGTGTTCGAAGTCTTTCCATCGATAACCTGGGATGGGTTGTTAAAGTCTCCACCAATTCCTAAAAACATTTCCTTACTCGTTTCAAAACTTTTAACGGGTAAACTGGAAGCCATGAATCCAATATAAGGCCACGGTTTTCCTGCAGGTCCCAAGGTTTTCCAAACAAGTTGTTTTGCTATTATTACTTCATCTTCAAATGTTACTTTCTTGTAAAGGTTGAATTGACTGCCACCTCTTCCATCACCTTTGTATACAATACTTTTTGTAACATCGCCAAGGTTCCACTCAACCTGATTGAATAAATCCAGAGACTTGATTGCACCAGTACCATTATGAAGTTTGATCCTTGTCACTAGTACATTATCGTTTCGAGGTACGAAATATGTAACAGTGCATTCAACACCTAATCCTGATGTTTCAATTCGCGTATAACCCAATCCATGAACAGATCTCCAGGAAGTAGTATTCGGACCCTTGTTGTTTAGCAGGATATGTTTCCCATTCTGATCTCGTAAATATAAATGCCCCGAAACATCCTGAGGGTTAACCAATCCATTTAGATCAGGATTCAGCAAGAAACTCTCAACGTATCCATTTTGAGTAATCCAAGTATGAAATACATCATTGGTAAGGCGATTCAACCAAGGTTCGGGAAGATTTGGTTCATTCATAATTACCTCTCTTCCATCATCAGAAAAGGAATAATTAATATTGAGTCCTTTTGGTTTTTGTTGAGCAAAGTTGCTAACAGTAATTACAACAAAAACTGCAACAAAAAAGCCCTTTTTAAATTTCAATTTTACCATCTGGGTTAATTGTTAGCGTAATGTTTTTTAGTTGTTCATCTGTGTAACGCTTCGCCTCATTGCCATTTAAAGACAACTTATATTCTCCCTTGTTAAGGCCTGTTATCTCTAAATTAGTTTTGTAGACACCTTTCCATGGAGCAACAAGCCCTGAAAGCTGATTATTTATTGTAAGTGTAATAATGCCACCGCTTAGTTGAGCCTCCTCAATAACAATTCCATTAACACCAACATACATTCCTTTTTCAAAATCTATATAGCCACCGCTCAATTCACGATATGCTTCCGCTAAGCCAGTAAAAACTCCAGATCCTTCACCCCAACTTGGATGAGTCCGCATAGCTGATTGCGGATGAGCTTCATGATCAATGTTCTCAGGCCCCAATCCATAGGGATAAATATTTGTATGACGATAAATATTATTCTTTTGGTGATTCGTTAAATTCATCAACACGACAGATGATTTGGCAGCAGCAATACCGCGCTCCAGCAAATCTTGTCTGCCTAATGTCTTACCATACCAGATAAACGGTTTTACCATTTCAGCCTGACGAGCATCCAACATCGTTGCATTGTCAGAGTTGTCGGCAGTGAACCCTCCAAAAGGAAAAGCAGTATAAATAAAGTGAGGATCCCATATGCATTGTGAAAAAGAAACATAATCAACTGACTGTTCACCCATTTTTAAGTATCGATTTTCACCAGTCGCCTGATACAACGCTGCAAATCCTTCGCAGGCCCAAATGTTAGCAAGATTACCTCGTACTACCTGATGTTGCCATATATCTCTTTCAAAATCAAGAGGCTTTTTTCCACAAGAAAAATATTGCTCCATATCAACCCACTTCGCTTCAGGAAGAATTTCTCTTTCCAGAAAGGCTGCTATTTTCTTAGCTCCCTCACGATATTTGTTTTCCTGTGTCGCATTATAGTATGCTGCTAAGAACCACATACTCGATGCTGGTTGAGCGCTGTACATAAGAATTGGTGAAACTTCCATCTTACTCGTCACATAGCTTGGGACAGCTCCCCTTTCATCTATGGCAGTAAGTAACCAATCTGCATAAGGTTTGAAGTATTCTATGATTCGCTCATCCTTATCACAACGGAGATAATAGTCGATTAGATGGGCTGCCGTTTTGCTCATGGCAGGAACCTCATACGAATCACTTTCTCGGAGGAAGAATTCATTCTTGCCATGTGGAGGATCTGAAAACTGTAAGCCCCATGTTTTCGTATTTGCATTGTAAAGTGTAGCGAACAGACCTTTGTCGTTTCGAGGTGCCTGAAGGCAAAAATTTATAATGCCCTTTGCCCGATCCAACAAAACAGGCTTATTGAGTTTCTGACCCCAGAAATAAAAACCTGATGCATCGCGAGCGTTATTCCAAAAAACCGAATTGTGCACCACATCATTCCACCACGGTATAGCCGAACGATAACCGCCCACGGGCAATCCATTCATATCCCATTGAAGCCACGAGCCCATATCCTCGAATCCTTCCAATGGAACATCTATGTCCTGAACCATGGTGTTACGACCTGAAGTATTGAATTTGCCGGTCAGTTTTGATCGGATAGGGTGGAACGTTATTGAGTCAACAATACGGAAATATTCTTCAAATGGCATTGCCAAATGGGGCCGATTCATAAAAACCTGATGGCCAAACATTTTCCATTGATGTTCCGCCACACGCTGAAAGCCCATATTCTCGGTTACATCAGCGCTAACAAACAAGTCAAAGCCAAATTGCACTCGGTTTTTATCGAGCGTCCTTGCCATGGTGGTGTCGTTCGTCCGCTGATATCGAATATGATGAGCGATAATATTGTCCATCATTCCATAAGTAAACACAGGCATTTCAGTCAGTCCGCTCTGCACATTGAGATCAAGGCCTGTGGGCATGGTATATTTATCCTGTTCAAAGGGTACCGAAAAAATATTTCTTCCGATATCAATCGTTTTTCTTGCATCAGGTGAAGTAATAGCATACTTATTGATATCAGTAAGGTCTGGCACTAGTGCAACAAAAAGATTTTTATTTTGTAAAATGACAGCAGGCGCATGAAAGGCCCGATCACCGATAACCTGATCCTTTGCGGGCAATAATTTAAATCGATTTTGTTTGGAATCCTCGTTATCAAATTTTAGTCCTGGTGTGTGGATAAATTCCGGAGCACCATTGTGATTAAATGTAAAAGTTGACAAGAGGTAATCCAATTTGGCAGGAGAGCCTTGTAAATCTGCTTTAATTTCAAAATGAAAATAGTCATTATCAAAGCCAAGCTTAATAGATTGTTCAATAGCAGTTTGCCCGGATTTACCCACCAATTTAATTATCACTTCTTGCCCACTTTCTTTTTCAACGGACATCTCGCTCAAACTTTCAGAAACTAAGAAACGATGTGTTGGGTCTATTGATGAGTTAAACAGTTGGGTGGCGCCCGTTGGGAATGGAGTTGGAGGGTTAAATGATTCTGCCACTAGAATCCATTCGCCATCATTCCATGCAAAGTATTCTTGAGTAATGAACTTTTCGTTACGTGTAAATTTGGCTTTTACTTTTCCATTCCGGATTTCAATATGTTCATTATTATTTTTGACAACCTGAAGACCTTCTTGTTGTTTACAACTGAATAATATGAATAAAGTGATAACGATTCCAATGATCTTATTACATTTCATTCAACAAAATTTATAATGATATTTTTATCAATGAATTAATCGAAGTCAATTTATGCTTGATCTCTCTTAAAAGAACCGGCCCACCTTAATGTGGGCCGGTATCTAAACAATTAAACCCACTCAATAACCAAGATTTTGCTTGACCAGTCCATTGGACAAGTCAATCTCAGGCTGTGGAATAGGAAACAAAAGATCATTGGCCGTTACTGTTACGGTCACTCCTTGTTGTACTGTCAATTGAGCGGACATAAGTGCTGTTACTTGTGCTGACGGGAGGCGTAATAAGTCAAACCAACGCGACTGCTCGAAAGCAAATTCGATTCTTCGCTCCTTCATCACCTTGTCAATAAATGTACCTGGTGTAGATCCATCAATGGCTCCCAATCCTGCCCTTGCTCTTACCTGGTTTATATAACCATAGGCATCCGGTGTTTCGCCTAAGGCCTCCGCTAAAGATAAAAGAACATCAGCATATCGAATAACAACAAGGTTGATATCATGGCCTTGAGCTGCAGCAGCCAAATCAAGGTATTTGCTTACGTAAGGCTTATTCTCTGCAACCGATATGGTAATGGTAGCCGCCTTTCTTAAATCTCCAACTTCATAAGAGCTTATCAAATCATTTGTAGGGATAACAGCAGGAGTGGTAGTTCCATTTGCTTTTGAACCTAACCTTGTCATTTCACTTTGATACACCAGGTTGGCCGGTAAGCCCATGCCAGTTTGGTTAGACGGATTGAAATTCACTTCGAAAATGGATTCAGCCTGGTTATCGTTACCTGCCTTATGAATATCGGCATAGTTGGCCATCAGGGAATATTTTCCTATCACCTGATTCAATGCTGAAACTGCCGCAGTCTTATTACCTCTTTGTAATTCAACTTTGCCAAGAAGTGCCAACGCGGAAAATTTGGTAGCACGACCTACTTCCTGAGTGGCACCACCCGTATAAGAATCCGGAAGAGCAGCACTTGCTTCCGTAACATCCTTCACAATCTGATTATATACATCAATGGCCGTTGAACTTGCCACTGCAGCATTCTCCACATCAGTTATCGTTGTTCTCAACGGAACTTGCCCCCAGAGTTGCACCAATTGAAAATAGCTGAGCCCCCTCAGAAATTTAGCTTCTGCAATGGCACGTGCTATTAACGCCTGATCTCCTGTGGCTTTAGGACCATTCTGAATGACTGCATTTGCCAATGAAATAGTACGATACATGTTTGTCCATCCGTCCAGGACAAGTAGATTGCCCGAAGTTTCATTAAATGAATCCAATGAAATTTGCTCAGACTGACCGTTAGGATTTAATTGACCATTATCCGATCGAGCTTCTCTCATTGTAAATAGGTTCAGGTTTCCATAATCGCTACGCAAACTTGCGTAAACACCATTCACGCCAATTATCACCTGATCTGCAGTGCTATAAAACGTAGTTTTATCAATCCTGTCCTGCGGAACTACATCCAGGAAATCCTCTGAGCAGGAAGTAACTAGTGCAATCATCAATACCAGACCAAACACCCTTGGTGTTAATCGGCTTGTCTTAAATATGTTTTTAAGGTTCATACTTTTTTTCATTAAAAGATTAGAATGAGAAAGTTAATCCGACTGTCCACGTGCGAGGCAGTGGTAAAGAAGGAACACTGGTTAATGCAAGTTCTCTGCCATCCGATGTTCCGGAAAGACGAGAGCCACCAATTAAGCCGGGACCTCCGATAGAATTTCTTCGGGCATCAGGATTACCGCCAATGAACTTTGTAAACGTATATAAATTTTCAATGGAGGTGAAAAGCCTTGCATTGCGAATTCTATATTTTTCAGAAAAACCGGAAGGAATATTATAGGATAATGTAATGTTCCTAACCCTTAAATAATTTGTCTTTTGAACTCCTAGTGAAGATACAAATCCTACCCCTGCCGCTCCACCAGTTGCTAGCAAAGCTCCAGCTCTAGGTGTTTTTCCATCTCCTGTCTGACTTGGTGAAACATAACGGCCATCGTACCAAAACTCCTTTGATAGATTCACTCCCTGGGCATCGGTTCCAACTTGACACAAATAGAAGTCATAAACGCTTCCACCGGATTGCCCTTGCAATAAGGTGAACAATTCGAAATTCTTGTACCTAATGGATGCGTTTAAACCATAGATCAAATCCAGATTTGGGTCACCAACCAATTGACCATCTTTGCTTAAGAAATCACCAATCGTTCCATTTCCATCAAAATCCTCAAATTTTATATCACCGGGAACAGCGGTGGGTTGAGCAGGAAGTACATCACCTGCCTGTACAACGCCAATTGCCTTGGTCCCTCTTATTTGCTGAAGCTCACCACCCACTACGGTGCGCAAAGCACCGAAGAAGTTGAAAAGTTCATTCGCGCCACCCAATGAAAGCACCTCTTGTTTATTTTTAGTCACGTTACCACCGAGGGTTACGCTAAATTCATTCGATTGAACAACGTTTGCATTAAGAGTAATCTCAAAACCGGAATTTCTCATACTTCCAATATTGGTGAGTGTTCCTGCAAATCCGGAGGACAATGGAAGACTTCTACTTAATAATAAGTCAGTAGTCTCGTTATTATAGTAATCAAAAACCAAGTTAATCCTGTTTTTCATGAATGAAAGGTCAAAGCCAATATCCAGCTTCTTGGAAGTTTCCCAAGTAAGGTTGTTATTACCAGGATCACCATTGTATACACCTTTGACTAAACGTGATCCAAAGGCCTGATCCACGGGATTCAAACTCGGCCTGGCAATAAAATCAGGAATACCGTTGCTTCCAGTAGTTCCATAAGAACCTCTGATTTTTGCGCTGGAAATAAAATCTACATTTTTTATAAAGCCCTCCTCTGATAAGAGCCATCCTGCCGCAATTGATCCAAATGTTTTGGAACGATTATTGGTGCCAAAGCGTGAACTTCCATCTTGCCTTACGGTGGCTGTCAATAAGTACTTGCCTTTAAAGGAATAATTCAATCTTCCCAATGCTGAGACCAACGTATTCTCACTAATACCATTGGAGGCAGTCAACGTTGTCCTATCCCCTAAGGATAGTATAGTTGGACCATTGACAGCCAACGAGCTTACATTTCCATTCAGTGATTCTCCCCGGTTTGCCTGCGCGGTATAACCTACGATGGCATCAAAAGAATGTTCGTTGATTACTTTTTTATAATTGAGTGTTGTCTCACTCAGCCAACCGATTTCTTGTGATTGCGATAAATTAAGATTACTTACGTTCGGTAAGGTAAAACGTGGGCCTGTAGGTGTGTATAAAGTTTGTCCTTTGTCAGAAGCAAAGTTTAATCCAATGCTTGTTCTACGTTAATCCTTTAAAGATTTCTACAGAAGCGTAAGAATTGGTAATTAATCTGAATAATTGTGTTTTTCTTTTGTATTGCTCGGCAAGTTCGAGTGGGTTGGCAAGCTGGCCTGCTGGGCCAAGAATGGACTGATCTGCAGGAAGCGCATAGGTTCCGTCTTGTCTTCTGACAGGAACAATTGGCGGTAATAAATAAGCAAGTGAATTGAGAGATGCCCAATCGGTTCCGTCTTCAGGTGCAGGACTTGATCTGCGAATGTCTGTAACGTTAGGTGCTGCTACCATGCCAAAACTTATTTTACTATTAGGCCGATAGTCAACTTTTAAACGAACAGAATATTTTTTCTGACTTTCACCGATCACCGTTCCTTGCTGATCAATATAATTGCCCGAAATCAAATAAGATGCTTTGTCCGTCCCACCTGAAGCTGAAAGATTATAATCTTGAAATGCTCCTTTTTGATATACCACGTCCTGCCAGTTCGTACTGGTACCATCCCAATCGGTCAAGTAATTTGGAATTGCTTGTCCACGGTTAGTAAAACTCTCCTTATAAAATTGAACATACTCGCTTCCATTTAATAATTTAGGTCGTGCGCTTTCAGGGATACTCGCAACACCCGATGACATTCCAAAATTAATTTGCGATTTTCCTTCTTTGGCAGTTTTGGTTGTAACAAGAATTACACCGTTGGCACCTCTTGAACCATAAATGGCAGTAGCCGATGCATCCTTTAAAACCTCGATAGATTCAATATCTCTCGGATTGATGGCGGCAAAATTTCGTTGATCCGTAGGGTAACCGTCAATAACAAACAAAGGGCTATAACCTGCTGAAATTGACCCAATGCCCCGGATGTTAATAGTTGCTAAATCACCGGGCGATGCACCAGGCTGTGCTACGTTAATACCTGCCGTGAGTCCAGCTATGGCTTGCTCAGCACTGGTAATTGGGCGGCCTTCTATCCGATCTGAAGATATCTTGGCAACTGCACCTACAAGGCTTCTCTTTTCTTGCGTTCCATAACCGACCACAACGATCTCTTCCAATTGACTAACATCAGTGACCATTGAGATATCAATGACACTTCTACCACTTACTGCTACTTGCTGGCTTGCATAGCCTATTGCAGTGATTACGAGTACAGCATCACTCGCGGCTTCAATAGTATAGGTGCCATTGGCATCTGTGGCCGTGCCAATGGTTGTTCCTTTCACAACGACATTGACTCCGGGCAGTGATTCTCCACTCTGAACATCAGTCACTTTTCCTGTGATTTTACCCGTTTGTGCATTTGCTATCAGCACACATGCCAAACACAGGCAACTCACTAGGAGGGTTTTAAAGATTTGGTACTTTTTTCTCATAATCGTTTTGGATTAGTAATTGGATTGGAATTATTTCGGGGCATTTTTTTTGTGTTTTAATTAATAGTTAAACTTAACCAGACAACAAAGCTGAGTCTACCTATAATTTTTCCATAACTGATACTATTTTTGCAATCGATTGCAATTCAGGTCTGATTATAGCAATCATTCATTATAAAAAGCTAAAAAGGATAATTCCGAGCCTGGTTCGCTGTTTTTGATTGTTTCAAGAAAGAAAAAAGTATTGAACGTTAATGAAGCAATATGGAATCTACTGCAGTGTTATTGCTTTCTGACGTGATGTTCCAAGACCATCAATTCCTAATTCGACAATATCTCCTGCACTAAGGTATTGCGGTGGTTTACAGCCTAATCCAACTCCCTCCAGAGTTCCTGTAGAAATTATATCACCAGGGAGCAAAGACATGTATTGGCTTATATAGCTAAGCAGATAAGGCACGTTAAAGACCATGTCGGAGGTATTGCTGTTCTGCTTAAGTTCACCATTCACTTTTAACCAGAGCCTTAAGTTGCTGGGATTTTGAATTTCCTCAGTAGTTGTTAAAAATGGCCCTAATGGTGCAAAGGTATCAGCGCTCTTCCCTTTAACCCATTGACCTCCATGCTCAAGTTGAAATTCACGCTCACTATAATCATTATGTAATACATAGCCAGCCACAAATTTCATCGCATCTCGTTTGCTTACATATGTTGCCTTCTTTCCGATAACTACAGCCAACTCAACCTCCCAATCTGTTTTGACAGTATTTTTAGGAATTACCAGATCATCATTTGGCCCAACAATTGAAGAAGTTGCTTTCATGAAGATCACAGGCTGCTTGGGAATATCCATCCACTCTCCTTAGCATGTCTGGCATAATTTAGTCCAACACAAACAATTTTGCTGGGGCGGCAGATTGCCGGACCGAGTCTTACATCATCGGAAATTACAGGACACTGATTCTCATATGTACCAAGCCAATGAGCTAATCTCTCAATTCCATCGCTGCCAAAGAAAGCTTCATTGTAGTCTTCGTTAAAAGCACTTATATCAAGTCTCTGGTTCTTAGCATTGAGAATTCCCGGGCGCTCCTGTCCTACCGTTCCAAATCGAATCAGTCGCATATGAAAGTTGTTAAGTATTCAGAGTAACGAATCCTCCATCAATGGGAAAATTAGTCCCTGTAATAAAGGACGCCTTATCCGAGCAAAGAAAGAGTGCCATATCAGCGACTTCTTCTGCTGTGCCCATTCGACCTATTGGTTGTGATTTGGAAAGTCTCTCAAACATTTCCTTTTCGTTACCAGGATAATTTTTCTTAATAAAAGCATCTACGAAAGGAGTATGAATACGAGCTGGTGAAATACAGTTGCATCTAATATTATGATCAACATAATCACGTGCAACAGAATATGTCATGGATAATACAGCACCTTTCGCCATAGAATATGCAAACCTATCAGGCAAACCTACCATAGCTGCAATGGAAGCCATATTTAGAATAACACCATTTCCCTGATTTAACATTCGTTCAATCACAGCCTGCATACAATTAAATACACCCCGTACATTCACTCGAAATAGACGATCGAAATCTTGCACTGTTGTGTTTTGCAGATTACCAACATGGGCAATTCCTGCATTGTTAACCAGAATATCAATGCTGAAATTAAGCGATGAAATTGCGGTTTTTACTTCCTCAGCATCTGCTATGTCGCAATGGAGCAACATTGCATTTCCGCCTGCCTTCTGTACTTCGTTAACAACTTCTTCTCCGGCTTTCTTACTTAATTCTAAAACGACTACTGTGGCTCCGGCTTGAGCGAACGACATTGTTATTGCTTTTCCAATGCCACTCGCGCCACCAGTGATAACAGCATTCTTACCTGATAAATCAAAATGACTCATACATTAATTGGTTCCAACCGATTCAGTGCTCTGACTTCAAACGTTTCATGCAATTTATGGAGCTGTTAAAATTACTTTCCAACG
The DNA here is from genome assembly GCA_947470895.1 of Bacteroidota bacterium. GTDB lineage: Bacteria > Bacteroidota > Bacteroidia > Cytophagales > Cyclobacteriaceae > ELB16-189. The sequence continues at coordinate 15,809 of CANIVF010000003.1, forward strand.
AATCTTCAATAGAAATCCTGGCAAGCCCTGGGTTCGTGGAATCATTTAAGAAAGAAGAAAACAGAAGATTAGATAAAATCTATGATTATATTATTAATCACTTTCGAGAGGAAATCCCTCTTGAAAAAGTAGCCGACCTGGCCGGTATGAACACCTCCTCCTTTTGCAGGTATTTCAAAAAGACAACAAACAAGACATTTTCTCACTATCTCAATGAAGTAAGAGTCGGGTTTGCATGCCGCCTCTTGATGGAGCATAAACACAATATTTCAGAGACGTGTTATGCTTGTGGATTCAATAACATCTCTAATTTCAACAGGCAGTTTAAGAACATTGCGAAGATGTCTCCATCAGAATACGCAAGGCTTCACAGAAACATATAAGAGAATAGATTCGAGGAAGCGTGAGTCAAAGTTTTCTGATATTCGTATAGAAATCCACTTCAACAATAATATCGCTTTCATGCCAAAGCAAAAATAGCATCAGCTAAAGTCAAAATATCAGGAGACTAGTTTGAAAATATATACAACTTTTGAACAAGTGATTACTCGAACTTTTTATCAAAAAGCATGGACTTAGGATTATTGAATAAGGTAATCATCGTTACTGGTGGCGCGAAGGGCATAGGTGAAGGTATATCTATGAAGTTGGCGAAGGAAGGAGCTATACCAGTAATAGTTGGGAGAAATAAGGAAGACAATTTTGTCGTAGTCAATAAAATTAAATCACATGGCGGAAAGTCCTTCCAGGTAGAGGCCGAACTTACATCGAATGATGAATGTAAAAAAGCAGTTAACTACATCATTGCAGAGTTTGGAAGAATAGAGGGGTTGGTTAATAATGCAGGCGTGAATGATGGCATTGGACTCGCAAGTGGAGACTACGAGTCCTTCGTTGCATCACTCCACAAGAACCTCATTCACTATTTTCTCATGGCTCATTATGCGCTGGCTGAACTTATTAAAAGTAAAGGTGCTATTGTAAACATAGGTTCGAAAACGGCAGAAACAGGCCAAGGTAATACGTCTGCCTATGCAGCCTCCAATGGAGGAAGAAATGCGCTCACTCGCGAATGGGCTGTTGAACTCTTACCTTATAACATTCGGGTTAATTCAGTGATTGTTTCAGAATGCTACACACCGCTTTATGATTCGTGGATCAAGACCTTTACTGATCCCGAGGGAAAGCTGAAATCAATAACCACAAAGATACCCTTGGGAAAACGCATGACAAGCGCTGAGGAAATTGCCAATATGGTAAGTTTTCTGTTATCCGATTGTTCGAGCCACACGACCGGACAATTAATCCACGTTGATGGTGGGTATGTTCACTTAGACAGAAACTTATAACCTTAAATCAATAGGATAACATTAAATATTCTGAATCCATGCCCATACCAGCTCAACCAGCAATTGTATCTGAAACAAGTATCGCGAGTCCAACTTCCTATGTAGTTCCGCTTATACTTGTTACGAGTCTGTTTTTTCTATGGGGCATCGCCAATATTTTGAATTCTGCACTGATTGCACATTTTCAACCTGTCTTTGAAATAAGCAGAACGCAAGCGTTGCTGGTAGAAACCGCATTCTATTTTGGTTATTTTACAATTGCTCTTCCTGCTGGAATATTCATCGAACGATACAATTACAAAAAGGGAATACTTCTCGGTTTAGTATTGTACGCTTCAGGAGCATTGCTGTTTATTCCCGCAGCGAATCAACTGACATTTGGATTTTTCCTCATTGCACTTTACGTGATTGCAAGCGGGTTGGCTTTCTTAGAAACAGCAGCTAATCCTTATGTAACGATTCTTGGAAAACCAGAATCTTCGGTACAACGATTAAATTTTTCACAATCATTTAATGGAGTTGCACTGGTAGTTGGTCCATGGGCAGCAGGTCAATTTATTTTTGCTGGAAATGAAGGTGCCATGAATACCCTTGCAGAGAAACAGCAAGCGGCTGATGCAGTTATTTTCCCATATGCCGTTTTAGCGATCACTGTGTTACTGGTAGCGGTTCTATTCTTTTTCACCAAAATACCAGAACCTGTAAAAAGCAAATCATTTAAATTTGACAAAGCAATTTTTAAGAATAAACACCTTACCTATGCCATCATCGCTCAGTTCTTCTATGTTGGCGCACAGGCAGGCATCTGGGGTATCACGATCAACTTTGTCATTGAACTCATACCAAACACGACACGAGAAATAGCATCGAAGAATTTTATGGTGATTGGTACTCTTCTGTTTGTAGCAGGAAGATTCCTAGGCACCTGGCTCATGACCTTCATTAAAGATCACAAACTTCTGACTTTTTATGGTCTTGCAGCAACCGCACTGTGCCTGGTTGGTGTTTTCGCAAAAGGTGAAGTAGCTGTATACTCCGTATTGGGACTTAATTTGTTTATGTCTATAATGTTTCCCACTATTTTTGCTCTTGGTGTACGCGACCTTGGTGAAAACACCAAGTTAGGTTCTTCCCTAATCATTATGGCTATAGTAGGTGGAGCTCTTGTACCACCATTGCTGGGGCTTATTGCCGACAAGATTGGAATACAAGAATCATTCCTTCTACCTGCCTTCTGCTTTCTCTTTGTTATGTTGTATGGGTGGAAAGGATATAAGTCTGTGGCTACTTCTTGAACATATGTAAAGGCACATATATTACTCAGCCTGCATGAAGCGCTTATTTTAGAGAAGGGATCGCGATGAATGAACAATTGAATTTTGTGCAACCATGACTGTCGGGCTTTTTATACCATGTTACATTGATCAATTCTTTCCGCAAGTAGCCATTGCAACGCTGCAGTTACTTGAGAAATTAGGAATAAACGTTGAGTACCCGATCCGCCAAACGTGTTGCGGCCAGCCGATGGCAAACAGCGGCTTCGAGCAGAGTTCTATAAGTGTCTATCAACTATTTGTAAAGAATTTTTCCAGGTATGACTACGTAGTTACGCCCACAGGTAGTTGTGCTTATCACGTACGAAAACACTTCAACAAGATTGATCAAACGCCTGAGGTAGTAAAAGTGCGAAATAGCACCTTTGAATTAGTGAATTTTCTCACAGATGTATTGAACAAAACGGAAGTAGCAGTGAGTTTTCCACATCAGGTTGGGTTTCATCAAAGTTGTCACGGCCAACGTGGTCTTGGCTTATCTAACGCTTCTGAAATAACACCCGATCAAGACGGACAGGCCATTCGATTGTTAAGAACTATCAAAGACATAAAATTAACACAGCTCACACGAACTGACGAATGTTGTGGGTTTGGAGGAACCTTCTGTGTTTCAGAAGAAGCAGTATCTGCTCGTATGGGCATTGATCGGATTGCCGATCATGTGAGAAACAAAACAGAAGTTCTTACTGGAGGAGATATGTCGTGCCTTATGCATTTAGACGGAATTATCAAACGACAACGGCTACCCATCAAGGTAATGCACATTGCTGAAATCTTAAATGGAAACAATATCTACGAATGACAGCCACACATTCCCAACTCGCAGAAGCCTTCAACAAGGATTTTGACAGGACCACGTGGCACGATGAAGCCCTTTGGTTTGTGCGACAAAAACGCGACAGTGCGGCTTATGGGATAAAGGAATTTCAGGAATTACGAGAATTGGCATCACGCATCAAGGAACATACACTGAGTAACCTTGATAAATACCTGGTTTCCTTTGAACAAAATGCCATACGCAATGGTGTGATCGTGCATTGGGCGATGGATGCAGAAGAACATAACAAGATCGTACTGGATATTCTCCTAAAAAGTAATTCAAAGCGTATAGTAAAGAGCAAATCGATGCTGACAGAGGAATGTCATCTCAATCCATATTTACAAAAGAATGGAATTGAAGTGGTAGACACAGACCTTGGTGAGCATATTATCCAACTCAGGAAGGAGCCACCAAGTCATATTGTACTTCCTGCAATCCATTTGAAAAAAGAAGATGTTGGAAATACCTTTCATCATCACCTAGGTACACCTGCCCATGAATCAGACCCACAGCGGCTAGCTGAGGCAGCGAGGCAACATCTGCGCGAGAAATTTATTTCTTCAGACGCAGCTATATCAGGAGTAAACTTTGCCGTAGCTGAAACAGGGAGTGTTGTGGTGTGTACGAATGAAGGAAATGCCGACCTGGGAATAAACTTTGCAAAGGTTCACATTGCCTGTATGGGAATTGAAAAAATTATTCCTGCATGGGATCACCTCGGGGTATTTACCCGTTTACTGGCAAGAAGCGCTACAGGTCAATCAATAACCACCTATACCTCACATTTCACAAAGCCCCTCGAAGGTGCAACGATGCATGTAGTAATTCTAGATAATGGCAGAACGAAACAACTTGGCAGAGAAGATTTTAGAAATTCACTTAAATGTATTCGCTGTGGTGCCTGCATGAATACTTGCCCGGTTTACAGACGCAGCGGTGGGCACAGTTACAATTTCACAGTGCCAGGTCCAATCGGTTCCATTTTATCTCCAAATCTTGATTTAAAAAAATACTCTTCACTTCCGTTTGCATCTACGTTATGTGGATCATGCACGTTTGTTTGCCCCGTCAAGATTGATATTCATGTTCAACTTTATAAATGGCGCCAGATTATTGCTGAAGAAAATATTTTACCAGTCTATAAAAAATGGAGCATGAAAATTATGGCCACCCTATTGGCGAACCCTTTACTTTATGATCTAGGTGGGAAACTGGCACGTTATGTACTCCGCATCACACCTGACCGGATTTTAAATAACAATTGGTTGAACTCCTGGGCTAAGGCGCGCGAACTACCTAAGCCGCCTAAAACAAGCTTCAAAACATGGTACATACAAAGCAGTAAAAAAAAATGAATTCACGTGATAGCATACTCGCACAAGTGAAAAACAACAAACCTGCACTTTCACCCTTGGTGGATTTACCTCCATTTGAAGGAGACTGTTCAATGGCGATGTTTAAGAAATCAATTGAGTTATCTGGTGGAAAATTGATTGAAATGAATTCTGTCGCGGATACGGAAAAAATCATACTTGAATTATTTCCATCAGCTAAGCAAATCGCTTCAGACATTATTAGGGGTACGATAGCTGTTCATAGCTCTACTGACAACATAGTGCTGCGGCAAATAGAGGTTGCTGTACTGCATGGCCAATTAGGAGTAGCAGAAAACGGGGCCATCTGGCTGACTGAAGACGAGATGCTCCACCGGACACTTCCGTTTATCACGCAGTATCTGGTATTGGTCCTTAAGAAAGAAATGATAGTTTCAAATATGCATCATGCCTACTCTATAGTAGTTCCGTCTGCCTATGGCGTATTCATTTCTGGTCCTTCTAAAACGGCTGATATTGAGCAATCTCTGGTAATTGGTGCGCATGGACCGAGGTCACTTACAATTCTCACCTACCAGGAATAATTCCTGATTTCAATTGATGTTTTTTAAATGTACCCGACACGTTCCATTAACAAATTCCTCTTGCCGTAATCAAATACTTTAGATATACCCAAAGTCTACTCAAATTCAATGATTTGTCAAGGGCTCACGCATAGTAGCAGTCGCTTCCCCTACTTACGTTTTTTAGTAATTATATTTTTAAAAATTAATAACCCAACCTTTTAGCGGTTTACCAACCTGTCAAAATTCTCAGCCATTTACCAATTCTTGTAAAATGTGTAAACTGATAGGGAAAAACTAGTAACAACTCCTCCCAAAAGTTACGTTTAATCAAAATAAAGATTCTTCACAACCTTTGATTGTTTCCTACAAAAAATAGTTCGATTTCAAATGATTTCCATAAAAAAACCTTATTTCTTCGCTCGAAATAGATTTTTTTGGTGAAAATCTTTATTTAGCTACATTTGCACACCTTTTTGGGCCTGTAGCTTAATTGAATAGAGCATCTGACTACGGATCAGAAGGTTGGGGGTTTGAATCCCTCCAGGCCCACATTTTAAAATCCTAACTCATGAATGAACGGGTTAGGTTTTTTATTTGAAATAAACGCGGTTCCTGCACCGTTATGGTACGTTAACTTTGAAGAATGAAGAAAAACGCGGTCACTTTACTTTTTTTGCTCGTCACGGGTCTTGCTTTTGCACAGGATAGTACTGTTCAAAAAAAACCGAAACCAAATTTACCTGGCACATTCTTAATCGATTTAGGTGTTAACCACGGACTGGGCTCCCCTTCCACATGGAAACAGGGATTTTGGGGATCGCGAACGGTCAATATTTATTACCAGTACCCAATCCGCATCGGCAGATCAAAATTCAGTTTTAATCCCGGCATCGGTGTTAGTTTAGAGCGCTGGAAATTTAAAAATGGCGCTACCCTTATTGACACTGTAGAATTGGTTAGTTATCCAAATGGAGCTATTTCCACTACCCAGGTGGAACGTTATAATTTGCTAAGCCCTACCCGAGTGTTTCCTGAGATGGCTAAAAAATCCATGTTCGTCACCAATTATATTGAAATACCACTCGAATTTCGTTTTGATACCAGCCCCGAAGATTTAAATCGCAGTTTTAATGTAGCTATTGGAGGTCGTGTCGGATATTTGTTTGATGCCTTCACCAAAGTGAAATATAACGATCTGGGTGAAGTTGTAAAGAACAAAAACAAAATCAACAATGGTCTCAATCAATTCCGTTATGGTGTTTACAGCCGAATCGGAGTGGGTGGGTTTAGTCTATTTGGCTTTTACAACCTTTGCGATATGTTTGAGAAAGAAAAAGGCCCTTCGGGCTCAACGATGAACTCCCTTACCGTAGGTATTTCGATCAACGGATTCTAACTACTTTCCTGTAAAGGCAGGTTTACGTTTTTCCAAAAAAGCTGAGACTCCTTCTTTATAGTCGTGCGATGTTCCTGCTATCTCCTGGCAATATGCTTCGTATTCGAGCATTTCATCCAAAGTAGATGTCGCAGATTTATCGAGCATTCTCTTGATCAAACCAATTGATTTTGTAGGAGCTTGCGCAAAATGATCAGCATAAGCCTTCACGGAAGCATCCAGTTCTGCGGCAGAGGTGACTTTATTGACCAGACCCAACTGTAAGGCTTCATCGGCTTTTACTTTACTACCCATGCTACACAATTCAAAAGCTTTTGCCCTACCTACCAGACGGGGAAGAAAATAGGATGAGCCAGAATCCGGCACCAAGCCTATGTTAATGAATACTTCAATTAAGGTGGCTTCTTCCGAAGCGATAATCATATCACATGCCAGTGCCAGCGAGCAGCCTGCTCCAGCCGCCACACCATTCAGGCGGCAGATGATTGGCTTAGGTAAACTTTTCATGGCACTGATGATCGGATTGTATCGCTTACGCAGTGAATCCAGAAATGATCTTTTCTCCTGACCCACTGCTGCTTTCAAATCCTGACCAGAACAAAATGCTTTGCCTGCGCCTGTCAATATCATCACCCGGATAGTATCGTCTTTGGAAACTTTCTTTAAGGCGTCATGAAGCTCGTAGGTGATTCCATCATTAAGCGCATTATACACTTCGGGTCTGTTCAATGTAATCGTAGCAATTGCGTTTGCAACTTCAAATTTTATAAACTGAAAGTCCATACCGTATTCGTTTAGAACATGATTAACATGCCGGCAAAGCCAATGGAGAATCCCGCAAAGGCGCCCATTAAAACTTCATTGAATGTATGTGCGTTGAGGTATAACCGTGCCGACATGATCAATCCGGCAATCACCATGGCAATGGCTGTAGGCCACAGCAAACCATTATTTTCAAGCGCTTTATTTAAGGGTAACAATATACCAATCATGCCACACGCTGCCAGACTGTGAATACTCACTTTAAAGAAAAAAGTGACAACAGCCGAAAACACTACCATGGTGGTAACAATGATCATTAGCTTATTTACGTTGGCGAATACCCCTAATTTATTGTAAAAGAGAAAATCCATGACCAGGTAGATAATTGCGATGGCAACGAATGGAACCAACCGCTCGGTGCGCTCATGCATGGTGACGGATGAAATCGTTCCGAAATAACGAAACATGAGGATGTTAACTACAGGCAAGAGGAACGTGAAGCAAAAAACAAAACCGAGGATAACCTTAAAGTTTTGTGGTGCGATGGCCAGCATAACCGGAAAATAATAACCGACCATCATCATCAGATAGGTGGCCAGCAACAAGGGGTGAAAGAGGATCGAAATGATTTGGGCAATTGTTCTCAACGCATTTCTTTTCTTAAACGTGCTACGGGTATGTTCAACTGTTCACGATACTTGGCTACCGTTCGCCTGGCGATGTTATATCCTTTCTCATTTAACAAGTCTTCCAGCTTATCATCCGACAAGGGTTTGTTTTTATCTTCAGCCACAATAAGGTCTTTAATGATTTGCTTTACCTCACGGCTACTTACTTCTTCACCACTATCCGTGGCAATTCCTTCAGAGAAGAAATATTTTAATGGCAACATGCCAAAATCAGTTTGTATGGTTTTACTGCTGGCCACCCGGCTCACGGTGGAAATATCCATGTTAATGATCTGTGCGATATCTTTCAGGATCATCGGCCTGAGCTTGGTTTCATCACCTTCCAGAAAATAATCGTACTGAAAATTAATGATTGCCTGCATGGTGCGTAACAGCGTATGCTGCCTTTGCTTGATCGCATCGATAAACCATTTGGCCGCATCGAGTTTCTGCTTCACAAATGAAACAGCTTCCTTCAGTTTCTTATCTTTTCTATCGCTCTTGTCATAGGCCTTAAACATTTCTGTATAGGAGCGGCTGATGCGAAGTTCAGGAGCATTGCGCGAGTTTAACGCCAACTCCAGCTTGCCATTGTTGTTCCTTAAAATAAAATCTGGAATAACGTATTGATTCTTCACGCCACCTGATGATACTTCACCCCCAGGCTTTGGATTTAATCTGACGATCAATTCGATGGCATCACGAATGTAATCCTCATCATCAAGATCCAGCTTCTTTAAAATTTTGCTATAGTGCTTTTTGGTAAACTCCTCATAGCACTCGTTGATGATTCTCTTGCCCACAATCACATCCACATCCTGCCCATCGTCCATGCGTTCCAATTGCAACAGTAAGCACTCCTGCAAATTACGGGCAGCAATACCGGCCGGGTCAAACGCCTGAATATGCTTCAATACTTTTTCTACTTCTTCCAGGTGGGTATCTACGCTTTGTGAAAAAGCAAGATCATTAGCGATGGATTCCATATCTCTTCGGATATAACCATCTTCTTCAATGCTTCCGATGAGTTGTTTACCGATCGTAAATTCTCGTTCATTAAGCCCAAGAAAACCGAGTTGAGTCATCAGTGTTTCGTGCAGCGAAGTGCCCATCGGCACAGGCATCTCACGATCGTCCTCATCATCGCCATCGTTATCTACCTGGGTTTTATAACTGTTGTAATCATCATCGCGCAAGTAGTCGTTGATGTCAATATCATCGCTGGATGACGTGGTCTCTTCTGCTTCACCACCAGGTGCTTCTTCGGGAGTCTCAGACTCACTGGCAGTTTCAGGCTCATCTGAATTAGTTTCCTCCTCTTCCGAGTCCGTGCCTTCCTCCAATACCGGGTTCAATTCCAGTTCTTCTTCAATACGGTTTTCCAATTCGGCCGTGGGCACCTGAAGCAGTTTTATGAACTGAATCTGCTGGGGAGACAGCTTTTGTTGAAGACCCTGACTAAGATTTAACTTTTGCATGATATCGTAAACACTACAAATTTATCAATTCAAGACGGTAGTAAAAAACGATATATCGAGCCGAGATGGATTATTATAATTAATCGTTAACTCGCTAACCATCAGGCAGATAGTTTAATGCTGGTAATTTTGATTAAAAAATCTAAATGCCGTTTTTTGCGATCCTGAAATCAGGCCTCATTGCATATTATGAAAAGAACAAAAATTAAAGATTTGCTCGCTACCAGCCCTACCGGGCAAGCCGTAAAAGTAGAGGGTTGGGTGCGCACCTTTCGCAACAGTCAGTTTATATCGATAAACGATGGCTCCACCATTCAAAACCTGCAAGCGGTAGTCGAGTTGAATTCTATTGACGAATCTCTATTGAAGCGTATCACAACTGGAGCGTGTATTTCCGTAGAAGGCGAACTCATTGCCTCGTTGGGGAAAGGACAGGCTGTGGAAGTGAAAGTAAAAGAGCTGATCATTCTTGGCGATTGTGATGCAGAAGCATTTCCACTTCAGGCCAAGAACAGACCTAGTCTGGAATACTTGCGTGAGATCGCTCACTTGCGTGCACGCACGAATACCTTTGGCGCGGTGATGCGCGTACGTCATGCGATGGCATTTGGCATTCATAAATTCTTTAACGACCGCGGCTTCTTTTACATTCATACTCCCATCGTTACCGGATCGGATGCTGAAGGTGCTGGCGCGATGTTTCGTGTAACTACGCTGGATGCCAACAATCCTCCACGTGATGAGCACGGCCATATCAACCACAAAGAAGATTTCTTTGGCAAGGAAACTAACCTTACCGTATCAGGTCAATTAGAAGGCGAAACCTATGCGCTTGCATTGAGTGAGATCTACACCTTCGGACCAACCTTCCGTGCTGAAAACTCAAACACGACTCGCCACTTAGCGGAGTTCTGGATGATTGAGCCAGAGATGGCATTCTATGATATTCATGACAACATGCAATTGGCTACCGACTTATTGCAATACTTAGTAAAGTACGCATTGGACAATTGCAAAGAAGATCTCGAGTTTCTGAACAAGCGCGCGCAGGAAGAAGAAGCCACCAAACCGCAAGATCAGCGCAGCGAGCTAAGCTTGCTCGACCGGTTGAAGTTTGTCACTGAAAATGAATTTCAAAAACTAAGTTATACCGAAGCGATTGACATTCTGAAAACCTCAAATCAGAACAAGAAAAAGAAATTCCAATACCTGATTGATGAGTGGGGTGTTGATTTACAATCTGAACACGAGCGCTACCTGGTAGAAAAACATTTTAAGAAGCCGGTAATCCTGTACAACTATCCAAAAGGCATCAAGGCATTTTACATGCGCCAGAATGAAGATGACAAAACCGTTGCTGCCATGGACGTACTATTCCCCGGCATTGGCGAAATCATTGGCGGATCGCAACGTGAAGAACGCTACGATCGCTTATTGAAGCGCGTTCAGGAAATGAACCTACCTGAAAAAGATCTTTGGTGGTATATGGACCTTCGCAAGTTTGGATCGGCACCGCACAGTGGTTTTGGTCTGGGCTTTGAAAGACTTATTCTTTTTGTAACGGGCATGACGAACATCCGCGATGTGATTCCGTTCCCGCGCTTTCCGGGCAACGCAGAGTTCTAGTCATAAAAAAGCCTCGATGGAATCAGGGCTTTTTTGTTTTACTCACAGTTTGTTCCTGACAAGCCTAAAATAAAAAACCACCCTCTGTTTTAGAGAAGATGGTTTTAATGAATTGTGAAAAAAATTAACAAAGCCATTGTAATTAATATCTTATTCGTGTTTTTTCCTTTTTGCGATTAATCCTATTAGTAAAGAAGTATTATTTGTTTTCATAAATTGACCAGCATATAGGTTTGGTCTGATATTAAGAAGTCCCAAGGTATTAGACATTTGAATCAAAAGGAAATTCGTGGAATTAATTGGCACTCTAAACGATATGGATGCCCTGATTCCAAAATCAAACATTGTATTAGCGTCTGTTTCATCATCGTATGAAATATTTCCTGGAAGGAATAATGACCTTCGCACTCTAATTTGTCTTTTCAAGTAACTCAAGTAAGGGCCTATTCCAAAAGAGAATTTATTCGTTTTACCTATCCTATGGAATATTTGCACCGGTATTGTGAAATATTCATAATTGTATACATACTCAATTGTTCCCTGTTTTAATGATTGATAAACCTGATCAAAATAAGTTGTTACACTATGACTCACCCCTCCCTTTTTTTCAAAAATCAGTCCATAACTAAGACTAAAATCCTTAATCAACCTCCGATTAAAACCAATTCCAATTGAATATCCGTATTTAGGTTTTCTTTCATTTTCAAAATTATTATCCACTTCTAAATTACCTCTCAGAAAAGATATTGAAGGACCAGCCAGAATCTGAATTTCTGTTTCTTTTGTAACTCCACCTATTTGCCCTGAGGCAGATTTAAAAACAATAAACAAGCTAAAGAAGATAATAACAACTGTAACTTTTTTCATAATCAGTTCCGATCCTACCTAAACTTACACCCAATTTTTCTATGCTTCACAATAGATTTTGAGATAATAAAAAAGCCCCGACATCACCGAGGCTTCTTTATTTCAAAATGACTAAAATTATTTCCTTTTAACCGCCAGCAAAGGAATCGTTCCCTGATAGGCTAGTTTACGCGTTACACTTCTTCCAAAGAGTTTTTCTTCAAGACTTAATTTATGCGTGAACGTGGTGAGCAAATCGGCTTTGGTTTTTTTGATGTATCCATCAATGGCCGTTGTAATATCATCATCCAAAATCAATTGAAAGTCGAGTTTGTCATAACCCATTTTAGTGATGATCTCGGTAACGGTATTTTTGGCTGCTTCTAATTTTTTATCCATCACCGGGGCCACGTGGATCATGTGTACGCTCGATCCAAATATTCTGGCAAACTCTACAATGATGTCGAGTTCCTTCTGCACATTTTTTAAATCAGAAGCATACACAATGTGCTCCATATTTCTATACTTGGCCAATTCAGGAATGGCCATTACCGGCACTTTACATTCATCAATTACGGAAACTGTAGTGCCACCCAGTCGTGCCTTCTTCAACGCAGAAGCACCCTGCAAACCCATCACCACCATGTTTGTTTTATTCTTGTCGACATACTTGCGCACCATTTCTGCTACGGTACGTGCGCGGATCGCTTTGTAGCTGATGGCATAATCGCCCTTGATGGAAGAGGTGATTTCTTTCACCAACCTGGCTCCCTCCTCCTCCGAAATCTGTGCAATGTTCTTTTCAATCTGGCGGAGTTTGAGATTTGCTTTTGGCATACCTTCCAATCGTACAATGTTAAGGATGGTAAACTCGGCATTCAGGTTGGCAGCCATCTTCACGGCATAATTCATCGCCACTTTTGATAGTGGAGAAAAATCGGTGAGCAATACTATTTTAGGTCCCTTCATACGATTGATTTAAGTAGATCAAAAATAGAGTTTTACAGGTACATCGTCAAAAAAACTACGTGAGCGGGCATACGGCTAAAGAATTAACCTTTTACTTTGCAGCAGAATAACACAATCCCTATGAAATCCTTTAGCATTGGCCTGATTGCTTGTGCACTCATTGCCTGCAACGCTGGTGTAGCACAAAATATTGAAGAAAAGAACATTCAAAAACACATTCAGTTCTTAGCGAATGATGCACTAAAAGGCCGTCAAACCGGATCGGAAGGCGAACGCTTGGCGATGGATTACATTCAGAAGGAATTCAAGAAATTAAAATTGTCGCCCAAGGGTGATGGCAGTTCCTTTGAACAAGCCTTTACCTTCAAGGGAGGAACGCATGGAACTGGTGCCGAAGGCACGGCCCATAATGTAGTTGCATACTTAGATAACAAAGCAGACAAAACCATTATTATCGGAGCCCATTTCGATCACCTGGGGTTAGGAGAAAATGGAAGTTCGCTGGACGCCAATCCGCAAGGAAAGATTCACAATGGTGCCGATGATAATGCTTCGGGGATTGCCGGTGTGCTGGAGCTGGCACGCTATTTCAAAAACAATAAAGTAAAAGAAAACAGCAATTTTCTGTTCATCTGCTTTAGTGGCGAAGAGCTTGGATTGTTTGGCTCCAAGTATTTTACCGAAAAGCCAACACTCGAATTGAATAAGGTGAATTACATGATCAACATGGACATGATTGGCCGATTGAATCCAACGACCAAAAGTCTTTCGGTGAGTGGATCAGGCACAAGCCCAGTGTGGGAAACGTTGTTTAAAAACACCACCACTTCGTTAAATATTAAAACGGATTCTGCTGGTATTGGCCCATCCGATCACACTTCATTCTATTTGAAAAACATTCCGGTGCTTCATTTCTTCACCGGCTCGCACAGTGATTACCACAAACCTTCGGACGACTGGGATAAAATCAATTATGCCGGAGAGAAAAAAGTATTGGATTTGGTAATTGCGGTGGTTAATAAACTGGATGATCAACCTAAGCTGGCATTCCTGACTACTAAAAATAAATCGATGAGTTCAGCACGTTCGTTTAAAGTAACGATGGGCGTAATGCCCAGCTATACTTCGGATGCAGCCGGGCTTCTTGTTGATGGTGTAACCGAAGGACGACCTGCACAAAAAGCCGGTATACTTACGGGAGACATCATTACACAAATTGGTGACCACACCATTAAAGATATGCAGAGCTATATGGATGCTCTTGGCAAATTTGAAAAAGGACAGCAGGTGCCGGTGAAGATCATCAGAAACAAAGAAGAGAAAACACTTCAGGTTACTTTCTAAGTTAATTTCAGAATCTTTAATCATTCACCCAATTCATAACTGTTTGGAACGATTTTATTTTAACTGCTCAAAATAAAACACACCATTTTTATTTGACATGATGATGTCTGGCTTGCCATCCTGATTCATGTCGTGGGTTACGGTTTGGATGCCAGCGCCCGATGTATTATCAATTTCATGACGCAACCAAACCGGTTTTTGCTTTCCGTCTTTCAATAGTTCAAACCAATAAAGTACTGCTGGTTCCAAACCGCCAGGACCTCTGCCCTGATGAGAAAAGAAGCGCTTGCCGGTAACTAAATCAGGCAGACCATCCTTGTTGATATCATCCAACACTACACTATGCAATTCTGAAAAGGTAGTGTCGATGTTGTGCGTTTTGAATGTTAGATTTCCATTTTTATCCACTTCCTGTTCATGCCACCATAAACCATAATTGTGTGCCGATCCAGATACCACATCAGTATCTCCATCATGGTCGAAATCATAGGTGAGCATTTGCGAACAGGGCTTGCCCAATGCAGCTTCATGAAAAACCCACGGTGAACTCTTCATATCTTTTGGTGCCTCCCACCAGCCACCGATAATGATTACATCATTCGCTCCATCGCCATTGATATCGCCCCAGCCCAGGCCGTGTGAAAACATGCCTATTCCCTTCGCGTTTTTCTCACTAATCGCTGTGCGGGTCCAGGTCACTTTTTTGTTTTTCACTGCAGCACTAGACCAAGCCATCTGTCCCAGCTTTTCGTTTCCGAAAACCAAATCTTTTTTTCCATCACCATTAATATCCACATGCATCGGTGATTCGTTGGATGCTATGGAATCGATCAGGTATCTTGTCCATAACACTTCTTTGCCTTGTGGATTTTCGAACCAATACACTTCCTTGCCGGGAAAATCAAAACAGATGAGATCTTGCCATCCGTCTTCGTTGACATCCATCGCATAATTCAAAAACGAATCGCTGTATCCTTTTGTGTAATCAAATTTCTTATGCTTCCATATCTCATGAGCTTTCCATGTTGGTGCTTCAAACCAACGGGCGCCTGCCAGAATATCCATCCTGCCATCTTTATTCACATCCGCAACGGTAGCACCCTCCGAATAGAATTCATCCCATAGGTGATACTTTTTAAATTTTACGGCATTGCCTTCTGTTTGTCCAAAGGCTTCATCAGAAACAAAACTCAACATGAGCAATACGATAGCAAGACATTTCATGGTAGTATTTTTTTAGGAGTTCTTTCATTACGAATTTAGCAGATAAGCCAGAAGCAAGTTGAATTCCTTCTCGGAAATGGTTTCTCCAAACGAATCGGGCATGATGGTGAAGCGAGACATCTTCTTTTCCGCAATGTCTTTTTTTGGTACCATAAATTCTTTTCCTGATAAGTCTGCAAACACCAAAACAGCACCCTCTTCTCTTCTGAAAATTCCGGAAAGAATTTTTCCATTCTTCATTTTGATGGTATAATTCCTAAAGGCTTCGGAGATATTTCTATTCGGATCAATGATTTTTTCTGCCAGTGCGTTTGCTCCTTTTGCACCCATCCCCGTGAGTTGCGGGCCAATGGACGGAACATCAATTCTCTTATGACAAGCATTACAATACCGGTTGAAAATCTGTTGTCCTGAATCAACCTGAATGCTGGATGGCTTGAATGTGATGAAGGAGGCTAGTCGTGCATCAATTAACACATCTCTTTCCTTACTGATCTCGGCCAGATTAGTCGTCAGGTTATCAAACTCCTGCTGTTCAGCTGGTGTTATGTTCAACATCATCCTTTCCTCTACACGAGGATCAACGAGGATACGCGCCTGCAATTCACCTTTGTGTATCTTATCGAAAATAATTTTCTTTCCATCAGCCGAACTAGCTAATGTTACCGCTACCGCGGATTGTAAATCAGGAGGAGCGTTTTTTACTCGCGACAATACTTTATTCACAGCAGGCCCCGGTACTTTATCAAACGCGGCAGCAATTCTTTTTTTGAAATCTATTGGTGTTGAGTCGCTGAGCAATAATGAACCAGCCATGTCAGCACCCTGTTCTGGTAAGATTTTCAATAAAGCAGTTAATGCAGATGTTTTAACATCCACATGATCCGTTGATTCATTTTTCAGAAACGCACCCAATGCAGGTATCAATGTTTTTACTTTGTAATCTCCAGCCAGATCGGCACCCTCCCGTTGTTGAAGAACTATTTGTTCTTCACTTCCGGATCCTGATGGATATTTTCTCAATATACCTTCTGCAATCGAAGAACCCCATTGTTGTAACGTGGCGCTTTCCTTTCCACCACGCTGGGCTATTCCCTGCCTGATTCCTTTGAGCACAGAAGTAGCCAAATCAATATCACCGCTATAGGTTTCCTTCACCTTGGCGATCATACCATCCACTTCATTAGCCGGCACAAATCGTGCGATTTGCTGATAAGCCAATGGCATTTTTTCTTTTGGCAACGGGTTTTGTTTTAAATTCTTCGCAAGAAAAATTCCAGCTTCCGGGGAATAGACATCTACGAGAGTTCCTTCGATGAAGACAATTTCTTCAGAAGACCATGGCTTAGCAACCACCTGCCTGATCACTGATTCATTACGTAAAAGATTGCGCAAGCATAAACGTGCCGTGTAGGTAATGTAGGTATCTGTAGGTGAAGTATTATGAAGAACAGCCAGCACCGATTCAACTGTATTTAATGATGGATATTTTATTAATAATTCCACCGCAGCCCGTTGCACATGTGGGTCTTTGTCTTTGAGACTAGCTGAAACAATAGGATAAAGTTTCTCGCTATCTGGTTTCTCTTCAGCAAGAATTCTCAATGTATGAAGCCTGATTAACTCATTTGCGTGTGATGCCGAGCGCTGAATTAAATCGGGAGTGAGTGCCTGTAAACGTTGCAACACCCAGAGGCCATGAACATATTCTCGTGGGGTGGTTTCCTTTTTGGCAAGCATCTGAGCCACAGGCTCTACCGCCTTAGCGCCAATGCGATCCGTTAATTGGTCCGTTGCCGCTAAGCGAATAGCAATATTGTCATGATCCAATGCAGCCAGCAATTCATCTGCGTTAGCGACAGATAAATCCTTGCGCGCGTGATGTTGTCCTTTATAGGTAATGCGCCAGATTCTGCCTCGGCTTTTATCGCGCCTGGGGTGACCAAGTGGAACTTCGTAATGGCCGATAACACTATTATAAAAATCAGCAATATAAATGGCGCCATCTGGTCCTAACTTTACATTTACTGGTCTGAACCACGGATCTTCGCTCTTTACTAAATCGACTTCAGCCTTACCAACCGGTGTGGATCCATTATTTACATACGAATAGCGATGAACCCTTGAATACAAGGCATCACCGATATATAAGTTACGCTGATGTTCTTTGGGAAACTTTGTATCGGCATAGTAGGCTATGCCGCACAGCGCTGTAGCCTCTTTGTCCAACGATTTCATATCAGGACCAAAGGCCATGATTTCGACTTTGCCAAAGTGTGGATAATCTCCTCCGTTTACAAGTTGATACAAGGGTGAGCTATGGCTATCCGTAGAGTAGATATAACCATGCTCATCATAAGCGAGACCAAACGGATTTACCTGGCCAAATGTAGTTTGTTCTACACGGCTGCCATCGATTTTAAAGCGGAATGTATTTCCTGAAACCATTTTAATAGAGTCACCATCAGCACCAGCTATTACTGACAAGTTTGTGAAGCCATGACACGCATGAATCCAACCATCGTATCCACGAATAAAATTACTCACCATACCATGGGTATCCGAGTATCCAAATGGGCCAAACATTTTTTTACTGCTTTCGGCCTTTCCATCACCATTGGCATCATTGAATTTATAAACGTATGGAATACTGAATGAAATCGCTCCATCATTCATGGGATAAACTCCAACTGGAATATCCAGCGTGTCGTTGAAGTGGGTGAATTTATCTGCCTTGCCATCTCCGTTGGTATCTTCCAAGATAGAGATACGGTCGGTGGCTTTGCCTGGAGCGGGCAAGGGATAATCAAAAGATTGCGTTACCCACATTCGGCCCTTTGCATCAAAAGATATATTCACTGGTTTTTGAATGTCGGGCTCGGAGGCGAATAATTGTATTTCAAATCCTTCAGGAATTTTAAAACCAGCCAGCTCCTCCTCCGGAGTGCGTGCGTCCGTGGTTCTTATGTTATCCGTAAAAAGTACTCCGCTGTATTTACTTTCATCATCTACTTCTGTCTTGCTGCAGCTTACAAGAATGAGTGTGCTGAATAGAATGTAAAAAGCTTTTCTGAATTCAATCATAAGGGGATTATTTAAAATTGGGCGAACTCGATTCTTAAAAATTCATTTCATGGTCATCACTTTTGTTTATCAAAAGTCATTTTCTGTTTATAAGAAGCTAAGTTGCTTAAGATAATTGAAATAAATTGATATCCCTGTTACGAATTACACAGACCGAGCAATAATTATCTGGATGCATTACAAGTCGTGTGAATACCTGAGAAGACATCTTGCTATCCCGTCAAAGCAAAATGATTAATCTACTTCTTACCCTTTAAGAATAAGTAGTTCAGCCAAGTTGGAACTATTAAAATTGAGTGTCCAAATTTCTTCTTGCTAATCAACTGCTAGGCAGAGTTACGGGCTGCATTAATGATTCCAAACATAGAACGGATGATCAGTTTTCGGTAACGCATCTCATACATCTTATTTTCTTCTGTAAGATTCCGGATGTTCATTAATGCAAATTGCTGAATGGCAATCAACGGCAATACGATACGTTCGCGTAGGCGCACCGAGTCTCGTATGTTAGGGTTATTCTCCATCAGTCCGTTCAGGCCTGAAACATTCAAAGTCTCTTCTCTGGACAGATTAAACTCTGCAAACATTTTTTTCCAGAACTCACCGAACTCGGGATCGTTGGCCAGGTAGGTGGTAGCGTTATAATATGTTTTGGTGAGCGACATCATACTGTTGCCCAGCAGCGTTCGGAAGAATAACGAGTTCTTATAAAGTTCTTTTAGTTTTTGTCCTTCACCCTCATCTTCTAACTTCTTAATCGCACTACCTACACCATAAAAACCAGGAATGTTTTGCTTCATCATAGCCCATGATCCAACAAAGGGAATGGCACGCAAGTCTTCAAACTTTAATCCATCGGCACCATTGCGTTTTACAGGACGCGAACCAATATTGGTATCGCCAAAATACGAGAGTGGAGTTACTTTTTCTAAATAAGGAACAAACTTTGGGTGATGCTTTAAACCGAGGTAAGCTTCGTAGCCTGCATCGGCTAACGTGTCTAATAGTTTCTTATCCTCGTCCGACATTTGATTTTCCGGACGCTCGAACACTGCGCCTTCAAGACCAGCCGATAAAAGTTGCTCGAGGTTAAACTTGCACGAAGCCACTTTACCAAAGTTCGAGCTGATGGTTTGGCCTTGCACGGTAATCTGAACTTCCTCGTGCTCGATGGTATTTCCCAATGAAGCATAAAAATCGTGCGTATTGCCACCACCTCGTGCCGGTGGTCCTCCCCTTCCATCAAAAAATATCGCTTTGAAATTATGCTTACGCGAAACACTCGTGAGGTTTTCTTTTGCCCTGAAAATTGACCAGTTGGCACGCAAGTACCCTCCGTCTTTTGTTCCATCCGAAAAGCCTAGCATGATGGTTTGATGACTGTTTCTCTTCTGCAAATGTTTTCGGTATTCCACGATCTCGTAGAGCTGCTCCATAATGGAAGGCGCATGTGCTAAGTCACCAATGGTTTCAAATAAAGGAACAACGTCTAACTCAAGACCATCCTGTGTTGCGTTAAGAAGCCTGGCCAATGCAAATACTTCAATGATATGCAAAGCACTTTGACAATTGCTGATAACATAGCGATGACTGCCGGTTTTTCCATTGCTCTTTTGTATAGCCGCAATGGCCTTGATACTATTGATCGTTTCGTTAACCAATTCATCTTCGATATGCAGGTCACCAAGAGATACATTCAGGCTTAATAAATATGGTATCTGATCTTGTATAGGTAATTTCAGAAAATCATCACCCGAAATGGACTGGCCGTTTTTCGATAATTCATTTAGTATTTGAGTCCATACATAATCGTGCTTGCGGCTGTCTTGCCGGATATCCAGGCTGGCAAAATAAAATCCGAATTGCTTTACCTTCAAGATGAAGGAGTCCAGCAAATCCAAAAATAAACCTCCGTGATCATCCACCAGAAATTTTCTTGCTGCATGAAGATCAGTAAGAAATTCATCAATATGATCGTATCCTTTCTTAGTGCCAAATACCCAGTTATAAATTTTCTGTTCAATATCGATCATGTTTTTGTCGACACCTCTGAAAGTTAGTCGCCTGCGCAGGATCCGCACATCGCGGTAATAACATTTCAAAATAGATTCCTGAAGAAGTGCGGCAACTTTTAAGGTGATTTCGCTGGTGACAAATGGGTTTCCATCACGATCGCCACCGGGCCAGAATCCAATCACCATCAATCGATTATTTTTCCATTCGGATATCGGGATATCCAGGCCAGCGGCAAACTTTTCAATAATTTCAGGAATAGCGTGGTAGAAAACATTTTCCAAATACCAGCACAACGTGATCGCCTCATCATATGGCGTTGGCTTGGTGTCGTTAATAAATCCCGTTTTACCCAGCTGTTGAAGAAGTAAATTAATATGCCCTAATTCATTGGAGCGTATTGATTTTTCAAGATCAGTAAGAATGCCCAGTACATGCCCTGGATAAAACTGCGTAGGATGAGCGGTGAGCACGGGGCGTAAGCTAAACTCTTCGAGATGTTTTGCCAATAGCTCCTCCTTATGTTCAAACTTGGCGTGCAACAACAAGGAGGCGATGGTACCTTTTCCCGAAAGGTCATTAATTTGTTCAAAGGCAGAATCTTCAATGGAATCAAAAAGCGCCACTTGTCTTTCAATGTATTGAATAAAGTTAAAGAGAAGGTCAAACTGCTCACTTTGATTGGTGCCAGGGGTGAAGTCCTGAAAAAACTGGTTCAGAATTTCAGTAGCCGATTTACCTTCTTCAAAACCCGTTTCACAATGCTGCTGCAGCAAAGGCAAAAGCGTGCCGGTGCGAAAAATATTCTGGTAAGGTAATTGAAGAAACAGGCTATTATAGATATGATATCGTGCTCCTATGGTCTGGTTATATGTTGGCATAATTCAAAATGAGAGACGAATTTAATGGAAAGTGTTGGTAGTTTCATTTTTAAGATTGGCAACCATTTCCGTTTTCACTCCGTCTTGCTTCTAAATCTATTTTGAATTACCTTTTCAAACGATTACTAGCACATCTATGAAAAAAATTTACTTTTCTGGTTTTATTGTGTTGTTTCTATCATCCTGCCTAGGCTACAAGGAGCTTCCGGTGGAGTACGATTATAGTTATAAGGGAAACTTCAAAAAGTATAGAACCTTTGAAATCATGCGCCCGGTAGGTGTACAGGACACTACGATGGTGAGTGAAGTTATTGAGAAGTCGATCATTTCACGGATGAAGTTTCTGGGTTATAAGCAAACTGACAACCGCCCGCATTTGATTATCGGTTTTAAAATGTATGGAGATAGCCTGCGTTTTAATGGTTATGATCAGCCTGAAATTGAAGAATGGGTAAAATACCAAAAGGAAGACGTTAAATACGACTCCCGAAAATTAGATTTAAAAACGGGAACTTTGTTGATACAATTTTTTGACAGACGTCAAAACAGGTCCATTTGGCAAGGTTATGCCACCACTTTATATGGCGATATCAACTTTAATAATGAGCGCCACCTTCGGAATGCCGTAATTTCCATTTTGGATAAATACCGATTTATGGCTGAAGGCTTCACGGAGGGCACTACAGCTCAGGTAAAAGACGACCTATAATCGTATCCGACTGATATTTACTTTAAAATCGGTGAAAATCTGGTTTTGCTTTTAAAAAATAATTCTACCTTTGCGAACCCTTTTTTAAGGGGTTATTGATTGCCCGATGGTGTAACTGGCAACACGCTTGATTTTGATTCAAGAAAGTCCAGGTTCGAGCCCTGGTCGGGCAACAAAAAATCCCGGTTTAAAAGCCGGGATTTCATTTTTAATGAATAAAGCATGGCAGTAAAAATCTTTTCCGGACGCGCTACTAGTTATTTGGCGGAAAAAATCGCCCATGCTTATGGGGAGCCGCTTGGAATAGTAAATTATCAACAATTTAGCGATGGAGAAATGTCACCAATCATTGGTGATTCGGTTCGCGGACACGATGTATTCATTATCCAATCCACGTTCGCCCCTGCTGATAACTTCATGGAACTCTTGCTGATGATTGATGCCTCAAAGAGAGCCAGTGCCCTGAATGTCAATGTGATTATACCCTATTTCGGTTATGCCCGCCAAGATAGAAAAGATAAACCGAGAGTGGCCATCGCTGCCAAACTGATCGCCAACCTACTCTCTGCTGCCGGGGCTAACAGGATTATGACTTGCGATTTACATGCAGATCAGATTCAGGGTTTTTTTGATATCCCTGTCGATCACTTGGATGGCAATTATATTTTTGTTCCTTACCTGAAATCACTCGCATTAAATAACATCATGTTTGCTACCCCTGATGTGGGAGGCATCAAGCGCGCCAGAAGCTTTGCAAAATTCTTTGCCGCAGACTTAGCCGTTTGCGATAAATACAGAAAAGAGGCCAATAAAATCGAAAGCATGCGATTGATTGGTGAGGTAGAAGGAAAAGATGTGGTTTTGGTGGATGATCTGGTTGATACTGCGGGCACTATATGTAAAGCTGCCGCACTGCTAAAGGACAATGGAGCAAACACCGTACGTGCCATCTGTACGCATCCTGTGCTTTCCGGAAAAGCTTATGATAATATTAATAATTCAGTTTTAGAAGAGCTGGTAGTATCCGACACAATTCCTTTGAAGCTGGTAACTCCTAAAATAAAAGTATTAACAGTCTCTGATTTATTTGCCAAGGCTATCCGTAAGATTCACGATCATGAATCGATAAGTTCATTATTCATTCGTTTATAAATTAACTAACTATAAATTAACCAATCATCATTATGAAAACCATCGAGATTATAGGGTATCGAAGAGCAAATCTCGGCAAGTCGGACGCCAAGAAGACCCGACAAGAAGGAAATGTGCCCTGTGTGCTTTACGGAGGCAGCGAGCAAATACATTTTCATTCACCCGTAATTTTATTCCGCGACCTTATCTATACCAACGAAGCACACTTTGTGCATTTGAATATTGAAGGCGAAGAGTGCCAGGCGATTTTACAGGAAGCTCAGTTTCATCCGGTAAGTGAAATTATTCTTCATGTAGATTTTCTCCGCATCAGCGAAGACCGCAAAATTAAAATGGAAATACCTGTACGTTTGGTAGGCCAGTCGCCAGGGGTTGCTAAAGGTGGTGCCTTAGTGCGTAAGCGTGCAACATTAAAGGTTTATGCATTTCCAAAAGATATGCCTGATCACGTAGATGTTGATTGTTCGGCACTTGATTTCCATCACTCTGTTAAAGTAGGCGATGTAAAAATTGATAAGCTTGAATTCCTTGATCCACCACAAGCTTCCATTGCCGTAGTGGAAGTTCCTCGTGCTGCTAAATTAGCTGAAGAAACTACCGCTGCAACTCCGGCTGCAGGTGCCACTGCTCCAGCTGCTGACGCCAAAAAAGCGGAAGCGCCTAAGAAGGACGAAAAGAAAAAGTAATATCACTTTCCCAATACAAAAAGTCCCGCTCCTGATCTTTATCGGGACGGGATTTTTTGTTTCTTTGAATGGAAGAAATATTCCATATGAAGTATTTAATTGCAGGGCTTGGGAACATTGGACCGGAGTATGAACTCACACGTCACAACATTGGCTTCCTTGTGATGGACCGCATTGCCGACAACCACAAAATCGATTTTACCACGCAGCGTCTTGCCGATAGAGCAGAATTAAAATTTAAAGGGAAACAAATACACCTGATCAAGCCCAATACCTTCATGAACTTAAGCGGTAAGGCTATTGCCTACTGGCTGAAGGAGTTGAAGATTCCGAAAGAAAACTTGTTGGTGATTGTGGATGATCTAGCTCTCCCCTTCTGCACCTTGCGTATGCGTACTAAAGGAAGTGCTGCCGGGCACAATGGACTCAAAAACATTGAACAACTTTTAGGGGGACAGGAATACCCACGCTTGCGGTTTGGCATTGGCAATGAATTTGGCAAAGGCCAACAGGTAGATTATGTGCTTAGCAATTTCACTCCCAAAGAATTAGAAGAACTGCCACCCATCATGGACAAAGTGGAAGAAATGGTGAAATCATTTTGCACCATTGGGGCTGAGCGGACAATGAATTTTTTTAATAAGTAAAACTCGTATTCTACTTTTTATAATCCCAAACAATAAAGTGATTATCCAGATTTTCTTCTCTGAAACGAGGCACTTGATTTCCATCCGTTAATCCCTTTACCGTATCACGCAAATAATTCACGAGTTCATCAGTAGTGACTTTCTTGTCGTTATTCAGATCTGCCTCACCGGTTTGCAGGCCATTGAGCAATGTATACGTGAATACACCATTATTCCACTGGGCTGATTCTTGTGCATAACTATCGCCCGCTGTGGCTACCACTACCTGGGAACCTGTGGTTGATCCTAAGCCATAAAATATTTCCTGCATCAATTCGAATCCTCTCCGGTCAATCATGCCTGCCTTAAACACATTTTGCTCAATAGCATTGAATGATTTCTTTATCACCCGGCCTTCTGCTTGTTGCTTAGTCACCAGTTCTTTTGCGGTCGTTCTGATTTCATCTTTATCTACCTGTCCCGAGTGGCACGCATCCACCAGCATCAGCTTATTGCGGCACAATATACCATCCAAAATTTTCTCCAGATCATCATACAACATTCCTGTTTCAGACGGACGGTTCATATCGACATTCCATGCAGCAAAACGAAAATCGAAATTTTCATCCAACATGCCATGCCCCGCAAAAAACAAAATCACTACATCTTGCGGGCGGGCAGCCGAAAGTTTTTGCTTCAGCTTTTGTACGTTCTCAAAATTCACCTGTTCATTAAACACTGAATCAATAAACACGTGACCAAATTTCTCAGACGAAGAAAATGAGCGGATGATATCCCGTGCATCTTTTACTGCATACTTCAAATTGAAGGTTTCATTTTGATAACGGTTGATGGCAATAGCAGCCAGGTAAAGATTGGGCTTTTCATCGTTACCCGTGCGGGTAATGGTGATTTCGTCAGGCAATGACTCAACTCCCAACTTGTTGCGGCCGGTGATCTTGATTTTATTTTCCCCCTCCAGTAATGGCACTTTAACTTTTCCTGTGAAAGAATTTTCCTCATTGACTTTCCTTCCAGGATTTTCAAACATCGGAACACCATTCACTGAAAGTTGCCAGGAGGTTAGTGTACTGCTTTCTGAACTGGCTTCCACCTCCAGGTCAATAAAATCTTCTGCAACTTGAAGAGGAAGTTGATGCGTGTTTTTTATTTTGACTTCTGGCATCGATTGAATAATACCGGTACTGATATTTTCACCACCTACCTGTTTTGCTCGTTTCTTATAGGCCTTTTCGAGCAATTTCAGTTGCTCATCGTCCATAAAGCCGGTTGCCTTAAGTACTTTATCAGGCCTGTTAAACCACGCATCAAACTGACTCAACGCAAAAGACTTGTAATTCCAATTGAAATAAAGGGCGCTGGCCGATGCTCTGCTGGCCATATAATAGTTCTGCGGTGTGATGAAAATATAGTTACCCACTTCATCCTGTACGATCCTATATTTTTCTTCCAGCGTCTTCGCATCACGCACGCTGATGGATTGATCCCTCAGTCCGAGTGCAATGACTCCACTTCTGTGAGGTTCACTCAAACAGGTAATTTCCACACCAGCTGTAGAGGAACGAGCCGTCCACTGGTTATTCGTAAATGAAAATTTTCCTGCTTCTGTTGTAGGGCTAAACGTGTCAGGTGTTAGCGTAAAAAAGAGTGCACTATCAGAGGCCGAATAGAAATCCCCCACGGCACCAATGGCTCCTCCGTCATTCACTGGAATTGATTTTACGATTTTCTTAGTGGCAATATTTATACGATGAAGGGCACTGTTAAAATCATCGCGCAACCATATTTCCTTTGAATTGATAATACTGATCTGATCACCTACCCGGAAAATTTTTAGTTTATCAAGATTAAGTTCCTGAATTTTTCCTGTGGCGAAGTTTAAGATCTTCACACCCGGAAATGTATGGAGGCCTCCCATCGAAGTATTATTTCCGAATGCATCAGTCATCTTCTTTTGTTCGGCTGCATTGGTTGCATTATAATCCCACAGGGCCACCATGCTCTCTTTCCAAGAAACCGACCAATGTGTGAACGCTAGGTCAGGCACCCTCACTGATGAAATGAGCGTCAGCGACTTCATATCCCACAGGTCAACATATACTTCTTTTATATTTTCAGATGGAGTATTAAGCCGGGTGAGTAACAATTGCGTTGCATCCGGTGAGAGACTCACTTTGGTGGCAAATCCTTTTGCCTTATAGGCGATGGCATCCACGGTTACCGAGGTTTGCCGAAACGCAGTATCGGCATAAGCGATCATTTTAGCAGCACCTGTTTTCACATTAACAGCCGCAAGAAAACTAATGTTGGGTGCCTGACTGAACAATGTCAAATATCCATTTTTATAATCCATCGCATTCTCCTGATTCAATCCTTTCAGGTGGGCTTCGTGACGAAACAAGCGATCCCCGTTTTTCAAATTCCAGCCTTGAATGATTCGTTGATTGGTGACGGTAAAGAGCGTGTCGCCACCCGGAGAGAAAATTATTTTCTGAACGCCATTGAACATTTGACCCAGGTCATCTGCTTTCTTTCCAAGCCTTCGCACCGTTTGCCGGGAAATCAAATCATAAAACACGATCGTATTCTGTGCTCCCCTCATCACCACCGTATGATCATCATAGAAAGCAAGCGGTGAAAAAGAAAACGAGATCAGGTTATCCGGAAGAGGATGATCAGAAACCTCTTTGCTTTGCAAGTCCACTACCCGAAGGTGATCTGTATAATCGATTTTTACGAGGCCGACAAAATATGCTGATGACCGGGAAGCGGGCATTTCGGTGTCAGTCTTATATTGCCTAGCGAAGAAAGCCAGTGTGCGATTATCCTCCTCCAGTTTACTATGATATTTGCCTAGAAAGTTCTTTGCTGGTGTATCGAGAAACATATTATAGGGAAGGCCCCACGCTACGTTGGAAGGTGTTCGGCGGTGAATTCTTTTATAGGTGTCATTGGCTTCATATAAAACATCGCGATCATCTTCGGCAAAAATGGCATTGCTCAACAAGCTTTCGTTAGTCACATAACTCTCCAAGGTGCGTCCTGTGGGTACATCCCATAGAATAATATCTCCCCCATTTTCCGCAGAAAGCATAAAACGTTTGTCTTTCGAAAAACTGAAATTCTTCATAAATCTCTTATGCCCTTTTTGGGAAATCGGTCTTGGAGAAGAAGCCGGTGACATCGCGAACCGGAACAATCTTCCATCCGCTGTTATTGTCCAAAGGTCACCGGTGGGATGAAAGAAGGAAATAAACCCCATATTTGCAGGGAGGTGAAAAACACCCCGATAAGGATCGTCTTTAAGTGCATAGCTCGCTGTAAAATTATTTTGGAGCAATGGCGGTCCACCAGAAAGGGTAAATGTTTGGTTAGGTCCTACCGCCACATGATGGACTTTCTGCAACAGATGGAAAACTGTATCAATGGATTTTCTTCTTTTAACATTGAATAAAAAAACATCCTTACCACAGGAGGCCAGGATCGAATCATTCACAAAACAAACTCCGTCTACCTTCAATTTAGTTTTGAATATCGATTGATTAGTTTCTGCATTCAGAATCTCTAACGAATCGTCATAGGCTAATGCAAGCCAATTATTTTTTAGTGAGAGGGCAGCATGTTCAACATTTTCTATTTCCCATTTTCTAACTAATCTACCTGTCTCTTCATCAAATTCATATACCTGATTCTCTATACTAAGTAGAATATGATTTGCAGCAGATGAAAGTCCGTAATTAAGATGAATGTCGCTAAGGCTTGGCGCGAAGTAGTCGGAGCTATGATAGCGAAGTAAGAATGAGGTGAAATTTATTTTCCCTGTTGTTATATCCTGCGATTTTAGAAACAGCGAAGCCGAGTCTCTACGAATTACTCTCGAAATATAAATCAGTTGATTCTGGGTGGTGATATGAAATTCTTTTTTACCAGTTGGGTGCCCGGCATTCAAGCTGTTGCCGGAATTAACCATGGGTATATTTCTTACTTCCTTCAAAGACTTGGATTCCAGTATTCGGATGGTATCATACTCCTGACTAACCACTAACCATTTTGCATCTCCCGATATTTCGGCATATCGAACTTCTTTTACATGTGCAGGTATTATGCGCGTTGTCGCTTGCCCGAATGATTGCAAACACCAAAACATCAAAAACAAAATCAGTACGGCACTATACTTCATGCTCATCAGCTTATTTACATGTCCGCTAAAGATGTATAAAATATTTTACTAATGGCTCATGCTTGGCCATGAGTCTTTAACAAAGAAGGTTAGGCGGATAAATATTTGAAAGCCTATAAAAAGATAAAAGCCGCCTGCGCTTTCACAGAGGCGGCTTTAACCAACCGAGCACAAATCAGATGAAGATAATCTGCGTACCCTCGCCCTCGGCAAGAGCATACATATCGCCCACCGTGATTATTCCTTTAACCTCATCCAATAAGTCTTCTTTTTTCAGGTGAAACATTTCAGCAGCC
This sequence comes from Bacteroidota bacterium, assembly GCA_947470895.1. Lineage (GTDB taxonomy): Bacteria > Bacteroidota > Bacteroidia > Cytophagales > Cyclobacteriaceae > ELB16-189. Next base: position 45,173 of record CANIVF010000003.1, read on the forward strand.
AGCTTGCAAGCATAGATCTCGCCACCGCCTGCCTCAATCATCTGAATAAACTCAGTTACGTGTGGCATATCCAATTTATCCATTTCTTTTTGCATCATGTACGAAGCAAAAGCTTCAAAGCCAGGTAAACCTGCTACCATAGTAGGCATGGCTGGCATAAATGCAGGGTTGCCCACCGTGGCGGTGTGCAAATGATCTGCGTGTTTCTTCGTGATCGCTTCCAATCCAAAGAAGGTGAAGAACATCTTGGCTTCAAGGCCTTCCATTAATGCGCCATTGGCCATTACCAATGCAGCATACACGTCTTCTAATTTTCCTTTAGAGCAAATGATCAGTATCTTTTTCAATTTGCCTTTATCCTTATTGACCGGCACTTCAGCTACTTGGGTAACCGGTCTATCTAATACGTCTTGCATGACTTCATGTGTTTAATGATTTATAGTCAGATACAACTTGCAGGTTTGGATATGCCCGCAATCTTACTGGAGATTTTGAGCGGACCACCTGGGAACAGTGCGTAAAACTGCTTGATGTCCACTAATCCTGAATTACCGATTTTGCGGATACTCAATGGCACACCTTCAGCCTGTTTGGTGCGCAACCAGTTCAACACTTCAAAATGCTTGTCTGTTAACTGTATATTCTCCTTCGATGCAACTTCTTTTGCAAGTTCAGAAGACCAGTCACTCATGTTTTTCAAATAACCTTCGGCATTTACTTCTACCTCGGCTAATTTTTTTATTGCAATGGTTTCCATATATAATTTGATTTGGGTTGATTAATCAATTCTCTACTAATTTTCCAGTCATTGACATGTGTGTAGTGACCGGAAGTTTTTTACCGGTGAGCAACATGTGCCAATACACCCACTTAAAGGCAAGCTTGCCCATGTGGTTGGCGCGGGTCACTTTCAATAAATCCATCGGACCAACCATCGCAAAGGGAAATTTTCCTGGCAGTGGTTCTGTGGTATAATTGAAGTCAATCAATGTTGCTTTTCCAAAACCAGTTTCAATGAAGCAGTTGGCATGACCGTCAAAACTCGCTTCGAAGGGTAAGCCATTGATATAACTTAAGATGTTTTCAGTCAGTATTTCTGCTTCAAAGTGAGCAACAGATCCTGCCTTGGATGCAGGCACGTTAGTGGCGTCACCTATCACAAACATATTTTCATACTTTTTAGATTGGAGTGTGTTCTTGTTTGTGGGTATAAAGTTTAGTCCATCCTCATCACCCATATTACTTTCTTCCACCATCTGATCGCCTTTGTTTACCGGTATTGATACCAATAAATCGAAAGGCACCTCTTTTTCGTCATAAGAAATGAGAACTTTTCGCTCGTTGTCCACGCGCTGAAGGTAGAAGTCAGGTACCACATGAATATTCTTTTCATCCATGAGCTTGTTAAGCATGGCTGTGGCTTTTGGCTTTGTGAATGCTCCGGATAGTGGTGTTACATAAAAGATTTCTACTTTATCGCGAATACCTTTTTCAGTAAAGTATGCATCGGCCAAAAAGGTGAATTCAAGTGGCGCAACCGGACATTTGATTAATGTCTCGGCAAGGTTGATGACCAGCCGACCACCTTGCCAGTTTTCTAATTTTTTGGCTAACCGAGTGGTTCCTTCGTAGGTGTAGAAATCAAAGATGTCTTTATACCACAATTCGCCCTTCAATCCTTCGGTTTCTTCAGGCACAGGCACAGTGCCAGTTGCCACAATAAGAATATCGTATGTGAGAACAACGCCATCCTTAAGTAAAACTTGATTGTTTTCTGGAATAACTTTCTGAACTTCCTTTAAAATAAAGTTTACTTCCTTAGGGATGAATTCCTTTTTGGGTTTTACTACGTCTTCAGGATCGTAGATTCCAAAAGGAATAAACAAAAAACCGGGTTGATAGTAGTGGTTTTCATCTTTGTCGACCACAGTAATCTCCCATAGATTCTTGTTGAGACTGAGCAGAAGTTTGTTTGCCATCACGGTACCTGCCATTCCGGCTCCTAAAATCAGTATCTTTTTCATCTGATATTTTTTTTGGTTGGTGATGTAAAAGTAGGATGTGCCCATCACGTGGGTAATGATGGTACTCACCAGCCACTATGATCTTAATCACAACCGGTCCGGGTATGTGTAACTGATGGTACATAGCAGGGTATATTTCAATAAAAAAGCGCCTGAAAAGGCGCTTTTTTAATAATGACCATTAGTCCAAAACTAAATCCGTTCTAACTTGATGGGATAGGTTTTGTTTGCATTCCACTGACAGACATAAATATTTTTGTCATTGTCAATACAAACATCGTGACAATGATTGAATACCGGTTTGTCCTGAAGCATCAATTGCAGTTCTCCTTTTTTATAAACCGGTGCAGTGCCCCCCGGGTTTGAGATCACTTTATCTTTTCCATCAAGAATAGTAACAAAGCCTGAGTTATTGGTTTGTTCCAGATAGCGTAACCGCGACCAACACACACCGGCATAAATATTTTCATCATCAATAACAGCACGACATACAAAAGCACCAGGTAAAAAAAGTGTTGATAAGTATTTCCCATCAAGGGTAAAGCGCTTAAATGAGTTATGACCACGCGAAGTGCAAATTAATGTGATGTTATTTTTATCACGCGCATCAACACAAACTCCATGTGCAGTACTGAAGTTGGAATCTTCATTGCCAGGACCACCAAACTTTCTGATGAACTCACCTTTGGCTGAAAATTGTAAGATAAATTGTGACCCATAGCCATCGGCTACATAAATATCTCCATTGGGTCCTACAGCCGTTTCTGTTGGCGAATAGTTCTGTGTACTTTCATAAACATTGATCGTTTTGGGATTAGGCAACTCCATGATCGGCTTTCCATCAAGTGTAGTCTTTACCACCCTTCCGGTGTTCGGATCACAAATAAAAAGTACTTCTTCCCCACCTTCATCAAACAACGTAAGACCATGACCTCCAGGAAAATCGTTACCCCAGGTGGTAATTAGTTTTCCTGATCGATCGTAGATGATGATGTTATTTTTAGTTTCATCCGTTACCATGATCAACCGGCCCTTTTTATCCATCACCATCTCATGGCAATTTTTGACGGGCGTCTTAGCCGGATCGAGGTTTCCCCAATTCTTATGAACACGATAACGAAACTTTCCGTGCCCAATAATCTCTTCCTCTAAAAGAGGTTTGCTGATGATATTAAAAACCGGCATTGAAAAAGCGACTGTTGTCAATCCCTTCTTTATAAACTCTCTGCGTGTTGTATCGTTGTCAATCATAGACTAAACATAAATAAAATTGATGATATTTTTCAATTAGTTGGACCTATTTGGAACGAAAAAAGGCGCCCTTCTGGCGCCTTCGGCTAAAATATTTATGTGTGGTTAGCTGATTACAGAACCGGGAGCTGTTTCTGCTCCGGGACTCAATAACTTTAAAGAACCATCTTTATCGGATGCCATTAAAATCATACCTTGCGATTCCACACCCATAATTTTACGAGGTGCCAGGTTCACTAAAATAGTTACCTGCTTGCCAATAATATCTTCTGGGGCAAAATGCTCAGCAATGCCACTCATCACCGTTCGTGTATCTATACCTGTGTCTACCTGAAGTTTCAACAGCTTCTTTGATTTTTCTACACGTTCCGCTTTGAGGATTTTTCCAATGCGAATATCCATTTTTGAAAACTCATCAAAAGATACTTCCTGTTTTGCTGGCGCTGCAGGTTGACTGGCTAATTCCATTTTCTTTTTGGTGTCGAATAATTTCTTTATCTGAACTTCAATTACTTCATCTTCAATTTTTTCAAACAGCAAAGCAGACTCTCCAAGCGAATGACTAACAGCCAACAAATCGCCAGTACCCGCGTGATGCCATTGAGTGCTGCCAACGTTTAACATAGTTTTCAACTTACTCGCAGAGAAGGGCAAAAAAGGTTCGGCCATCACCGACAGGTTCGCTGCAATTTGTAATGCGATGTTAAGAATAGTCCCAACTCTTGGCAAATCTGTTTTAGCAAGTTTCCATGGTTCAGTTTCTGCCAGGTATTTATTACCCAGGCGAGCCAGATCCATCAGACCAGAAGTAGCTTCTCTGAAGCGATAGGTTTCAATTGATTCACTAATGCGAGCTGGGAAGAGTTTTAAATCGGCCAATGCCTTTTTATCGACCTCTTGCAGATCACCTAGGGCTGGAACTTTGTTATCAAAGAATTTTTGTGTGAGCACGAAAGCCCGGTTCACAAAATTTCCAAAAATAGCTACCAACTCGTTGTTATTTTTTGCCTGAAAATCCTTCCAGGTAAACTCACTGTCTTTTGCCTCAGGAAGATTGGTCAACAATGCATAGCGCAATACGTCTGGTTTATCTGGAAAGTCCTCCAAATATTCATGCATTTCAATAGACCAACCTCTGCTGGTTGACATCTTATCTCCTTCCAGATTCATGAACTCATTCGCAGGCACATTATCTGGTACAATGTATTCTCCGGTGGCGTGAAGAATAACCGGGAAAATGATGCAGTGAAACACGATGTTATCCTTTCCGATGAAGTGGACCAGCTTCGTTTCCTTATCTTGCCAATAGGTTTTCCAATCATCTTTTTTTGAACCGGTAAAATCCCGTTGAGGTGTAGAGAATCTATAATGTCCGCTGGTCACTTCATCAAACAAAGCGCGCGTAGCCGAAATATAGCCGATGGGAGCATCAAACCAAACGTAGAGTACTTTGCCTTCTGCATCGGGCAGGGGAACTTTTATACCCCAATCCAAATCGCGTGTCATGGCGCGTGGTTGCAAGCCAGCATCAATCCATGATTTACACTGTCCATACACATTGGTCTTCCAATCGTGCTGATGCGACTTTAAAATCCACTCCTTTAGCCAAGGCTCGTAGCTCTCCAGAGGCAAGTACCAATGCTTGGTTAGTTTTAAAACAGGAGAATTGCCTGTTAGCGTAGACTTAGGATTAATCAGGTCTTTAGAACTGAGTGATGTTCCACATTTTTCACACTGATCGCCATAGGCCGAGGGATGCCCACACTTGGGGCAAGTACCCTTTATGTAGCGATCTGCTAAAAATGTCTTTGCTTCATCGTCATAGTATTGCTCTGAGGTCTCTTCAGTAAGCAATCCTTTATTATACAAAGTCAAAAATATCTCTTGCGAAGTCTGATGATGGATCGGTTCAGTAGTTCGGTGGTAAATGTCAAAGGACATTCCCATCTTAACAAAGCATTTCCTTATTTGCGCATCGTATTTATCAACAATGGCTTGAGATGTTGTATTCTCCTTGAGCGCCTGATTAGGTATGGCTGTACCATGCTCATCGCTGCCACAGACAAAAACCACATCCTTTCCACTCAATCGTAAATACCTTACATATACGTCCGCGGGAATATATGCACCTGCCAAATGACCAATATGCTTAGGACCATTGGCATAAGGCAGTGCAGAGGTTATCATGTATCTCTTAAAGGCACCTTCACTCATAAACCTATTATTATAAAACAGGCTACAAAGATGCTAAATGCAAAGGAATATCAGGAATGAGCTTTTGTTTTTTGTAAGAGCAATCTAGATAGTCTTGCCCTCTTTTTTTCGGGATAGTGTTTGTTCGCGCATTTCCTTTTCATGTTTGCGCTTTAGTTCCATCTGGTTTCGGATTTCAATGACTGGCGTAATATCATCCGGCAGTATCAGGTGAAATTCAGAACCGCTCGGTGATGTTTTCGCTAAAATTACTTCCCCTCCAAGCCTGAAAGAAGCCATTTTTGAAAGATACAAGCCGATACCTCCTGTTTCTGAACGATCCGATGCCCTGGTAAATAAATGAAAGATCTCGTCTTTGTTACTGGTATTAACACCAATACCATTGTCAATCACCACCATCTTAACTTTATTTTCTTCTTCCTGTTGGACCTTGATCTTCACAAACGGTGATCTGCGAGGTGAGTCATTATAAAATTTGATGGCGTTATCGATCAGATTTTCGACCACCAGCATGAGTAAAAAACGATCGGAAAGAAGCCTGATGTTAGGATCAACTTCATAGTCAATCACCATATTTGGCGGAATACCATTTATCCTTTGCGTTTCGATAATTTGAGCAATCATGCCATTATAATCGATGAAGAAAGCCTCCAATTCCCACAGATTAATCTTACTCACGATCAAAAGCCTGGTGAGAATTTTATTAAGTTTTGTTGAGGTGGCATCAAGCTTCCTTAAATAATCGAGCGCAACCTCATCCTTCACATCGAGCAATGCCACATTACAAACTCCTTTTATTGTGACTAGTGGGCCACGGATATCATGTGAGGTTCTGTATATAAAATTATCGAGCTCACTATTCACTTGAATGAGGGCCTCGTTAGTCATAAAAAGATCTTGCGTTTTCTCGGCAACTTGCTGATCGAGATCTTCATTGGCTTTTAGTAATTGTTCATTTTGATCGGTAATCACCTGCTTGGCATCGTTGAGGGCGGTGTTGTGTATTTTTTGTCGTCTGTTGGCCCATATAAGTACCAATGCCAGACCAGTGGCCAAGACCGTAACAACAACAATAAAGATATATTGGAGTTGCTGTCTATTAATCACTTCATTTTGAATTTGAATACTACGATCTTTTTCACTGATCGTTTTGATGTTCTCACGTTGCTCATAAGCGTTTTGAATAGTGGCTAAATTCTTGATGAGTTCACCGCTGATTATACTATCTTTTAGTTTTATGTATTTACCCTGATATAAGGATGCGTTCTCAAAATCAGAAAGCTGGTTATAGACATTCGCCAACTCGCTATAAAAATTAATCAGTGATTCTGCAAACTCAGATTCCATTTCAAACTGCTTGGCTTCATTTAAATACTGGAAGCTTGTTTTATAGTTTTCCTTCTCCGTTTCAATTTTACTGAGCCCGATAAGATTATCGATCCAATACTGCTTGTCGTTTTGCTTTCTTGAAATATCCAGTGATGCATGAAAATTCTCCAAAGACGTATCAAAAACCTTTAGCTTGAAATAGGCCATACCCAAACCAAACCGGGCTTCCTTTTTTACGGTCTCAGAACACTTATTGCCGCAGATGCTTAATGCTTTATTAAATGACAGGATAGCTTCCTCCGGGTTATTCAATTGAATATAACACAAACCAACATTAATCAGAATCTTCTCAAGGTCATTTACGTCATTTAATTCATTCTTGAGATTAAGCGAGCGAAGATAATAATACAGAGCCCGTTCATAGTTTCGTAATTTGAAGAATACAAGGCCAATATTATTTAGCGCTGTTCCAATTGACATTTTGTCTGCGTCATTTTCTCTGATTTCTAGAGATTTAAAATGATAGCTTAGGGATGAATCATAAATTCCACGATGCATATAAGAGATAGCTGCATTGTTTAACAGAAATTTGATTTTTGGTTTTAGCTGTGGATATCTGTATTGATTTCGTCTGGCAATACCTAATACCCTATTCAAAATAACAATGGACTCATCATTTCTACCCAGATCCATAAGAGAATAAGCCATCATTCTTCCTCCCTCAACAATTTTACTACTGTCACTCAATGCCTCTGCCAATCGGTAGGCATCTTGTGCATACCGAAGGGCTTCATTAAAATCAGTTTGATTATATTTCTTAAAAAGTTCTTGAAGAACAAAAAACCTTGACGAATCGTTAGCATTTCGCAATTCACTCTTTAACGAGTCAATGAACCTGAAATCTTGTGCAAGCCCTATAGAGGGGTCCAGAACGACTCCTATTACAAAAGTGAACATGAAACAGGATACAATATTTTGGTACTTAGGCAATATTCAGTGTTTTATAGTAAGAAATAAACTAGAAAAACAAACAAAATTTGAGCAAAAATTTAATGTTATACTAATTAAAAAAAATCTAAACCCCCATAACCATGAAAAAGTTACTATACTTATTTATCATTATTTCACTTTCCACCGCCACATTTTCCTCATGCACCGAAGAAGAAGTTAAGCCTCAAACTGGAGGTAGCAATGCTGGCGGAAGCCCAATTAAAGAATAACAATTACTCACTTAAACTAATCAAACCAAAATGAAAAAATTAATCTATCTCTTGATGATCGTTGTCCTGACAAGCACCTCTTTTACCGGTTGCACCGAAGAAGAAGTTAAGCCTCAAACTGGAGGTAGCAATGCTGGTGGAAGTCCAATCAAAGAATAACTAGAAACATAAAACACTATGAAAAAAACAATCTTAATTATCGGCCTTGCCTTGATCACGCTATCAGCAACATTTGCATTCAAAGCGAAATCTGAAATTGCTCCAGTAAAGGAGGAGAAAGTCCCTTCAAATAATGGAGGAGGATTTGCTCTCCAGGATAGCGATCAGTGGAAATAATTGCTCTTATTCTTGAATGAAAGCAATATAGCTGAGTCATATTGGCTCAGCTATATTATTTTTTGGAGGCTCATAGTGAACGTAAGATTCAATGGAATTTATAGAAGCCTAACTGATTAATTCCGGACTTAAGATAGTTAAACTGTCACTGGATCCCGTGAAGAGATTTTTTAATGTAATGTTGGAAGTAAGCTTAAGTGGGGTTTTTAAAAAAAATCTCAAAAAGGTCAAATTTTTTCAACAAACCCTTACATCAAAAGCTGCCCTACCCCTGCCTATTGAATTTTCATTTCAAAAGGCAATCTGGTCTGGCTACCCTGGTAGTTCTTTAATTTTTTTAAGCGCTGATATGTTGGATACTGATCACCCAATTCCCCTTTAAGTAAACGGGCATCCGTATAGTCTTCAGCTTCTATCAACCACTGGTCAATAAACGATTTTTGCTTAGGATAGTAACGAATACGATAATCACTGCCTACTCCTGCTTTCAACGCGGCAATACGAACGGCATCTTCAAAATTACCCAGTACATCAACCAATCCACGCTCCTTTGCTTGGGCGCCAGTCCACACTCGCCCAGATGCCACTTTTCTTAATTCTTCCACAGGCATGTTCCTGCCTTCTGCTGCTTTGGTGGTAAACGAGTTATAAATTTCATTGGTTTTCTTCTGCCAAATTGTTTTTTCAACCTCTGTGAGGGGGCGAGTAATGGTTACTAATTGTCCAATATCACCTGTTTTTACTTCATCAAATGTGATCCCAATTTTATTATCCAGAAAACTACTCACATCGAACAAAACACTAAATACTCCGATGGAACCTGTAATCGTGGTGGGTTGGGCCACAATTGTATCGCATCCCATCGCCAGGTAGTACCCGCCTGATGCAGCATAATCAGACATAGAGGCTATCACTGGCTTTACTTTTGTAGTTAACCTGATTTCGCGCCACATGATATCTGAGGCTAATGCACTTCCTCCTGGCGAGTTTATTCGAAGAACTATTGCTTTTACCTTATCGTTATTTCTCGCATTACTAATTTCTTCAGCAAAAGTATCGGATCCTATTACACCATTTTGTGCTTTGCCAGGAAGAATATCTCCATCCGCTACGATAACTGCAATTTCATTTTTAGAGTCTCTAAATGATGAGAAACTTTTCTTATACTTTCCGTACTTCACAAAATTAATATCTGCATCGCTAGACAAGCCCAATCGTTCTCTTAAATCCTCCTTCACCTGATCGAAGTAGAAAAGAGAATCAACCAATCCGAATTGAAGAGCGCTTTTTGTATCAGTCACGCTCATCTTATCTGCTATTCGTTTGAGTTCGTCATAGCTGATATTTCTGGTTTCGGAAATATCGAGCAGCATGGTGCGGTGCAAATCAGAAATTAACTCGTTCAACTGAAGTCTGTTCTCGGTGCTCATTTTATCCAACATGAAAGGTTCTACAGCACTTTTAAAGTCGCCCACTCTGAAAATTTGTGGTTTGATCTCGAGCTTATCAAACATTTTTTTGAAGAAGGAAACCTGTATGGAAAGTCCATTAAATTCAATCTCTCCTTCAGGATTTAAATACACTTTGTCTGCGGCCGAGGCGATGTAATACGCTTGCTCTGTATAAAGTTCACTGTATGCAATCATCCACTTACCCGATTGCTTAAAGTCGATAAGGGCATCGCGTACTTCCTTTGCTACGCCATACCCACCCATGAATACGGTGAGGTCAAGGTATATACCTTGAATATTATCATCCGTTTTAGCATTCAAGATCACTTTTTTAAAGGGAAGCAACCCAAGTGGAGATTCAGCTCCTGGAATCGGTAAGCCCTCGAATGGATTTTCTGTTTCATTTTCAGAAATGGGTATATCCAATTTCAGGTGCAACACAGAATTTTCGGCTACAACGGTTTTTTTATCATCTCCTGATAATCCAGAGACTAATGCGATTAATAATAGTATGGAAAAAAATATTATTAGTCCCAGAGCAACGAAAGAACCCAGGCATGATGCAAAAAAAGTCTTTATAAAATTCATGGAGCTAGTACATTTTGTATGGTAAAATTACTCAATCGAAACAGGTAATAAAACCCTTTACTATCTTTCCACCCAGATGAGGAATAATGAGGTTTTCATTGCGCTGGGCACAAATCTTGGAGATCGTTCAGAAAATTTGCGAAAAGCGATTCGCGAGATTGAATTGAATGTGGGTGTCATGATCAAACAATCGTCCTTGTATGAAACTAAAGCCTGGGGTAAAACCAATCAGCCTGATTTCTACAATCAAGTGATCCTGATTAATTCCAATAAGACACCAGAGCAATGCCTCTATATCTTATCCGGCATTGAACAAAAGATGGGACGAAAGCGCGATGAGAAATGGGGAGCGCGCATCATCGATCTTGATTTGCTTTACATAAATGCCTTTATTATTGAAACTAATAAGTTCACCCTTCCTCATCCTGCTATCGCTCAACGCAGATTTGTATTAATACCACTGGTAGAAATAGCCCCAGACTTTATCCATCCTCTCCTCAAAAAAAATCAGAGGCAACTGTTAACCGAGTGCCCCGATATACTGGAAGTGAAGTTATTAAATACTTAAAACTTCTGTCTGAGGAGCAATCTTTTTCACTAACCCTTGTAATACTTTTCCAGGACCGCACTCAATGAACGTAGTTCCACCATCGTTCACCATATTCTGAACAAGTTGTGTCCAGCGGACGGGTGCCGTTAGTTGATCGATTAAATTTTTCTTTATGACATTCACATCACTCGATGGAAGTGCGTTTACGTTCTGATACACCGGACAAATTGGTGAAATGAATTTAGTAGAAGCTATGGCCGCTGCTAACTCTTCTTTAGCCGGTGCCATCAATGGAGAGTGAAATGCTCCTCCAACTTGAAGTGGTAATGCACGCTTAGCACCCGCTGCCTTCATTTTTTCGCAGGCTATTTCTATTCCTTTCATTGATCCCGAAATCACCAATTGACCGGGACAATTATAATTTGCAGCAACAACTACTTCTTCTGTAATCGAAGCGCAAATCTCCTCTACCTTCTGATCATCCAAACCTAAAATGGCTGCCATCGTTGATGGGTTAATCTCGCACGCGCGTTGCATGGCAAGAGCGCGATTAAAAACAAGTTGCAATCCATCTTCAAACGAAATTGTCTTATTCGCCACCAATGCAGAAAATTCACCTAACGAGTGGCCTGCCACCATGTTGGGATGAAGAGCGTCTTGTGATAATGCAACCACAACAGAATGAATAAATACAGCCGGCTGTGTCACCTTGGTTTGTTTTAATTCATCAGCACTGCCATTGAACATGATGTCCGAGATCTTGAAGCCCAGAATTGAATCGGCCTGATCGAATAATGATTTTGCAAGAGCGCTCTTTTCATATAAATCTTTACCCATTCCGGTAAACTGTGCACCCTGGCCAGGAAAAACAAATGCGTTCATAATAATTTGATGATCGTTTAAAATTCGAGTTTACAGGTTCGCCAAGTAAGATCAAAATTTCACAAGGAAATCAATTGACAAAGCGTGCTTTCATTTCCGGTGTGGGAATCATACACTCCTCTTTTTTACCAAACCAGCAGTAACGATTTTTAGCAATCCAATCGTAGATAAAATCGCGAATCACCAAAGGCACTATTTTAAAGGCATACATGCCTGGCCATAATCCGTTCAGCATGCGCGCAATCTCTAATACCGCATTGCTTTTTTTAAACAAATGACCGTTCTTGATGAGTAAAACACTATTAAGAGCCGATGGCGGGAGTTTGAATCGCCTCATTTGTTCTGCTCCATATTCAGATTGAAGTGAGGCAAATCTCAATTTTGCATGCGGATCTCGTTTGATGATAAAAAGAACAGAACCGTTGCACAGATTGCACACGCCATCAAACAGGACTATGGGTTTGTCATCTAGCGCACGATCTGCAGCCATCCTTTAATTATTTGTCTTTGGTTTTTGGGATCTACAACATCAAATATTACTTCGGCACTATAGTAGTATACTCCAGAAGAAAGCTCCTTACCTCCACTATCGCGACCATCCCAATCTATAAAAATATTATTTTCACTACCCGACTCGTAGGTGAACACATCTTTGCCCCAACGATTATAAATAGAAATACTCACTTTATTAACAAATCGGGCACAGCGTCTCTTCAAATCTTCAAAATCCACCGGGGCACCACATGGACCCAGTCCATCTTCATCAACACTTACGCGATCGCTGAATGCACTGAACAACTCATTGCAACCATCTCCATTGGGAGTAAACACGTTTGGCAATTCATAGTATGGGCAGTTGTCAAAGCAGAACGGCTCACTAAATGCACTCACGTTTCCTGCACGATCTACTGATCTGATCTTATAACAACCTGCAAATGATGGTAAGTTCGCATCAATAAAAAACGTATCTCGGACCAATGGAATTTCTAAAGAATCAAAAATTCCATCTACCGTACTGCTTTTGTAAATCCGATAACCTTGGATGTCCTCCCTGCAAGCAGCATCAGCAGGGCGGTTCCATGTGATTGTGTTACTGAACACATTGGCACCGCACGAAAAATTTTGAAAATATTCTTCGCAATCCAATCCTTCAATGGCCAGCGTAGGTGTGCACGGAGGGACATTATCATTAGGGCGGGCACAGACGATTTGCGAAAAGTTAATTAATGGTTCATCAATGAGAGGATTGCCATAAGCACCGCGCGTCATTACCCGATAGCAATAGGTTTCTGTTTCCTTCAAACCTTCATCTACATAATTGAATTTCTCCTGATTTACATCTACGCTATCAAACAATACCATTTGTCCTTCGGTGGCATTGGCAGGCCCACGATAAATCAAATGTCTTGGATAATCCTGAGTTTGATTAGACCAAGGCACATCTGCATTCCATGATAAAGCTATCTGCAAAAATTGCGGGCTTGCCTCTAATCTCACTGTAGAGGCTGTTGGTGATGTGTCGATCTTAGTTCCGTTGTTGTCATAAGCAACCACACGGTAATTATAAACCGTTTCCTGAGTGTTTAACCCGGAATCCACAAACGTAGTGTCGACCCGTTTACCAGGGAAAGCAGGCGATAGTCTGATATCACCACTGAAGCCTTCAGCACGAAAAACTTCATATTGATAAGGTGGTGGAAATTGAATTTTATCAGCCTCAAAAGGTGTCCTCCACTTTATGGAAACCAGACCTGTGGTTCTATTCGTAACATCCACGGATACATTGGTGATCACAGGTGCATCTGCCAAAATAGGAAGAATGCATACTTCCTGAGAAACATAACTTTCTCCACCACCCGGCAACGGAAAAATGGCAACTAATCGGTAACAATACTGAGCACCCACGGCCAAACCTTTTCCATTGTTAGTATCATTATACAAATTGCCTGAGATCGGAACGTCAGCAATTTTAGAGTATCCCAAAAAGTCAGGCATACCGGTGAAGCATTCGGGTGGCGTATAGGCAAATTGATCCACTCTTCGCCATACTTGCATGGTGATTGCATTCACCTTACACTTGTAATTCTCCCATTCAAGTTTAACGGATCGGGTGCCTAAATTAACAACCGGAGGTTTCCAATTTGGTGCAGGGCCAACAACACGAATGTTCCATGTTTTGAATTGAACCAAGGTGGGTCCATTCTTAGATCGGTCACTGATTTTAAACACTACCTGATAGGGTTGTTCCTTAACGTGATCACAAGTAGTTGCCCAGGAAAAACTCAACTTCCCTTTAAGAGAAGGCGATGTGAATTGAAATTTGGGAGGATTTGGAGAAAATGTAGCTGGCGATGGATTAATGGTAAATACCTGTGAGAATGCTTCAATCTTTACGCTATCGTAATCAGGATCGAAACCAAAAATATCCTCATTAATAATTGTTCCTGCTTCAACACAGATATCTTCAGGAACTTCCAATTCCGGCCTTTGATTGAGGCAGTCTTCAATAATAATTTGCATATCGCGCACCACGTAGCCAATCTGCAGCCACACACCATTAACTTTTCTCCACTCTTTTATAAGGAAAGCTATATTGTACTCGCCTGCCGCACCCGGTGCATCCCATAGCAAGGTACCCGTGGTGGGGTTAATTCTGAATGTAGGCGCTCCATTGGCATTTTCATTAGCAGAGCCATAATCTAAGCCTGCATAAAAATCCCTGGCATTAGGATCCTGATATCCGTTTACAAAAACACCCTTATCTCTTTTTGGTATTGCCAATTCATAGGAAATACTATCTCCATCAGGATCATAAGCTCCTGCATTATGATAGAATGCTGATCCTGTGCATCCTTTGTCAATGGGAGGCACCAGTAAACGCGGTGTGTTACTGCAGCCTAAAAAAGGGTCTATGATGATTTGGGTTTCAACATAAAACCGTGTTTCCACCGAGTTGGACATATTCAGAATACCAGCATTGCGATTAGCTTCAAGGTAGCTGATTACATATTTTCCGGGGCCACCAAAGGTGTGTGTAGTCGTGAAGGAAACAGTTCCTACTTCGGGCCCCAAATCAGGTCTTCGTGTATTGTCAATGGAAGGAGTGTTTAATGGCTTGCTGCCATCTCCAAAATCCAAAATACCATCACCGAATTTTATCGGTGATCCCAAATCAGTGTAAACTGTAATAGTGATTTTAAAGGTGAGATCAGTACAACTTACGCGTTCCAACGTAATCTCGCCAGCGCGCAAGTGCGTGGCATTGGCACCTATAGATAAAAATAAGGTGGCGAAGAGTACCCCAAAGAGAAAACGTAATAAATATGGTTTTACTTTCTTATTCATGCTATGACTATCCTTCAAAATAAAACACCTAAGAAAGGGAATAGGTTACAAGTAACGACAATTTGTGAGTCCTAAAAAGCCTTTTCAATCAGATAAACGACAATTTGTTTAAAATATTGGAGATTGGTTTACAATTAACAATTGCGATTATATTGCAATAAAATTTAATTTCCGTGTTGATAGAATTATGAGAGTCGTTGGAGAGATACCACATCCACAGTTAAAAATCACAATTTTTAATTGGAATAACCGATATTTGATCAAATTGGAAGCTGGTTCTTTTGAGCAGACCTTTAAAGTCAGCGAATTTGATGTGACCTCTGAAGAGGAAGTGAGAAATATGGTTGACTCTGAATTTTTAAAGGAGGCTGAGGCTCGATTCAATGACATGTCCCAGTCCCTACAAAAATCTCAACAAAGAAATAACCTATTTTAACCAGTCCGTGTAATGCAAAGACAGCAATTAACTTTAGCCCCCCATTTGGATTTACAATTGTGATGGAGATACTGGAAGAAAAGAAAAATAAGAATAAACCATATAAACCAATATTGGATGGAATTCCTGATTGGCCAGTATATCAGCTTAGTAAAAACAGAAAGGAATTTGTTGAGGAAGTTGCTTGTAAATCCATTGAACGGATAAGGGAACTACGCACGACACGCAAGCAACTCATTGATGAATTGGAAGCCACTGTTTACCGGGAGCAAAATCGCATCAAACGAAATCGCTGGCGTGTAGATCCAAAAGACGACTCTAAGTTTTGGTCAGATGTTAAAAAGGATCTGATTGAGGCAAGCACGAAAACCGATGACTCAGATAAGACACTTGAGGAAATACTCAAGCGCATAGTTATGCGCTATGCCAATGAAATAGCTGGTAGCTTCAAGCCAAACTCTTATCGTGTTACCCGCGAGTTGATCAAATTCTGGTTTGCCCGCCTCCTCAATGGAGCCCGGGTAAAAAAATTCGGGGCCTTCTTTAGAAATCAATATACGCTACGGGATAAAATTCAAATCGTAGGAAAAGTAAAGCTTCTAAGAAAACTGGCTAAGAAAGGTACTGTAGTAATGGTGCCCACTCATTTTAGCAACCTGGATTCCATTTTGATAGGTTGGGTTATCCATTCACTGGGCCTGCCAGCATTTATTTATGGCGCAGGCCTCAATCTTTTCAACATAAAGATTTTTGCCTACTTCATGAACAGTTTAGGGGCATACAAAGTAGATCGCAGGAAGAAGAATCTTCCTTACCTTGAAACATTGAAAATGTACTCTAACCTGGCCATTCAAAAAGGTGCTCATAGTATATTTTTCCCGGGAGGCACACGGTCGCGATCCGGTCTAATTGAAAAACAGCTCAAGTTGGGGTTGCTCAGCACGGCTATTGAAGCACAACGTAATCTCTATTTTGAAAATCCTAATGCCACGGAGGTGCGGAAGATTTTCATTGTGCCCGTTACGCTTAACTATAATTTCGTTTTAGAGGCACCTGATCTTATCGAGGACTATCTTCATGTAAAAGGTCAGGATAAATACTTTCCCGAACAGGATAAGTATGGCAGTATGCAACTCCTCACATTCCTTTTCAAGTTTTTCACCAAAGGTTCTAACATTTCTGTTTCCATTGGGTCTGCACTGGATGTATTAGGCAACTACGTAGATGAGGAAGGGCATAGCATCGATAATCAGGGGCGCTTGATTCATACGAAAGACTATTTCATTTCAAGCGGGCAAATTTCGGAAGACAAACAACGTGAAGATGAATATACCCGCATGTTGAGTCAGAAGATTGTGAGCGAGTATCACCGCATCAATCGCGTATTTGCCAGTCACCTTGCGGCCTTTGTGGCTTTCGAAATGTGGCAACAGAAATTTCCTAAGCTCGATCTGTTCGGCCTGCTCCGTTTGCCCGAAGAAGATCTTGAACTTGATTATGCAGAGTTTCGCGATACATTCAAGCGGGTGCGTAAAAGAATTTACGAGCTCAATGATGAAGGTAAATTGTATTTCGCTACACATCTGAAAGGTAAAGTGGATAATGTGCTCAAGACAGGAATCGAGAACGTGGGTATATTTCATTTGAAGCGCCCGCTCTTGCTTAACAAGAAAGGAAACATCATCACAAAAGACCTTACCGTACTCTACTACTACCACAACAGGCTGGTTGGCTATGACCTCGAGCAGTTTATCTGACAAGCCAGTTGGGGTAATCGGTGCCGGAAATTTTGGTTCTGTCATTGCGAATATTCTGGCCTTGAACAGGCGAGTCATCTTGTATGCGCGTGATGAGGCTGTTGTGAACTCCATTTTAAATACCCGGGTTCACCGTGGTTATCCGATGAGCCATCATGTTGAGCCCACCAGCGATATGGCTTACCTGGCTTCTCATTGCGATGTTATTTTTCCGATGGTGCCATCCGCACACTTTCGTGAGATGATGAAAAAATTATCCCCATATCTTCATCCCTATCACATCTTAATTCATGGAACGAAAGGATTTGATATCACGCTTCCGGAAGGCCAAACCATTGAGAGCGTTTCAAAACTCACTCGCGAACAAGTGAAGACGATGAGTGAAGTGATAAAAGAAGAAAGTGTAGTGGTTCGGGTAGGTTGCCTTGCAGGACCCAACTTGGCAAAAGAACTAGCGCAACGGCAACCCGGGGCTACAGTAGTTGCCAGTCATTTTAATGAAGTGATTCAGATCGGAAAAAAGTTACTGCGCAATGATCGCTTTCAGGTTTATGAAAACAATGATATTGTAGGTGTTGAAATTGCGGGAGTATTAAAAAATATCATTGCGATTGCATCTGGTGCATTGAGTGGGTTAGGTTACGGTGAAAACGCTAAGGGGTTGTTGATCAGCCGGGGTGCTGTTGAAATGGTCTACTTGGGTCGTGCGCTTGGAGGAGACCTAAAAGCATTTTTAGGTGTGGCTGGTATCGGAGATTTGGTAACTACCTGTAACAGCCCTATGAGTCGGAATTTTACTGTTGGGTATCGCCTTGCCAAAGGAGAAAAACTCGAGGCCATATTAGCCGACATGACAGAAATTGCTGAGGGTGTGAACACCGTACGCATTGCAAAAAAATGCGCTGACCATTATAAAGTTCGTGCACTCATCACCGATAGGCTCTACAAAGTTTTGTTTGAAGGAATGACCGTTGAAGAAGCTCTTGAGTTCTTGATGAGATATCCTCTTAACGTGGATATTGATTTTCTATAAAACTATAATTTCGAACAAATTGCTTTTGCCACTTTCTCCAAATCCTCTTTGGAAGGAGAAAGTTTAGGTCGCGTAAAGTTAATATCACCCATACTATTCATAGGAACTAAGTGAATGTGAGTATGGGGTACTTCTAAGCCAATAACAGCAACACCAATTCGCTTACACGAAATTGTTTTCTTCATAGCAATGGCAATTTTTTTTGCAAACACCATCATATCTGCCAATAAGGTGTCATCCAGATCAAAAATGTAGGAAACCTCTTGCTTGGGAACAATCAACACATGTCCTTCCACTAACGGCATAACATCTAAGAAAGCAATAAAGCGATCGTCTTCAGCAACAATGTGGGCTGGTATCTCGCGGTTAATTATTCTTGTAAATATGCTGACCATAACAATTAACTAAGCCCCAATACTTACAATTTCAAACTCCATTTCTCCTGCAGGAGTTTTTATGATTGCCATATCACCTTTTTTCTTACCCAGCAATCCTCTGCCAATAGGTGATTGTGTTGATATTTTACCAGCCTTTAGATCAGCCTCCTCTTCAGACACTAACATATAAGTGACTGATGCACCATTCTTATTATTCTTAATAGTCACTTTAGATAATATCGAAACTGAAGAAGTGTCAATTTTTGTCTCATCTAACAGACGAGCTCCGCTAAGCACATCTTGCATCTGAGCTATTTTCGCTTCCAAATGCCCTTGTGCATCTTTGGCAGCATCATATTCAGCATTTTCACTTAAATCTCCTTTATCACGAGCCTCTGCAATTTGTTTTGCAATATCAGCTCTACCTTTAGTTTTTAAAATAGCTAACTCATTGGTCAAACGATCCAACCCTTCCTTCGTGTAATAAGAAATTTTTTTACTCATAAACTTTCTTTTTGGTTTACCCCCTCGTCCTGTTCAAACTTTGTTCCATGGTCAAAAAAGAAACAACGGCCTCCAATACGGGGTCGTTGTTTCTCCTATGCAAAAATAATTTTTATTTTGACTATTTCAAATCAAGCCCCCACCAATTCAGGAATTGAGATTCTGATCTGCTCCAGAAGTTCATCATCAAACTTAGCGAGATACAATGTTTTTACTTTTACTAGTTGATCAATCGTTAATCCTTTGGCACCTCGTAAGTCTGCTTTATATAAACTGGCATTTTCAAAGTCGGCACCCATTAAATAACTCCCTTTCAAATTGGCTTCCATCAAAAATGCATTTTTAAAATTAGCTTTGATTAGAAATGCATTTTCAAAATGTGCTTTGATGAGAAATGCATCTTTAAAATTAGCCCCACTTGCATAAGAGGCATTCAGGTTTGCCTGATTTAAATTGGAGTTTTCGAGATCGGTTTGATTGAGCCGTGAGCTTTCAAGATTCGTTTCGATTAAGGATGAATTGGAAAGATTGGCCGAGTTAAGATTAGACCCCTTGAGATCGACATAATTTAAATTCGTTCGTGCCAGATAACAATTCACCAGATTAATCTCATGAATCTTATGACGATTTAATCGCTTGATATTTCCTACTGTTCTAAACGCAGCTTCATCCGATTCCCAAAGTCTGAAGTCATCAATTTCATCACGATAAGTTCTGATGCGCTGTCGTATCTCACCATTTTGGTTGAGCCAGAAAATCAATATACCAATGACGGTAATGTCGAATACCATTCCATGAGCCTCTACTAAAATCTGTGGCCAAAAATTAGCAAAGTCATTTAAATAGTACTTCAGACTAAGACTTATCACCACTATTGAAACAAATAACAGCACTAATGAGGTGGTTAGAATAGGCCTTTCAATAATATGGCTTATCTTATCCTGAATTTTGAGTTTGAGTCTATTAAACGCTGACATTTTTTCTGGAATCCTTAAAATATTTTCCACCGCTAAGTTAAGTATTTACAAGCAAGATAGACGGATTTTTACAAGTTAACTTAATCCGTATAGCGAAAACATTACACAGTTCGTAAATTAAGGTACCTTACAAAAGAAGGTGAATGGTAAGGAAATAAACTCCCAGGCCCAAAAGATCATTCGTGGTGGTTATGAATGGACCCGAAGCCAGAGCGGGATTAAATCCCAAACGATTAAGTATAAGCGGTGTAATGGTTCCAATAAAAGAAGCAAAAACCACCACAAAAAAAAGCGCCAACGAAACAATCAAATTGAGTGCTTCATAGCCAAAAATTAACCATGTGACACCATAAACGATCAGAGAAAGAAAAAAACCATTCAATAAAGCAACGCTAAAAACTTTAATCAGGCGCTTCCACAATCCCTCATCTACAAATCCCGGACTTACGAGACTTTGCACAATCAATGAGGATGATTGAATGCCCACATTACCGCCTGTGGCCTGAATGAGTGGAATAAAAAACGCAATGGCTGTTATTTTTGCTATTTCTACTTCAAAGAACCCCATAAACCGAGCACTGATCATACCCCCTAATATTCCTATCAACAACCAAGGCAGTCGGGCTCGAGTATTTCTCCATACACTATCATCTTCTTCTACATCTTCGGTAATACCAGACATAATCTGACGCTCTTCTTCGGCTTGTTCAGTGATTACGTCTACTACATCATCAATCGTAATCCTTCCCACCAGTTGCCCTTGCACATTCACAACCGGCACAGATTCGAGGTCATACTTACTCATGATTTCCGCTACTTCTCTGTCTTCCATGTATGTTTCAACAGAGGCGATATCACCTTCGCAAATGTCTTTAACAATTGTCTTTGAATCGGATAGAATTAACTTCTGAAGCGACACTCTTCCCAATAACTTATCCTGATCATCGACTACATAAACCGCATAAAACTTTGACACATTCTCAGCCTGTTTCCGAATTTCATCCACACACTGAACTACTGTCCAATAATCTTTAGCTTTGATCAACTCTTTGGCCATCAATCCTCCGGCTACATTTTCTTCGTAGCGCAAGAGATCTATCACTTGAGATTTCAGATCAGCATCTAACCGAGCTATTATCTCTTCACTCATTTTGATGGGAAGTTCATTAAGAATATCAGCGGCATCATCCGAGTCGAGGTAATTTACAATCGCTGTAATTTCTGAAGCTTCATAATTTGTGATGAGGAAGGTTTTCCTGGTGTCAGGATCAAGATCATTAATAATCTTTGATCTTATTTCGATGGGGAGTAGGTCTAACACATATTTAGACTCTTCTCCCTTGAATTCATAAAGCAGCGAAGTGATATCAGCAGGATTTACATCGCCCAGACTTTCGAGTATAAAAGCATTATCTTGCTCGTTCAGGGCTTTTTGGAACCGATCACGAAACTCCTTTGTCAACTCAAATTCTTCAAGCACCTGATTTCTCGATTTCTTTAGTCAAAAATATAAATTGGTCAACCGACAATTGTTCAGCTCTTTTATCCATGATATCAAGCTTATAAATTGAACCAGGCAAATTTAGACTTTTCAGTGCGTTGCGCAAGGTCTTCCGTCTTGTTTGAAAGGCCTGCTTCACCACCTTTCTATAAAGCACTTCATCGCAATCCAGTTTGTCACGTTTGTTGCGTACTAACCGGATTACCGCTGACATCACTTTAGGCGGAGGGAAAAACACTCCGGGTGGAACCTTAAAAAGATATTCAATATCATAAAAGGTCTGAAGCAGTACGCTCAATATTCCATACGTTTTATTGCCCTCCTTTTCTGCAATCCGATCGGCTACTTCTTTTTGTATCATGCAAACCACCTGCGACACCCGATTGCGATGATCTAAAACCCGAAAGAAGATTTGAGAAGAAATGTTATACGGAAAATTGCCGATGATCCTGAGGTTATCAGGAAACTCCTTGTCGATCTCCATTTCTAAAAAATCTCCTGAAATAATCCGGTCTTTTAATGCTGGATAATGTTCCTCCAGATAAACAACTGATTCACGGTCTATTTCAACAACTTTGAGATCTATTTCTGGATTGGTCAAAAGATATTGCGTAAGTACGCCCGTTCCTGGTCCAATCTCAACTACATGGTTTATACCTTTTGAAAGCAGCAGTGAATCGACAATGCGAAGTGCGATGTTCTTGTCCTTCAAAAAATGCTGCCCCAAAAACTTCTTTGGCCTTACCATGGGTAATTGATCTACTTGGTTTATTTGAACAAGCAGCGAAACTACAAGTATAAATTCAAAACAAGAAAATTACTGTAAATTGCCACCAAGGAACTCATCTATCATAATGACACATACTGACAAACCTCGCATAGGAATAACATTAGGAGACCTCAATGGAATCGGACCAGAAGTAATTATCAAAGTGCTGGCAGATGCCCGAATGTTGAGTTTAATAACACCGGTCGTCTATGGTTCCACCAAAGTGCTTTCATTTTATAGAAAGCTAATGAACCTGGAAGAATTTAATTACACGCAGGTAAAATCGAAAGGACAAGTTTTACCCAAAACGATTAACGTGGTGAATTGCTGGGACGATGTTATTGAAATACATCCGGGCCAACCTTCACGTCAAACTGCCCAGGCTGCATTATTGAGTTTAAAGAAAGCGGTAGAAGAAGTGAAGGAAGGACTTATAGATGGATTTGTAACCGGTCCCATCGATAAGAATACAATCCACGGAAATGATTTTCCATTTCATGGCCATACTGAATATCTTACTCAGGAATTTAATGCAGGCGAAAGTTTGATGATGATGGTGAGTGATGCACTCCGGGTGGGATTAGTGACAGAACATATTTCCGTAAAGGAAATTCCAACATTTATTACGAAAGAGCGCGTTGAACTAAAGATCCGGCTGATGGAGCTTTCCTTGAAAAAGGATTTCCTGATCAATAAACCTAAGATTGCCGTTTTGGGATTAAACCCACATGCAGGAGACTCCGGCTTATTGGGTAAAGAAGAAACTGACATCATCTCACCTGTAATTTTGGATTTGAAAGCGAAAGGGAAATTAGTTTTTGGTCCCTTTCCTGCTGATGGTTTTTTTGCCGCAGGCTTGCATCAGAATTATGATGGTGTGATCGCGATGTATCATGATCAAGGGCTTGTTGCTTTTAAAACTATCGCCTTCGAAACGGGCGTTAATTTTACTGCTGGATTGCCTTTTGTGAGAACATCACCCGATCATGGCACGGCCTACTCGATTGCAGGTAAAAATCAGGCAAATGAAAACTCGTTCAGGCAGGCAATATATCTGGCTGCGGATGTAATTAAGAATAGAAGTTCAAGAGTTGTAGAAAAATAAATGGACTCTGGGTTATCCCATTGCCCGAAAAGAAGTTTCAATAGGACTATTGAGCTTTGTACAATTAATGGAAGCTTGTCTTTTTTTTAAATACCATGGATATCGTTACTAAGAAAAAACTCAATATTTTGATTCATCTGGCCGAAGCGGACAAACATTTTGCTAAGTCAGAGCGCGAAATGATCTTCAAAATTGCGAAAGACCGTCAGTTTCCGGAGGATGTTGTTAATTCATTAATTCGAAATCCTGAGCCCATTGACACTCTTGGGGCATTATCCATAGATCAAAAGTTTGATTACCTCGTTTCCTGTATCGATCTCATATTTGTGGATCAAAAAGTCTTTGAAAGTGAGCTGATTTTCAGCCGTGGGATTGCCATCAAGCTTGGTTTCAAAAAGAATGTGGTCGACTACCTTATTGAGAATAGTCTTCAAAAGCCTATAAATGAGCTCAGAAACAAGGTTTTTCAAGAATTCATGTAATTCATAGGGACAATAATTCCGATCGGGCACATAAAATTCATTCGCTAAGGGCCACTAAATCCAATAAATACTAATAAATTTGCCCCTCATTTTAAAACCCACTGGGTTGAGCAAATGAAGGACTTTAGTGTCAATATTATCGGGCTCAGTAACAAGGTTCATCTCTTTCACTTTGAATTAAAAGATGCCTTTTTTGTGCGATATGGAAAGGAAGTTCTTTCCAAAGGTGATTTTGTTACAGAAGTTTCTTTGGATAAAAGAGAAACGTTCATTGAAGTTGATTTTAAGATTTCGGGTCAGGCAGATCTTATCTGCGACCGTAGTTTAGAACCGTTTGATCACCATTTGAATATCACCCGCAAAGTTATTTTCAAATACGGTGAAGAAGCACAGGAAGTGAGCGATGAAATCGTGATCATTACCCAAGATCAGGACAGCATTGATTTAGGTCAGTTTATGTATGAGTTTATTGTGTTAGCCATACCGATAAAGAAATTACATCCCGACTTAAGAAATGAAGAGGGAGACGATGATGAATCGGATGTCAAAATCGTTTATTCCACATCAACAGAAAAAGAACAAGAAGAAAAAAAAGAAGAAGATATAGATCCCCGGTGGGAAAAGTTAAAAAAGTTAAAAAAGTAGTTACGTTAAATAAACAAGGTTATGCCAAATCCAAAACGAAAAACCTCGAAGACCCGCAGAGATAAGAGAAGAACACATTATAAGGCTACTGCCAAGCAAATGGCAGTTTGCCCTACCACTGGTGAACATCACTTGCCACACCGTGCTTTCTGGCACGAAGGTAAATTATTCTACAAAGGCAATGTAGTGATGGAGAAGGAGGTATTGGCGTAACATGCCATGATCTCATTTACTAAGAAAAAATATATTTATTCTTGTTCTGCCTGTTCACAGAAGCGGAGCAAATAGAAGAATGATTTCGAGCCCGATTGATTTACTCAATCGGGCATTTGTTTTTAAAATGCTCATTGCAAGAAACGTATTATGAATAAAATCAGAGCTGCAATTACAGGTGTAGGCGGTTATGTACCCGAATACATACTCACCAACAAAGAACTGGAGACCATGGTGGAAACTAGTGATGATTGGATAACCTCGCGCACAGGAATCAAAGAAAGAAGAATCCTCAAAGGAGAAAATCAAGGGGTATCGGTGATGGGCATTGCAGCAGTGAAAGAATTGTTAGCAAAAACCAAAACTGATCCTAAGGAAATTGATTGCATCATCTTTGCTACCGTGACTGCAGATATGACCTTTCCAGCAACCGCAAACATTGTGGCCACAGCTGTTGGAGCAACAAACGCCTTTAGCTACGATATGGGCGCTGCGTGCTCCGGCTTTATTTTCGCGCTAACAACCGGAGCAAGTTATATTCAATCAGGAATGTACAAAAAGGTGATTGTAATTGGTGGCGATAAAATGTCTTCCATCCTGGACTATACAGACCGCACAACGTGTATTATTTTCGGTGATGGTGCAGGGTGTGTACTTCTGGAGCCTTCTACCGAAGAAGTAGGTGTCATGGATTCAATATTGAGAAGCGATGGAGGAGGAGAATCATATCTTCATATGAAAGGTGGTGGAAGCCGCATTCCTGCATCTCATGAAAGTGTTGATGCCCGACAGCATTACGTGTACCAGGAAGGTGCCGCAGTTTTCAAGTTTGCTGTAACAAATATGGCCGATGTGTCAGCCCAACTGGCTGAAAGAAATCAATTAACCAAAGAAAAAATACAGTGGCTGGTTCCGCATCAAGCCAACAAGAGAATTATAGACGCAACGGCCAATCGCGTTGGCATTAGTGAAGATAAAGTGATGATGAATATTGAGCGGTACGGCAACACCACAGCGGGAACCATTCCTCTTCTTTTATGGGATTATGAAAAGAGATTGATGAAAGGTGACAATCTCGTTCTGGCAGCTTTTGGAGGCGGCTTTACATGGGGTGCCGTTTATGTAAAATGGGCTTATAATTCGTAATCACCCAACCATCATATTTTGATTGTATTTAATTAATTCATTTGTATCTTAAAAGTTAAATTATGGCTACCGTTTCTGATTTAAGTAAGGGAAATTACATACGCTACAACGGTGAAGTTGTGCAAATCGAAGAACTACAACATCGCACCCCCGGCAACCTTAGAGCATTCTATCAGGTAAAAATGAGAAGTGTAAGAACCGGAAAAATTGTTGAAAACCGTTTCCGTCCTGGTGATTCTGTTGATCAATTAAGAGTAGAAACAAAAGAATACCAATATCTATATCAGGATGGAGACAGCTTGGTTTGCATGGATAATGAAAACTTCGAACAAGTTTATATTGATAAAGTATTGCTGGGAAACTCGGTGAATTTTATCAAAGAAGGAGTTACTCTTTTAATTGCCTTTGAAAATGGAACAAACCCGATCACCGCAGAAGCTCCTGCTCATGTGGTTGTGACAGTTACCTATACTGAACCCGGTATGCAGGGCGACACCGCGACTCGCACATTGAAAGCCGCCACCATAGAAACAGGAACAGAAATACGCGTGCCTCTGTTCGTTAATACGGGTGACAAAATCAAAATCAAAACAGACACAGGCGAATACGTAGAACGAGTAAAATAATAGTTATGGCTTCTAAAAAAACAACCGCTGTAAAAGGTAACGGAAAGTCCGTTGCTACCCAAAGCGGATCTTCTGAACCCAAAAAACAAACCGAAATGAAAACTTCCGAAATCAGAGACCTGATCGATTTTATTGCACAATCAGGTTTGAATGAAGTAGACATTGAAACGAAAGAACTAAAGCTTCATGTCAAGCGTGAACCGGATCAAAAAGTATTAAAATCTGCCCCTCAGGTAATGACTGCACCAGCGGCTGTGGCACCCACTCCTATTTCCGCAACAGTAACAGCGCCTGCAGTTAAGGCTGAAAAGCCAGTAGCTGCATCAAAAACCACGATCGATATTAAATCTCCCATGATTGGCACGTTCTACCGCACCTCCAACCCTGATTCGCCTCCATTCATTTCTGTAGGTGACAAAGTATCAAAAGGACAAACCGTTTGTATCATTGAAGCTATGAAGTTATTCAATGAAATCGAATCAGAAGTTTCTGGAACGATTGTGAAAGTGATGGTTGAAAACTCTTCACCAGTGGAGTATGACCAGGTGCTGTTTGTTGTTGAACCAGATTAATTCAATATGTAAAACACGTTTGCCTTAGCGGCAGAATCTGAAATCAGAATAAAGCCATTTCTATTTTAGATTATGTTTTGATTATGGAATGTTAACTTTTAATTGAATCTATGTTTAAGAAAATATTAATTGCGAACCGTGGAGAAATTGCATTGCGAGTGATTCGCACATGTAAGGAAATGGATATCAAAACCGTGGCTGTTTATTCTACTGCCGATCGCGAAAGTCTTCATGTACGTTTTGCCGATGAAGCGGTTTGTATCGGAGCACCTCCAAGCAAAGAGTCTTATCTTAACATACCCCGCATTATCTCTGCTGCAGAAATCACCAATACTGACGCCATCCATCCAGGGTATGGGTTTCTTTCAGAAAATGCAGAGTTCTCAGCGGTGTGTCATGAGTACGGAATAAAATTTATTGGACCTACTCCTGAAATGATCAGGGCAATGGGAGACAAAGCGACTGCGAAAGCTACCATGATAAAGGCCGGAGTACCGTGCATACCAGGATCAGAAGGCCTGCTCGATTCCATCGAACAAGGAATGAAAATCGCCAAGGAAATAAAATATCCAGTTATTGTGAAAGCAACAGCAGGCGGTGGTGGTAAAGGTATGCGCATCATCAATGATGAATCTGAATTCAAAAAAGCCTGGGATGATGCCAAGCGTGAAGCTGGTGCATCATTCGGAAATGATGGGTTATATCTTGAAAAATTTGTTGAAGAACCCCGTCATATCGAAATACAAGTAGTAGGCGATCAATATGGAAAAGTATGCCACCTTTCTGAACGTGACTGCTCCGTGCAAAGAAGGCATCAAAAATTAGTAGAAGAAACTCCTTCACCAGTAGTGAGTCAGGAATTACGCGAGCGCATGGGCGAAGCTGCTATTAAAGGAGCAAAGGCGATCAACTATGAAGGTGCTGGAACCATCGAATTCTTAGTAGACAAACACGGTGATTTCTACTTCATGGAAATGAATACCCGCATCCAGGTAGAACATCCTATTACTGAAGAAGTAACTAATTACGACCTGATCAAAGAACAAATTAAAGTAGCAGCAGGCGTACCAATATCCGGCACTAACTACTATCCTAATTTGTTTGCGATGGAGTGCCGAATAAATGCAGAAGATCCTGCCAACGGATTCCGTCCATCACCAGGCAAAATCATCAACCTCCACAAGCCTGGAGGTCATGGTGTACGTGTGGATAGTCATGTGTATGCAGGGTATACCATTCCTCCCAATTATGATTCTATGATTGGTAAGTTAATTGTAACTGGTCAATCAAGAGAAGAAGTGATTACCAGAATGAAACGTGCACTTAGTGAATTTATCATTGAAGGCGTTAAAACAACGATTCCTTTCCACCTGAAACTCATGGACAATGCCATTTTCAGATCTGGTAAGTTTACTACCAAGTTCCTTGAGACCTCCTTTGATTTTTCAGAATTGAAATAAAATCTGCTAATAAAATTAAGAAGACCTTCATACGAGGGTCTTTTTTTTTGATCGATTGGTTATGACATAAAAAAGCCGCCCATTATGGACAGCTTCTTCACTAGTTAAACTCTTGTTGTTTATACGTATTGGTTCAGCATAACTGGCATCACCAACATCAATATGTCTTCTCCTTTATCTTTTTCAGCTGGGATAATTACACCTGCCTTGTTGGGAGCCGACATATTCAATTTGATCTGATCTGTATCAAGATTAGTAAGCATCTCAATCAAAAACTTAGCATTGAATCCAATCTCGATATCCTCACCTTCATGTTCACAGGACAGGCGCTCATTAGCTTCATTTGAAAAATCAAGATCTTCGGCAGATACCTGTAACTCACTTCCAGTAATTTTCAAACGAACCTGATGTGTGGTCTTATTCGCATAGATTGAGATACGCTTTAATGATCCTAGCAAATCCGTACGACTGATGGTCATCTTAATCGGGTTTGTTGAAGGAATCACATTCTCGTAATCAGGGAAACGCTCATCAATCAAACGACAGATCATACGAACGTTTCCAAACTTGAAGAATGCATTTGACATGTTGAAGTCAATGCTCACATCGGTGTTTTCAGTTGGAAGGGTGGCCTTCAAAAGGTTCAGCGCTTTGCGAGGAATGATGATTGAATTGCCGTTATCCGATTTGATATCTGTTCTTCTATAACGTACAAGGCGATGGCCGTCAGTAGCTACGAAGGTGGTATTTTTTTCACCTAGATTTACATAAACACCCGTCATTGCCGGTCTTAGCTCATCATTGCTGGTGGCAAAAATGGTATTGTTAACAGCTCTTGATAAGACGTCAGAAGAAATGGCAGCTGAAAAATCATTAGATACAGACGGAACCTTAGGGAAATCAGTAGCATTTTCACCTGCCAATTTATAACGACCATTATCCGAGCTGATCTCAATGCTGTAGGTTGATTCATCGATCGAAAATGTAACTGGTTGATCAGGTAGATTCTTTAGCGTATCTAAAAGAATTCTGGCCGGCACAGCGATACTTCCTTTCTCTTTAGACTCAATCGTGATCTCTGTGATCATGGATGTCTGAAGGTCAGAAGCGGTAACAGTTAAACTGGTCTTGTCTATTTCAAAGAGAAAATTTTCCAGAATGGGCACTACAGGATTCGTGGTAATTACCCCATTGATATTAGAAAGTTGCTTCAGCAAATAGCTTGAGTTAACGATAAACTTCATTGCAAATCAGTAGTTTGTGGTTGTATAGGGCGGTAAAGTTAGAAAGAAAAACCAATCTGAAAAATGTACTTTTCAAAGCGAAATTATCTCTCAAAATGACTCTTTTTGCGGTCCAGCCTCATCAGGTCTTCCCTGCTAATGAGCAATGCCTGACCGTCAACAAGTTTGCCCAAAACTGCCCGATCCTGTTTAATTTGAGGAAATAAATCAAGTCGATAGGTACGATTGGCGATGTCAGAGACCTCGATTGAGTAGTAAGGCTTTGTTACCAACATACTGTCATACGCTGCCGACTCTCCAACCGGCAGATAGCGCGCTGACTGAAGCAACGAGACGGCATCCAAATAATCATTCAATTTAGTTGTGTCAGCTTTAGGGTTTCCTTCGAGGCCAAAAAATTTGTTTTGAAATGAGATAGCAAAACTCTCCTTATCATTTCCCGCAAAGGACGCGGTGAGGCGTTTAAAGTTCTGCCAATTGAAATTAAAAATTCGTTTATCACGCCAATCGTAAGAATTCAATTCAAAAATAGCGGCAACATAAACACGATAGCCGGGAATGGTGATCAGATAGGGTGCAGGCTCATCTGCAAGTTCATAATAGGTTTCAGATTTTCGATCATTGCCACCCACCACAAAGTTCTTCCGCAAAGTTTCGCCCTCAAATAATTTTACATCCACTCCGATCGTATTGATTTGTTGATGAATAGAATCGCGAAGGCGTTGAGCTACTGGTCGTCTGGGTTCTGCCTGAAGAAGTGTCGCAAAGAAAACTTGAATCATTTGACGATCCGCTTCAAAGGAATTATTCACCATCCACTTCGCACCATCAAAGCGAAGTTCAATCTGCTCGGTTGATTTCTTTAATACCACTCGATCAATCTTGGTTTGATCGGCAACTTTAAACAGGTTTTTGTCCACCGCTATTTTGTCACTCGAATTTCCTAAGAGTATAAGGATTATAAGGAATATAGCCATAACCAACAATGAACTCAACAGATGTATATTATTCCTTTTCGGCATGACTCAAAACTTCGCGTATTTTAATTTTCTCCAATAGGATCTTGTAAATCCAAAAACGATTACCAACGATAAGGGCATCAATAAATTGACAATTTGCCAAAACAATCGTTCTTCTTTAATCCTCTCCTTATCAAGAGGGCGAATCTTGATTTCTTTATTGCGTGCTTTTATCAAGCCATCCTCTTCTAACAGATAGGCCATTGAATTCAATAATAAATCCTGGTTGGCAAATGTGTATTGTGTAAACGGGTCAAAGCCAAGTGCCTGAACAGTACCATCTCGTGGAT
Organism: Bacteroidota bacterium; assembly: GCA_947470895.1. Classification (GTDB taxonomy): domain Bacteria; phylum Bacteroidota; class Bacteroidia; order Cytophagales; family Cyclobacteriaceae; genus ELB16-189. The sequence continues at coordinate 76,519 of CANIVF010000003.1, forward strand.
TTACGTCATTGCGGATAATATCACCATCAGCGATAACAACGAGTTTTGTAGGGGTGCTTTCTTCCAGAAAATTTTTCGAATCCGCTCCATCAGGTGCAAATCGATTTTTGTAGAGTGAAGTGAATTTACCTTCCAACAAATATCCAATGGGTATTTTTGAATCATTGAATTCACCTGATTGAAGTTGATTGCGTAAATCATTCACTCCTACTTTAACAGGGGCCAATGCTTTTCGTGAATAGGGAGATGAAAAAAGTAATGGAGTCTTCTTCACACCAACAGCCTTAATCGTATCCACGCTACTGGTGAACTTGACCAAAGATGCATCTAAGTTTCTCGTGATGGGGTGATCAGCATATTGATTAATCAAAGGAAAGAAAGGCCATTCCATTTGCATAATCTGAGGTTTGCCGGCATTGCTCACCACAATCGGGTATCGACCCGACACACGATCCTGAATGAGATCCTGATTGATTCTAATTCCGTATTTAAATAATTGATCATCCAGATTTAAATCATAGGGAAATGCAAAATAGTTATCGGATGAAGCGCTATCCATCACGGCATCGAGTCGATCCAGTAGAAGTAATAGTCTACCTCCTCGCATCAGATATTGATCAAGATTATATTTATCAAGATTAGAAAATGCCTGCGTTGGCTTTGCCAGAATAAGAGCATTGTAATCGGATAGTTTTTCTTTAGAATTTAATGCTACGTCATTAATATCATATAGCTCACCCACGGAATTTTCAAAACTTGCAATCGAAAGTCCATTCAATTCTCCATGACCAGTAACAAAACCAATTTTCTTTCTGTCAACATTCGTTAACTTATGAATGGCGTTTGCCAACTCATACTCCACTCCTTCAATAGCTTGATTAAGCACTTCCTGAGATCCTTGCATCGCATTTCCTTTTAGAAGCATGACGCCAGTCTCCATACCTCCATAGGAAATCACTGCTCCTGGGAAAACTAATTTTTCCACTCGTTTTCCATCCTTATTTTCAATCACATTGCGTGGAGCAATGCCCTTCAAATTTAGTTGAGCAATGAATTCGTTGCGCGCCTTTTCGCCCATGGCAAGATTAGGATCAGTAAACGTATACTGAACACGATCATCAGAATAAATTCTAAACTCTTCTAAGGTTTCCCGAATTGATTTCCTGAAGCGTTCAAAGCCGGGATTAAGTTCTCCTTCCAGATAAACCTCCACATATACGGCATCATCAAGATTCTTAAGTAAATCTTTCGTCTGTTTCTTTATGGTATAACGTTTTTCCTCTGTCAGGTCAAGTCTAACAAAATACCACGATCCTAAAAAATTCAGTATCACTACCAGTAACAGCGCATTCGCCAAGATCAGCAGGTCGCCAATTTTCTTACTATGTTTCCAGCTAACTCCTACCATTGTCTGCTGCTGATTACTGTTTTAGTACCAAACAAAATCAAACCTGCCACGCTCACAAAATAAATTACACTACGGCTGTCAATGACACCCCGACTGAGCGATTCGTAATGATATAGAATTCCTAATTGCTTAATCAATAAAGCTGCATTTCCTGCAAGGACAGATAACGAATCGAAGCCAGTATAAAAGATAAATGATAGAAAAGCAGCCATTATAAACGATACAATTTGATTTGTCGTGAGCGAAGATGAAAACAATCCAATGGCACAAAATACCAGGGAGAGAAACATCAAACCAACATACGAGCCGGCAACTCCGGCCGAGTCAATGTTTCCGGCAGGACTCCCTAATTTATAGATTGAATAATAATAAATTAAAGAAGGAATAAGAGCAAACAGGACCAAAGCGAAGGTGGCCAGAAACTTTCCTAATACTATACTCCAATCACTCAATGGTTTGGTAAGAAGCAATTCCATAGTGCCCATCTTTTTTTCTTCTGCAAAACTTTTCATGGTGATGGCCGGAACTAAAAAGATAAACACGTAAGGTCCTAATGAAAAAAGGGTATCCATATCGGCAAAGCCATACTCGAGAACAGAAGTATCGTTGAACACCCACATCATTAAGCCGATGCTGGTTAAAAATACACCGATTACCACATACGCAATCAGCGAATTTAAAAAGCTATTCAATTCCTTTTTAAATACCTGTATCATGCCTGCGTTTGATTTACGGTAAGCTCTCTGAATATTTCTTCTAGCGAACTCTCTTCTTGTCGCAATCCGCGAAGCGATAATGAATGATCAGCTGCACAACGAAATACTTCGGCTCGTAAGTCTATCCCTTGGTGACCTTCCAAACGAAATGAAGAGGATGTTATTCGTTCCAATTTCTTCATACCGGGAATCTGATTCAAAACGTCTTCATTCACATCACCGGAAAACTCCACGATGATAGCCAACGATTTAGTCTGGCTTCGCATCAAATGATCCACGGTATCGTCCGCCACAATTTCACCCATATTAATGACAATGACCCGATCACACAGTGCCTGCACTTCTTGTAAAATGTGCGTAGAAAAAATCACGGTTTTATTAGCGCTGATGTCTTTGATCAATTTTCTGATTTCCAAAATCTGGTTGGGATCTAGTCCGGATGTAGGCTCATCCAGAATCAACACAGCCGGATCATGAATTAATGCCTGCGCAATGCCTACCCGTTGGCGATACCCTTTTGATAACGCTTCGATCTTTTTATTCTGCTCACGCGTGAGCCCGCAAAGTTCAATAATTTCGGAACTTCTGCTTTTTAATCTTGAAGATGATATACCATAAACCTTTCCAACAAAATGAAGGTATTCATGCACATACATATCCAGATACAGTGGATTATGTTCCGGGAGATAACCCGTCACTTTTCGAACCTTCAACGAATGATGAAGTACATCCAACCCATCTACGAATACTGTGCCTGAGTTTGGCGGCAAGTAGCCCGTGGCGATTTTCATCGTGGTCGATTTTCCGGCACCATTCGGGCCTAAAAATCCAACGATTTCGCCTTTGTTGATTTCAAAGGAGATATCATTCACAGCCTTTTGCTGTCCATAATACTTGGTAAGATGTGCGACTTGTAACGACATTTTTTTAACGCTGCAAAAGTAAATTTAAAAGTTGACAGTGCACATAGTTTGGATTTAACAAATAATTGAGAACCCATCCGGATTACTTAAACCATCTTTGGCCTATTAATTGCCATTGCAGGTAAGTCTGAATTTTAGAAATTTGCGTCACATTAAACCTTAACGAAGCATGCGTCTTTCAATTGTTTTACTATTCTGGATCATTGCTTTTAGCGCTCAGGCGCAGTCCGGATATAAGCTTGATTTTAAAATAAAGGAATGGAAAGATACCACCGTCTATCTGGGTCATTATTACGGTGAACAAACGCGCATTATAGATACTACAAGAAGCAGCTCAACAGGTGGTTTTTCTTTCGATAATAAGAATACGATTGCTCAAGGTGTTCATTTTCTGGTACTAAAAACACCAACCGGGTTCTCTAAAATTTTTGACTTCGTGATTGGCAAAGACCAGTTCTTTTCGATGGAAACATCTGTAGCAGATTATGTTAAGAACATGGTGGTCACAGGAGATGAGGATAATCGACTCTTCTTTCAAAATATGATTTTCTATATGGAGCGAAATGCGGAGGCTGAACCTTTTATTAAATCTTTACGTGATAGTACCCTTACCGAAGATCAGAAAAAACCGGCACGTGAAGCTTTCACAAAAGTGAATGATAAAGTCTCGGCTTATCAGAAGGATCTGATTGCGAAAAATCCTCAGCTCCTCACAGCCAGGCTCATTAAAGCTACCATGCCTGTTGATTTACCTGCGTCACCTAAAAAAGCAGATGGCACCATCGATTCCACGTTTCAACTCCGCTATTATCGGGAACACTTCTTCGACAATTTTGATTTGGCCGATGATGCCCTGTTACGAATGCCTCGCCCTTTCTATCAGGAAAAAATTAAAGAATACCTGAACAAATTATATGCACCAATTGCCGATACTATTGTTGTTGCTATTGACAAAATGGTGGCGAGGGGAAAGAAAAATCCGGAGACCTATAAATATCTGGTTTGGAACTGCGTCTTTACGTATCAAAACCCGGAGATTATGGGATTGGATGCAGTTTATGTTTCGCTCTATGATAAATACTTTGCTTCCGGTGAAATGAATTATTGGATCACCGACCCGGTGAAGAAAAACCTGAAAGACTATGCTGAAAAATTAAGAAGTAGCCTGATTGGAAAAACTGGGGCAAACCTGATCATGCAAGACCAAAATTTGTTGAAGAGATCGATGTATGACATTAAAAACAAGTATACCATCCTTTTCATCTTTGATCCGGACTGCAGCCATTGCAAAGAAGAAACACCTAAACTGGTAGAATTCTACAATAAGAACCATGTTAGATTTGATGTCGAAGTGTTTGCGGTTGCTTCTGATACTTCCATGGTGAAAATGAAGAAGTTCATAAAAGACTTTAAAACACCTTGGATAACTGTGAACGGGCCTCGTACTTATTTGCCCAAGCATTATTCAGAATTTTATCATGCCGAAACAACGCCTGCCGTGTACATCTTGGATAACAGACACAAAATTATCGCTAAGAAATTGCCTGTTAAGCAATTGGAGGATTTCTTTACCAAGCATGAAAAATTCCTTCAGTCAAATCAACCCAGGAAGCAACCTGGCACTTGATACTCTAACTAAAGGCTTTTTAATCATTTTTAAATGCTCTTCAAAAATAAATGATGCTTGATGCAACTATTTACCCATTCTCAAGTATATAATAAGGTAAATCGACAAGATCATGGCATTATTAGAGGCTATTTTTGGAAAGAAGAAGAAAGAATTCAAAGCTTCCTGCTACATCACCAAAGAACCCCTCGAAAAGGGTTTTGGGTATTTACTCACTACAGCTCAAATCATAACCTCGAAAAAATATTGGGACATGGTGATGACCGAGCCTGAAACCATGTCGTATACGATGTCGCATTTCAATGATCAAAGCAGTGGCACCCAGATGCGAGCAATGATATTCGAAAAATATGCAACTATATCAAAGCCCTGGATCGTTTCTGATTCGGTGATTAGTTATTTCGAAGTGGATAAAAATGAAGCGAGGGCCAACGCAAAAAAGTGGTGGGAAACAGAAGGAACATTCATTCCTGCCAATGTGGGGCCTGCCAATCAAACGTTGAATGAAACTGTGTTCTCACACTCAAAGCAATATGCGATACTGGAGGCGGGAAGTAAAAAAGTGAAAGGTTAATTTTTACGATCAATCGTAAAACGCACTAAATCAGCCAGCGAAGTTTTGAAGTTGGAATCTGGCATTTCATCGAGGATGGTAATGGCACTCTGGTAATATTGCTGCATGACCTCTTTGGCATATTCAATGCCGCCCGATTTTTTCACATATTCGATCACTTCTTTTACCTTAGCCGAATCCTCACTTTTATTTCTAATGATGTTGATGATCCTTCGCTTCTCCAACCAGGAAGATTTTGAAAGAGCATAAATTAATGGCAGCGTCATTTTCTTCTCCTTAATATCTATTCCTAATGGTTTACCGATCTCATCGTCCCCATAATCAAAAAGGTCATCCTTAATTTGAAATGCCATACCCACGTGCTGACCAAAATCTTTCATCTTAGCTACAACCTCGGCTGAAGCTCCTGATGAACTGGCACCTACTGCACAGCACGAAGCAATCAACGAAGCGGTCTTTTGACGGATAATTTCATAATAAATCTCTTCCTTGATATCCAACTGTCTGGCTTTCTCCATCTGCAGCAATTCTCCTTCACTCATTTCCTTCACTGCTTCGGTACAAATAGCAAGCAGTTCATAGTCCTTGTGTTCCATTGCCAGAAATAATCCCCTGGTAAGAAGAAAATCGCCCACTAAAACAGCAATCTTATTCTTCCATAGAGCATTGACCGAAAAAAAACCTCTGCGGTAATTGGAATTATCAACAACGTCATCATGCACTAGGCTGGCAGTATGAACCAGCTCAATCAACGATGCTCCACGATAAGTTGATTCATTAATTACTCCACAGGCACCAGCACTTAAAAAAACGAACATAGGGCGGATTTGCTTCCCCTTCCGTTTTATGATATAGGTCATGATCTTATCCAGCAACAATACGCGGGTTTTCATGGAAGACCTGAACTTCTGTTCGAAATCTTCCATCTCCTTGGCTACCGGTGCTTTTATAAGATCTAATTGCCTGGACATGAACTGCAATAATAAGCAATGATGGCAATTAGTAAGAACAAGTTTGCCTATAACCATTAAGTTTTTCAAAAAATCTTACTTGCTTTCCTTCAACTCCTTGAGTTATTAGTACTTTAGGGGGTATGAATGTCTACGATAAATACTGGGAACAGATCATTTTTACATTGATCGTTTTGATCGTTTCGTTTGTGGTGTCTCGCATCCTCCGATACGTTATTGGAAGATTTATCCGAGGGGCAGCAAAAAAACTTAATGTCGATCCAACACGCTATAATTTTTTTAAAAATGCTGTCGACTTTAACATTTTTCTGGTTGCCTTTATCATCATCTTCCGGTCTATTCCAGCCTTCAAAGCGGTAGGTACCACCCTGCTCACGGGGGCTGGAGTGTTGGCAGCCATTGTTGGTTTTGCTTCACAATCAGCTTTTTCCAATATCATAAGTGGATTCTTTTTGGTGATTTTCAAACCCTTTAGCGTTGGTGATCGAGTAAGAATAGGGCTACTTTATGCAGGAGATGTTGAAGACATAACCTTACGCCACACGATTATTAAAGATTTTGAGAATAGACGAATCGTTATACCCAATAACATAATCAGTAATGAAACGATTATCAATTCTACATTAACCGATGAAAAAACCTGCATGTTTGTCGAGGTTCCCATTTCTTTTTCCGCAGACATCAATAAAGCAATATCCATCATTCAGGAGGAAGCCACACGTCATCCATTTTGTATTGATAACAGAAACACGGAAGAATTGACAAAGGGCGATCATCCTGTAATGGTTAGAGTGCTTTCGTTTGGAGATTTCGGTATTCTACTAAGAGCTTACGCCTGGGCTACTTCGCCTAACAATGGGTTTGATCTGAAATGTGATTTGAATAAATCAATTAAGGAAAGATTTGAGAGCGAAGGTGTAGAATTTGGTTATCCCGTGCGTGTATTGATCAATAAATAGAATAAAAAAAAGAATGGAATCAATTAAAGGAGGTCGCAAGGCAGCGCTACATAAAGTAACGGAACGACTAACTAGTGAATTCAGGGCAAATCAGGAACCGAGTGCTGATGATAAGATCATCGTAGAATTAATTTCCTTCAACGAAGATTCGGTTGTCATGGAAGGCAAAAAGCCTGTCGATGACTTATTGGCGATGTGCGACCATAATCGAAAAAACTGGATTAATGTGGATGGTCTAACCGATCGAAACCTGATTGAAAAGATTGCTAAGAAATTTGATCTTCATTATCTGCTAATCGAAGACATCCTGAATGTCGACCATCAGCCTAAAACAGACGAGCTTGATGATCATCTTTTCTTAACCATGAAGATGTTCTATCGATTTGATGAAGAAAAAATAGAGTATGAACATATCAGTTTTGTTCTGGGAAAAAACTATCTATTATCCTTTCAGGAAAAAGAAGGTGATATTTTTTCAGGAATACGAACACGCATCAATCAGGAAAATGGAGTGATCCGGAAACGTGGTACCGACTATTTGCTATACCGATTAGTGGATGCCATTGTTGATAGTTACTATTCGGTTTTAGAGAAAATCGGAGAACAAGTAGAATCCATTGAAGAGAACATTTCAAAAAATCCTACCGTCAAAGACTTTCAGAAAATTCAAAAAATAAGAAAAGAGTTTATCTACCTGCGCAGGGTGGTCTATCCATTGCGAGAAGCCATCAATAAAATTGTTAAAAACGAAAGTGGATTTATCGAAGAGAATAACGAAAAATATTTTGCTGATATCTATGATCACGTGATTCATCTCATTGACTCACTCGATACTTATAAAGACCTTACCTCTACCATGATGGATTTATACATGAACACCATCAACTATAAAATGAATGAGGTAATGAAATTACTAACCATCATTACTACGATATTCATTCCCCTTTCATTTATTGCCGGCATCTATGGAATGAATTTTCAGCACATGCCTGAACTAGGTTGGGAAAATGGCTACTTTGGTGTACTCGCAATAATGGGCACTATCTTTGTGCTCATGATTGTCTACTTCCGCTACAAGAAGTGGTTCTAACTTCTACTTTCCATTAACCAAACGAACTTCCACCATTTCAGGGAGAGTCTGGATGATTTTCAGAATCTTTATCTTGTAATTGAATAATTCAAACTCTTCTCCTTCTTTCAGTGCAGGATGCTCATAGGTAAGTAGGCCGGCAAGTGTTTCGTATTCCTCTGCTTCCGGAAAAGGAACTTCCAAAAGTTTGTTGATATCATGAAGCGAAGATTGAGCGGCAATTTGAAATGCATGCTTTTCCAGTGGCACCACGATCTGTTGTTCCTGATCGTGCTCGTCCTGGATGTCACCCACCAATTCTTCCAGAATGTCCTCGAGTGTAACCAGGCCAATGACGCCACCAAACTCACTGACCACAAAAGCCATCTGGGTTTTTCTGCGCTGAAATTCGCGTAGCAATAAATCAATCGGTTTTGTTTCAGGGATGAAGTGAACGGGACGCATAATATCCTTCAGCGATTTTCCTGAATTGGTTATGTGTGAAGAGATGATGTCTTTAGCATGAACAACGCCAATGATCTCGTCCTTCGAATTTTCATAAATAGGATATCGCGAATAGCTTTCCCTCAAGATAATATTGACTGCCTCCTCAATCGTGGTTTCTGCTTTGATCATGGTCATCTTCATGCGCGGTATCATCACCTGGCGTGCCACCCGATTATCAAAATCAAAAACGTTCTGAATCAACTCACGTTCTGAAGTTTCAATCGCACCACCCTCTTCACTTTCGGCAATGATGAGCTTAAGTTCTTCTTCAGAGTGTATCTCGGTTTCGCTCATTGGTTTGATGCCAAATATTTTAAGAATCAGGTTTGCCAATCCGTTAAGCAACCAGATAAAAGGACGGAAAACAAAATAAAATATGCGAAGCGGAATAGATACTCTCAACGTGGTGGAGGCCGGATAGCGAATGGCTATTGATTTAGGGGCTAGTTCTCCAAAAACAATATGAAGCACAGTGAGCATGGCAAAAGCTATGGGTATAGCTACACTATGTGCCGCAGCTTCGCTCATTTGAATCCCAAAAGAACTGATCATGTCGAGTATGATTTCTGACATTACCCCTTCACCAATCCAACCTAAACCTAAGCTGGCCAAGGTAATACCGAGCTGGGTAGCCGCCAGATATCCATCCAGGTTAATGATGATTTTTTTTGCTGCCTCTTTAGAAAGATTCCCTTTCTCTAATGCAATTTGTGAAGATCTCACCTTGACGATAGCAAACTCTGCAGCTACAAAGAATCCGTTCAGAAAAACGAGAAAGAGCGTTATAAATAAATCAAAGGTCATATTGGCGCAAACGACAAATTTAAAAAGATTTAAGGGGAAAAATGGCTTATTTTTTACATGTGCCTTTTGAGGCCAAAAAGAAACCTTATATATTTAGGGTGCCCCAAAACCTAATTCTCTATGTTATTAACTATCACTCTGTTGCTTGTTGGCTTTGCCATATTGATTAAAGGTGCTGACTTTTTAGTAGGCGGTGCCTCTTCGGTGGCGAAAAAGTTTAAAATCTCAAATATTGCCATCGGTCTTACGGTTGTAGCATTCGGTACCTCCACACCTGAATTGCTCGTGAGCGTTACATCTTCATTAAAAGGATACGATGGAGCTGCTTTCGGAAACGTGATCGGAAGCAATACGTTCAACTTACTTTTTATTCTAGGAGTAGCCGGGCTCATCTATCCACTGGTTGTTCTACGCAATACGGTCAGGTATGAAGTTCCACTGTCTCTATTGGCCGCGATAGTCCTATATATATTGGTTAATGATGTTTCTTTATGGGGAGCTGAGGCAAATATTCTGAGTCGATTGGACTCTTTTATTTTGCTAGGCTTTTTTGTCCTGTTTATGCTTTACATCTATCGCACGATGAGCAACGCATCAGACATTGATCAGACTGATGATATTAAGATCTACTCCTTACCAGCTTCGGTCGGCCTTATCATATTAGGTTTGGCTTTATTGGTCGGTGGTGGAACTATGGTTGTTGACAACGCTATTGAAATTGCAAAATTCTATGGACTTAGTGATAAATTGATTGGTCTCACCATACTGGCTGCAGGTACCTCACTTCCTGAACTCGCTACCTCCGCTGTAGCTGCTTATAAGAGAAATACAGATATTGCTATAGGTAACGTAATCGGATCCAATATTTTCAACATCTTCTTTATTCTTGGCGCAACCGGATTGATACACCCTATGCGCTTCGATGTAGCCATGAATTTTGATCTTTATGTACTCGCGGCTTCCACGGTGGTGCTTATGATCTTTATGTTCACCTTAAATACTAGCAAGCTTGACCGTTGGGAGGCATTCCTTATGTTGATTAGTTACTTCGCCTATACCATTTTCCTCGTGGGAATGGAGTGATGAGTCTAACCTACATTTTTTACGTTCATGAAAAAGAATTTAGTCAATAGCAGAGTCTTTTCCATTGGCGTGGTCTTGATCATTTTCGCTGGATCATCGGTGCCAGGAAAGAACATTCCGGAAGTTTTTTCCTTAACTCCAGACAAACTTATACACTGCGCGGAGTATGCCGTTTTAGGATTTTTTTATTCAGGTGGTTAAGATTAGAGTACCCTTATACAACCTTAATGAGGATCTGCTTAATGACCTTTCTCTTAGGATCGTTGATAGGAATAGTTGATGAAAATTATCAGCGATTAACCCCCGGCAGAACAACTGATTTCTGGGATTGGGTATTAGATTCTATAGGAGTTCTTTTGGCTGTGGCATTTATGAATTTCATAACCAAAAGAAAATTGTAAATAGGGCAAATAAAAAAGGCGCCGGGATGGAGCCTTTTCTCTAAATGAAAATTGGATTAAATCTTCTTCTCCAATTCCGTGATTTTTGCTTCAGCTTCCTGCTTGCCAAGAGAAAGTGCCTTCTTATATAATTCGATAGCCTCTTTCAATGTTTCTTTCTTCTTTTTAGGAGCCAATTTGGTGCGGTTAGCTGCTTCTTCTACTGCCTGAGCGCGGGCAAAATAAGAATCTGCCTCGCTTACTTTGCTGGAAATCATCAGTTCTTGAATTTTTGCTTCAATCAAAGCCAACTCCTGTTGCTTGGCAACAATCTGAGCCTCTTTATCATTCAATTCAGCTTCCTGTAAACCTACTGTTGTAATCAGGTTTTGGTTTTCGTTTTTCAACTGATCAACATGTTCGTTTAGTGCTGCAATTTCTTTGTTGCGTGTATCGAGATCAGCTTTCAATTTCTTGATCATAGATGAAAGTGCACTGTTATTGCTCTTTGATTTCTTTAAAGAACTCTCAAGATCCTCAATTTTACTCTGAGTATCCTTCACATAATGATTGATATCCTTCATGCGTGCTGTGTAATTCTCATAGGTGGTTCCTTCCACCATGTTAACACGCAGCACTTGGCGGTTAGCATCAATAGAGTCCATCAGAACGCTCACTTCTTGTAGTGTGGTAGCGAACTGTTGGCTGGTTTGCAATTCAACCTTCAGAGAGTCTACTTGAGATTTTAATTTTTCAGCCTCACCACCACAACTCATGAGTGTGGCACCAATGGCTACTATGAAAAGAATGTTTTTTACCATACAGATGTTAGTTTTAAGTGCACAAAATTAAGGGTTTAAATGTTTACGTGACTCAAGAACAAAATATTTTTTCAAACACAGCGAAATGTTTCGACAAGGCGTAACTTGCGCCAAATTTAAAGTAATATTTCTCTTTAAATGCCCAAATTAATTACCACGCGAACGCGTATTGCAGACCTGGGCAAACCCCGTATCATCGTCATTGGTGGAGGATTTGGTGGTTTGGAAGTCATAAAAGGCCTCGAAGACCTTCTTGCACAGGTGGTGCTTTTTGATAAATCTAATCACCACACTTTTCAGCCTTTGCTTTATCAAGTGGCTACTTCAGGGCTGGAAACCAACTCCATCGTGGCACCGTTTCGAAAGCTTTTTGGCAATCAATCCGATTTTTACTTCCGCTTAGGCGAAGTGAAGAATATCAAACCCGAAGAAAATTATATCGAAACATCGATCGGTGGGGTTAAGTATGATTACCTGGTGATCGCCAGTGGAGCCACCACCAACTTCTTTGGAATGACGGAAGTAGAGAAGTACGCTTCCTCAATGAAAACCATTGTTGATGCTACCAAACTTCGTAATAAAATAATCCGACAGCTCGAATATGCACTTTTGACCAGTGACGAAGAGGTGATGAACAGCTTAATGGATTTTGTGATTGTAGGTGGTGGACCAACAGGTGTTGAACTTGCCGGTGCCCTTACGGAGTTGAAGAAAAATGTATTTCCAAAAGATTATAAGGAATTGGATATGCGACAAATGGATATTCATTTGGTAGAGGCATCACCCCGGTTACTTAATGGAATGTCGGAACAAGCGGGAAAAAAGGCTATGGATTTTTTAACTGAGATGGGAGTAAAAGTACACCTGGGCACTGCAGTTAAATCCTATGATGGATACGAAGTGCTTTTGAGTACGGGTGAAAAACTGATTTCACGTTCACTCATTTGGGCTGCTGGCGTAAGAGGTAATCCCGTTGCCGGACTCAACGCTGAAGTGGTTACAAAAGTAAACAGGATTGCAGTCGATGAGTTCAACCGCGTGAAAGGGTACGACAATATTTTTGCGATCGGTGATGTGGCTGCCATGGAAGGAGATGAACGTTATCCAAAAGGTCATCCACAAATGGCACCACCGGCACAGCAGCAAGGTAAACTCGTAGCCAAAAACATCAGGAATATCATCCATAAAAAACCACTCAAACCATTTCGCTATTTTGATAAAGGCTCGATGGCTACTATTGGTCGCCATAAAGCAGTGGTGGATATGAAAGGAATTCGCTTTCAGGGATTTTTTGCCTGGTATGTGTGGATGTTTGTACATCTAATGTCTATCGTTGGTTTTAGAAACAGGGTTTTTATTTTCTTTAGCTGGATGTGGAATTACTTCTCTTATGATAAGAGTAATCGACTGATTATCGGTCGCAATGAAGAAAAGATCATGCAGGACGAAGTTAAACCGTAACGTTGCCGAGTAGTATGGATTCTAAAGATTCGCGTCTTCATAAATTATCTGCAGCCGGAGTATTGGTGGCCATGGGCATTATTTATGGTGATATTGGCACATCTCCGATATACACCCTTCGCTTTATTGTTGGTGATCATCCCATCGCCGAAAATTTCATTCTCGGTGGACTGTCCTGCGTATTCTGGACTCTAACGCTAATCACCACCATTAAATATGTCTACCTAGCACTCAGTGCTGATAACAAGGGTGAAGGTGGAATTTTTGCCCTATATGCATTGGTAAGAAGATACAAAGCAGGCTGGGTGATTTTCCCGGCCATCATTGGTTGCTGCACCTTGATTGCCGATGGTTTTATTACGCCCGCCATCAGTGTGACTTCCGCAGTGGAAGGCATGCGCTCGTTAAATCCTGATATTACCCAGCAGACCATTATCTCTATTGTTATTGCTATTCTACTTGCCTTATTTGTTTTTCAACAATTTGGGAGCAGCGTAGTAGGAAAAACATTCGGACCTGTGATGCTCGTCTGGTTTGTTTTTATTGGAACGATCGGTGGAATTCACCTGGCTAGTAATTTATCCATACTGAAGGCGATAAACCCGATGTATGCGGCAAACTTGCTTTACGAATACCCAGGTGGTTTTTGGATTTTGGGAGCTGTCTTTTTATGCACTACAGGAGCCGAAGCATTATACTCTGATTTAGGCCATTGCGGAAAATCGAACATCCGTATGGGATGGGGGTTTGTAAAAGTTTGTTTACTGCTAAGCTACTTCGGTCAGGGTGCCTGGTTGCTGGAACATGAGGGAGAAACACTTGAAGGTCTGGGTGGAGTAATTCCATTTTTCGAAATCATGCCTAAGCCATTGCTGATTTTTGGTGTGGTGATTGCCACCATGGCGACCATCATTGCGAGTCAGGCGTTAATCTCAGGAACCTTTACGTTGGTGAATGAGGCGATGAAACTTAAGTTGTGGCCTAGCACGCGTGTACGTTATCCAACTCAGGTAAAAGGACAAATCTATTTACCGGCTATCAACTGGGTATTAATGTTTGGAAGCATTTTGGTCGTGCTTTATTTCCAGGAGTCGGATGCCATGCAATCTGCCTATGGTCTAGCCATCACCTTTGATATGCTGATGACTACATCGTTATTGGTCTACTATTTCACCACGGCAAAGAAATCAAGAGTACGATCCAGTATTCTGGCGTTAACATTCTTTACCATCGAAGGTGCATTTCTGATTTCCAACCTGAGTAAGTTCTCTCATGGCGGATGGTTCTCTTTTACCATTGCCGGATTCTTCTTTGTGATGATGTTCATTCTTTACAACGCCCGCAGTTTGCGCGATCGTCATACGGAATTCGTGGATTTAAAACATTACATACAAATCATTCAGGACTTGCAGGCCGATAAGTCCGTGCCTAAAGAGGCCACTAACCTTGTCTATATGGCTGTTGCGAATAGTAAACGCTATATCGATTCAAACATCATCTATTCGATTTTCAAAAAACGACCCAAGCGTGCCGATGTGTATTGGTTTGTACACGTGGATACGGTGGATAGTCCTTATACATCAAAATATTCGGTAGACACGATCATTCCACGCAAGTGTTTTTTCATTCGCATCAAACTTGGATTTAAAGCCGACCATCGTGTTAATCTCTTGCTCAATAAGATTCTGCACGACATGGCCGAGAGCGCTGAGATTGACTTGATCAGTCATTACGATTCTCTGCAAAAACACAGCATGCCTTCTGACTTTAAGTTTGTTATACTCCACTCATTGGCTTCTGTGGATAGTGAGATTTCAAATTTTGATAACCTGATCATCCAGGGGTATCGCTTCATTAAGAAACACAGTTTATCAACAGAAGAAATGTATGGTCTTGAATTGGCCAACGTAGAAGTAGAAAGCGTGCCGATTATGGTGGGGCCTCCTGCCAAAGTCCGCATCAAACGCGAGAAGGAAGAAAGCGAGCGCGAGAAGGAAATGCGCTATCACGGTGACTGATCGAAAGCGGACGTCTACGTTCATTATTGGTCGAATCCTTGAACCGAAATCGTTGAATTTAATTCAAAATTAGAGATTACGGGTTGGCACTGATTTGGGATAAGGAACAAAAAACCTTTACCCATGCTCAGAAACTATTTCAAAATTGCCATACGCAGTCTTCTCAAAAACTCGGTATACTCATTCATCAACATCACCGGGCTTTCTATTGGCATTGCCTGTTCGGTATTGATTCTGCTATGGGTAGCTGATGAATACTCCTACGATCGCTTCCATTCCAACTATAATTCCATTTATAAACTTTATCAAAGTCAGCAATGGGCACAAGGTATCGGCACGGGAAACTCGATGCCCTTTCCATTGAAGGAAACAATAAAAGACAAATCGAGCCAGATCAAGCATGTGGTGATGACCAACTGGGGCGAAGGCAACATGCTTCAGGTGGGTGAAAAACGTTTAAACAAATTTGGTCTTAGTGCCAGCGAAGATTTTTTCACTATGTTTTCCTTTGAAATGGTAAAAGGTGATCCTAAGACCGCCCTCTCGGATCCATCCTCCATTGTCATTACAGAATCAACAGCGAAAGCCTTTTTCAATGATGAAGATCCGATCAATCAATTGATCAAAGTTGATAACGGACAAGAATTGAAAGTAACAGGCGTAGTCAAAGATGTGCCCAGGCAGTCTTTCTTTAATTTTGACTACGTATTACCCTTTGCTTACTATGAAGCTACTCAAGGATGGGTGCGTTATTCTAAAGACAACTGGAATAACAACTCGTTTCAAATGTATGTGCAACTTCAGCCTGATGCTACGGAAGCAGAAGTAAACAATAGTATTAAAGACATCATTAAAGATAACAATCCGAAAGCACCCACCGCAAAATTATTCCTTCACCCCATGAGTAAATGGAGACTCTACTCTAACTTTGAAAATGGAATAAACTCCGGAGGCATGATTGAATACGTTCGATTGTTCATCGCCATAGCCATTTTTGTTTTAGTGATTGCCTGCATCAACTTCATGAACCTGGCTACAGCCAGAAGTGAAAGCCGAGCACGTGAAGTAGGCATTCGCAAAAGCGTAGGCTCCAGAAGAAAGGAATTGATCTTCCAATTTTTAGGTGAGTCGATCATGATCACATTTATTTCTACTGTGTTGGCCATCGTGATTGTAGAGTTGGTGATGCCGGCATACAATCTCATGGTGGATAAAAATATTTCCATTGACTATTCTAATCCATGGCTTTGGTCGATTGCGATTGGCTGGGTGTTCGTGATTGGTATTTTCGCAGGCAGCTATCCGGCCTTTTATCTTTCCTCCTTTCAACCCGTGAAAGTATTGAAAGGGAAAGTGAATGTTGGCAAAGGCGCTACTACCCCACGTAAAGTGTTAGTGACCCTTCAATTTGGCTTCTCCATCTTTCTGATCATTGGCACCATTGTAATCTATCAACAAATCATGCACGTGAAAAATCGCGACCTGGGTTACGACCGTGAAAATCTGATGCAGATCTGGACCAATGGAGAACTACAAACCAACTTTGATGCGATACGGGAAGAACTGGTGAAAACCGGAGTGGTTAAATCAATATGCAAAAGTAACAGCCCCATCACTTCTATCTTTTCCAGCAACGAAGTAAAATGGGAAGGCATGCCGGAAGGCAGAGTATCGTTCTCCACCATAGCAACCGAATATGATTATACCGAAACGATGGGTATTAAAATGCTGGAAGGCCGCGACTTCTCAAGATATTTCAATGATACGTTATCGATGGTGATTAATCAGGCCGCTGTCGATTTTATGGGTATGGAAAGTCCAATCGGCCAAAAAATAACTTATAACAATGAATCCTATGAAATCATAGGAGTCATGACGGATGTGGTGATGGCCTCACCTTACGAACCGGTGGAACCCATGACGTTAATTTTTGATCGTGACTGGACAAGCACCATAACCATTCGATTAAATAAAACTGAAAAGCTGGGAGAGTCCATTGATGTCGTGGAAGGTGTATTCAAAAAACTTAATCCTACTTATCCCTTTGAGTTTCGTTTTGCTGATACTGACTTTGAGAAAAAGTTTTCAACGATCAATCTAATCAGCAGGCTTGCTACCATCTTTGCTTCATTAGCGATTATCATTACCTGTCTTGGTCTCTTTGGTCTTGCTGCATTTACGGCAGAGCAACGCACCAAAGAAGTAGGTATCCGTAAAGTAATGGGGGCATCTGTTTCAAGTTTAGTGATGCTGATTTCCAAGGATTTTTCAAGGCTGGTAATCTTAGGCTTTTTAATTTCAGGACCAATAGCATGGTGGTTCTTGAATAATTTTCTGGAGCGCTATCCGTATCGTATTACGATCATGTGGTGGATATTGCCTCTCGCGGGTGCAACCGCTTTGCTTTTAGCATTGATCATCGTTAGTACACAAGCCTTGCGTGCGGCACGGGCCAATCCTTCACAAAGTTTGAGGAGTGAGTAAATATGTTAAGAAGCTATCCACTAAATAAGATTTCATTGATATGATCATTCATAATATGCGACTTGCCTTTCGTCACCTGAGTAGACAAAAGTTAAACACGAGCCTCCACATAATCGGGCTTAGCATTGGCATGAGTGTGTGTCTATTAATCGCACTGTTTATCCGCTATGAACTAAGCTTTGATGCTTACCATGACAAGTCAGACCGAACCTATCGTGTTGTGTCGAAATGGATTTATGGAGAAAAACAGGACTTCCACTTCTCAACACCTTTTCCACTGGCGAATACTATTCGCAATGAGGTTAGTGGCCTTGAGCATGTAAGCTTTGCGCATCCGGTATACACAAAAGTGGTAGAGATTACGCCACAAAAGCGTTTTCTGGAAGATCATATTTTAGCTGTTGAACCTGAGTTTTTGGAACTCTTTAACTTAGATGTGACCAAAGGTGATTTATACAAAACACTTCGGCAGCCATATCAGGCAGTGCTCACAGAATCAACTGCTCAAAAGTTTTTTGGAAAAGAAGACCCTATAGGAAAAACCTTCCGTTTTACGGTTGATAAGGAGTTTGACTTTACGGTTGGTGCCATCGTAAAAGATCTCCCTCCAAATACTCATTTACCTGCCTCCATCTTTGTATCCTATTCGTATTCCGAAAATTTCTTGCGTCCCAACCTCGATGGCTGGACTTATGTTTCAGGCACAGAAACTCTTATTGTGGTACCTGTGAATCCCAAGCTCACTAATATCAAAGCACAGCTCACTGCCATCGCGGATAAATATATTAACAAGGATCAAGGTGAACCAAACTTTCGAAGTGATTTTGAATTGCAACCCCTTAACAATGTTCACTTCAATGAATCTTACGGTGGTGGTGGCGGATGGGTGCCATCTATTTCCGCAAGCTGGTTATGGTTTTTTGCTGTTATCGGATTAGCTGTTTTAGTTCTGGCCTGCATCAACTTCATGAATTTATCCACAGCTCAGGCGTTAACGCGGGCAAAAGAAGTAGGTGTTCGCAAATCCATTGGAGCCGGAAAATTTAACCTGATGCTCCAGTTTTTATCCGAGGCATGGATACTCACATTTCTTTCTGGCATTATCGCGATTGCTTTAGCCCAACTATTTCTACCGTCTATCAATACTCTGCTTGATAAAAATATCTCGTTTGATTTAATGCAATCACCAAAATTACTATCCATGCTGCTTGTGAGTATCACGGCAATTGGTTTGTTGGCAGGTATATATCCCGCATGGATAATTGCCAGGTTCAATCCAACGACTACCATGAAGGTTGGCACGATGGCATCCGCTGACCTTAGTTCGAATTGGTTACGAAAAGGACTGGTGGTTATTCAGTTTACCATTTCTGTTGGCTTGCTGATGATCTTACTTCTGATCGGGCGTCAAGTCGATTTTTTACGAAGCAAAAATCTTGGATTCAATAAGGATAATATCATTAACGTAGAAATAAAATCGAGAGCAAATAAAGAACTTGTCTTTAAAAATGAACTCAATAAGATTGCTCAAATAAAAGACATTTCATTTGCAACAGCCACACCAAGCAGCGAAGGTCATTGGGGAACCATTATGAATAGAAACAATCGCGAAGATCCCACCCGCAAAGATGTTACACTTATTTTTGGCGATGAACGATTCTGCAAAATGTATGACCTGAACCTTATTACCGGGCGGTTATTGGAAGCATCCGATACCAATTATATATCACGCACATTACCAGAAGAAAAACAAATGATGAAAGCCGTGGTGAATGAAAAGCTGATTCATGAATTAGGATTTAAATCAAATGAAGCTGCCCTTGGTGAACATATCTATCTGGATTGGCTGGAACAGTGGCCATGTTGAAATTGTTGGCGTGGTTGCTGATTTCAATACAGGATCATTGCATGAAATCATCAAACCTGCGTTGATTACCTCTAACCCACGAGATTATGAGCAGGCAGGCATTAAAATAGAAGCCGGCAGTAATATTCCTCAAACCATAGCTGCCATAGAAACTGCCTGGAAAACTGCCTACCCAGAAGGAGTTTTCACTTACAAATTTCTGGACGAGCAAATTGATGCGTTTTATAAAGCAGAGGAAAGACTATTTCATCTCTTCGAAATTTTCTCCGGCTTAGCCATGTTTATTTCATGCCTGGGGCTTTGGGGACTTGCCACCTTTGCTGCTCAATCGAGAACAAAAGAAATAGGAATTCGAAAAGTACTGGGTGCCTCCATCAATAATATTGTCACGTTAATTTCCCGAGACTTCGTTATTCTGGTGATCGTGGCATTATTCATCGCCACGCCAATGGCCTGGTATGGTATGAATCAATGGTTGCAAAACTATGCTTACCGCACGGAGATTACGTGGTGGATTTTTGGAATTGCAGGGACAACTGCACTAGCCATTGCACTACTAACCGTAAGCACACAAGCTATTAAAGCAGCCATGAATAATCCAGTAGAAAGTTTGAGAAGTGAATAATTCAGGTTCCCGGTCGTCAGTTACGGTGATAAGCCTGCAGAAAATATTTTTATATTGGAATAGGGGGTTCTTCATGGTGAGTTGTCTCTAAGCAAAATAAACATAATGATAAAAAAGACGCTCATAACAATCGCAATGCTGGCCATGGGTTTTGTGGCCCTAGCTCAGGAGGAAGTGACGCGGAAAGTGCCCGCCTTCGACAAAATTTCTGTTTCCCCTAAAATAAGCCTCGTCCTGGAAAAGGGAGACAAAGAATCAGTCCGCCTTGTTTACAACAACATCTCGCCAGGCAAAATCAACGTAGAGGTAGTGGGAAACAAGCTAAGAATTTACCTTGATCAGGCACGTCTGGTTGACAAACGTGAACGCAGTTCAGATAATCATAACTCACGGGTTAGCATGTATCACAAAGTATCCGTCACGGCCTATGTCACCTATCGCCATTTGAAAGAATTGGAAATGCGCGGTGAGGAAACCTTGACGTGCGAAAGCGAAATTGATGTCGATAAATTTAAGTTGAAAGTCTATGGAGAGGCC
Source organism: Bacteroidota bacterium (assembly GCA_947470895.1). Classification (GTDB taxonomy): domain Bacteria; phylum Bacteroidota; class Bacteroidia; order Cytophagales; family Cyclobacteriaceae; genus ELB16-189. The sequence goes on from CANIVF010000003.1 coordinate 97,353, forward strand.
GAAGTAAATCTGGCTTCCTTGAAAGCTCATAAATTCAAAGCCTCATTGTATGGTGTGAATAACATCAAAATTAAATCAGGAGAAACAACTCACCAGGTATACCGCTTATTCGGGGAGAATAAAATTGACACCCGCGGATTTGAGAGCATCACAGCCTCGGCACGAATTTATGGAGAAGGTCGTCTGCGTATGAAAGCGACCGATGAAGTTCGCATCAATGCCTTTGGCGAACCCGATATTGACATCAGCGGCAACCCGCACATCAGCCGAGGCATCATGATTGGAAGAACCCATATTGAGTTGCATGATTAGCTAATCAGGTTTCGAAGAGATATCCAATCAGGTCTTTCGTTCCCGGAAGACCTGATTTCATTTATGGTCATCGTATTTATATTATATTGGTACTTCGATTTAACCAATTCGTAATTTGATCGAACCCATCCGCCAGGCAAAACAACACAAAGATTCGGTCGCCATCCGTGGGGGAAATCTCTCCTATTGTTACAGCGAATTGGTCAATGCCGCAGAAAACCTATCCAACGTTTTGCTGGTTAGCAACACTGATCTCGCTGAGATTCGCGTTGCGTTTATGGTAACTCCAGGCTTTGATTATGTAGCCACGCTTTGGGGTATTTGGCAAGCGGGTGGAATTGCTGTGCCCCTTAGCCTCACTCATCCGTTACCCTCTTTACGTTACACGATTGAAGATTCAGAAAGTACCATTCTTATTTTCTCACCGGAATTTGAATCCATACTATCGCCCCTGATTAAAGAAAAATCATTGCTCGCTTTAAAGTTAGGTGTGCTGAATACCGAGCCTTCGTCACACCCACTGCCAGCGATATCACTCGACCGCAGAGCCCTGATCCTTTACACCAGTGGAACAACCAATTTACCAAAAGGAGTAGTCACTACCCATCGCAACATAAAATCTCAAATTACCACGCTCATCAACGCATGGAAATGGAGTAACCACGATCATACACTGTGCATTTTACCGCTGCATCATGTGCATGGTCTCATCAATGTAGTGAGTTGTTCTTTGTGGGTCGGTGCCACCTGCGAGTTTCTTTCGGAATTTGATGCGAAGAAAGTCTTTGATTCTTTTCTAAAGCAGTGTATCAACGTGTTCATGGCTGTGCCCACCATTTACTTTAAACTGATTACCTATTGGGAAAGGCTTCCTAAATCGGAACAGGAAAAAACAACGAACGCACTTTCTCATTTTCGATTCATGGTGAGTGGCTCGGCCGCATTGCCTGCTACGGTGATGGAAAAATGGAAAGTGGTTAGTCATCACACATTATTAGAACGCTATGGCATGACCGAGTTAGGCATGGCTATTAGTAATCCCTATGAAGGGGAGCGCAAGACTGGCTTTGTTGGATTACCCTTGCCTGGAATTTGCATACGATTGGCGAACGAAATGAATGAAGAAGTTCATGACGAACTGGGAGAGATTCAGGTGAAAGGAGACAATGTTTTTCTGGAGTATTGGAATAAACCTGAAGCGACCAGCACTTCATTCACTCGGGACGGTTGGTTCAAAACCGGTGACATCGCGGTGATCGAACAGGGATACTATCGGATCATGGGCCGAAACTCCGTGGATATTATTAAATCAGGTGGGTATAAAATTTCCGCTCTAGAGATTGAAGAAATACTGCGCACGCATCCTCACGTAAATGATTGTGCTGTGGTCGGAATAGAAAATGAAGAATGGGGTGAGATTGTTGCTGCCGCTGTGGTTTCATCCTCCGATCAATTGGATGTTGATCTTTTGCGCATCTGGCTTAAAGAACAACTGCCTCCCTATCGCGTGCCGCGAAAATTTCATATCGTGAATGAACTGCCGCGCAACGCCATGGGTAAAGTGACCAAGAATGAAGTAAAGAAATGGTTTTGATATGATCTATGGTGTAGCATTACTCGCAGCTTGTTACCTGGTTGGCCAAACGATTGGTGAATTATTGGGGCGTTGGCTCCATATTAATTCAAACGTAGGTGGTGTTGGATTCGCTATGTTACTGCTCATTCTCCTTAATCAATGGATGCACCAACGAAAATGGATTACTCCAGAGATGGAGAAGGGGATTTTATTTTGGAGCAACTTATACATTCCTGTAATCGTAGCCATGTCATCCATCCAAGATGTAAAGGCGGCAACCTCAGGTGGGATGGTCGCATTACTGGCTGGAGTAATTCCCGTTGTTTTATGTATTACTATGCTTCCTGTTTTAATGCGCATGGGGAATAAGCATGAAGAAATAACAGGCGAACATTTTAACCTTCCTGATTGATGATAGAGGCACTACATGATCTGCTGGTAAAAAATGGTTTCGTTGTTGCTTTACTCACCACAGGAATAATTATGCTGGCATCGTCATGGATTTCCAGCACGCTTACTAATAAAAAAATTCCCGCTGCGGCAATTGCAATTTTTGCAGGTCTGTTGCTTGCCTATGCCGGAGGTGTGTTTACCGAAGGCAAAAAAGGAATTGCTGACATCAGTATCTTTTCTGGTTTCGCTTTGTTGGGAGGTTCGATGCTCCGCGACTTCACGATCGTATCTACGGCAATGGGTGCACGATTCTCAGAAATTAAAAAAGCAGGACTTCCGGGAATTGTGTCCTTATTCATCGGTCTCTCTCTTTCATTCTTTAGTGGTTCCGTTCTTGCTGCGCTGATGGGGTACACCGATGCTAAAAGTATGGCCACCATTGGCGCGGGTGCCTGCACATTTATTGTTGGGCCGGTAACCGGTGCGGCTGTTGACGCGAGTTCCGATGTGATTGCCATCAGCATTGCAGCCGGAGTGGCAAAATCCATTCTGGTTACAATAGGCACACCTACCATCGCTAAGGTGATTGGATTGAGTAATCCAAAAGCTGCGATAATCTTTGGTGGACTTGCCGGCACAACGAGTGGTGTTGCTGCAGGGCTAGCAGCAACCGATCCAAAACTGGTTCCATATGGAGCTATCACAGCCACTTTCTATACAGGCTTAGGTTGTTTGCTTTGCCCGTCTGTATTTTATATCACGTTACAGTGGATTGTTAAGATTGCTGCTGTGTGAAACTGTGCTGCAAATAAAAAGACAAAGTCATGAAAGATACCACTTTGTCTTTCTCTATTAATCGGTGAGAATCACTCTCTTTTTATCACCGACAGAGAATCTTCAACTTCATTAGTGACCCCGGCAGGAATCGAACCTGCATCTTCAGAATCGGAATCTGAAATACTATCCATTGTACTACGGAGCCTTAGTATTCACAAAAGTAATCAAACAACATCTTCGAAAAAAACCGTGGGACCAAGATTAGCTTGTATATAACCGATAATTCATTAAAATTCGTGGTCCTAATCAATACTAAAAGGAATATGATATCTCGGATTGTGCTTGCTTTGCTACTACTACTTAGCGGCCACGTGGGCCAAAGTCAAATCTTACGGGTAGATAAAAATCATCTTGAATCCGACTCAGCAGGATATTTTGCATTTTATGCCGATGCCAACTTCTCACTGGACAACCGAAGTGTCTCTCCATCTGAAAAATTGGTTTACACACGTCTGAGCAGTAAGGCCGATGTGCTCTTCGTTTCAAAACGACATGCTTACATTCTTATTAATTCCTTAGAATATCAATCCTCCACCAACTCCAAGCCATTCAGTACCGGCTATACACACTTCAGGATCAACTTCCACAGAAAACATAAACTATCCTTTGAAACGTATGCTCAACTACAATACGATGAAGTGCGAAGAATGAGACTGCGCACACTGGCAGGAGGTGGAATTCGTTACACCGCTATTGATAAAGAGGGTGTTGATATACATCTTGGATCAGGTGTGATGTATGAAATGGAACAATGGCGCAGAACAGAAAATGATCCATCGAGTGACTTTTACAAAGAGATGCCTAAACTATCCAACTACCTAGGCGTTGAGTTTACTTTATCCAAACATGTAAGTTTAAATCTGTGGGGCTTGTATCAGGTTGGATATGATTCTCATGATGATACGAGAAGAAATCGCTACGCCATGGATGTATCACTTAATTTCAAACTGAGCAAGCGTATAATGTGGATTAATCGATTCGGTTATTTCTATGATGCGCAGCCCGTGATTCCAATCAATCCTGCATTCTATCAAATCATGAATGGTCTTCGTGTATCATTTTGATTCCTGTGTGTGAACTTCATCAATGAATGAAAATCAGAAGAAGATATATAGCAGGATTCTTTGATAACCATCACCACAAAAACTAATTTCATCGTACCATCAATCGATGCATGCTAACTCATATCGTGTCATCATTGAAGTAAATCAGTGATATACTTGTTTTTATTGATTAATAATTCTTTATTTGTATGAGTTTAATAATTTATTTACACTAAACACAAATTGCTATGGCAAAGAAAGCAAAAAAAGCAGCTAAGAAGGTAGCTAAAAAAGCAACTAAGAAAGTAGCTAAGAAGGCAGCTAAGAAAGTTGCTAAGAAAAAGAAGTAATGAACAGATTGTTCATAAAAAAGGGTTGACAGTAATGTCAACCTTTTTTGTTTTATAGCTACTGATGAAATCGATCTCTTCGAATCCTAACGAGAAGATTACCTAAGATCAACTGATCAGAACCCCGAGTTGCACATCTAAATACCCATCACCTGCGCTATTGGATTAACTTACCTTGTTAACATCATATCATGAGAAGATGTTATCTGATGAAACTGTGCCTCCAATTAGAATTAAATTTTATACTCCTCAAAATTTATTTTGAAGTAATAATTTCAATTAAATCAGAAGATATATTAAGTCTGTTCAGCTACACATACTAGCAAAAACTATACATTCAAAGAAGTTCTCTATTGGACACGCAGGGATATTTCAAGGTTATTACTTATTGCTGCTGTTCCTACCATCTGCTATAAATTGATTAGCTGGACCTGGCTGGCACTTCTCTGGTTACCGATTGCCTTGTTGGGTATGGCGGTAGCCTTTGTGGTTGGCATTTAAAAATGCATCCTACGATCGCTTGTGGGAAGCACGCAAAGCATGGGGCGTAATAGTTAATACCAGCAGAGACCGGGGTATTATGCTCAAGGAGTACATCACGAACAAGCATGCACTTCATCCTCTTCCAGAAAATGAATTGCAGGCGATCAAAGTTGAATTTGTGAACAGGCACTTAGCGTATCTTACTGCCTTGCGCTATAGCTTAAGAGAACATCGTGTGTGGGAAGCCATCACCAAAAAACACAATGCCGATTACAAAGGGATAGGAGTTTGCCTCCATAAGAAGCATTTATGATTTAAAGCCAGAAGTTTAATGGGCCTGCGTCTCATCTATCGTCAATAATCTTTAAGCTCCTGGCGCTCTTCCGTCTTGGACTTTTCCTTCCGGAATAATTCGTAGTAAAAGCCAAGCACTATAAAATCGCGGCCTGTTTCGTCATTGATTTTATAATCAAACTGATATAGGTAACCGATTTGCAAAGTCATTTTTTTAGAGGTCTTATAATTTAAAGACAGTTGCATTCTGTTGCGTTCAAAATAGGGCTCATTATTAGTAAAGAATATTTCATTGTTGATATTTGCCTGAAATGGTTTGTGTCCATCTTTTTCTTTTCCAAATGGATACAAAACTCCAAATCTGTAACGAAACCTGTTTCGATAACCGTTACTTGTCCACCTCATTTCTAACCGGTAGCGTTGTTCTATTTTAAATCTATTTATTCCTTGTGTCAGGATAACTTGTGGCCAAAGTCTGAATTCATTATTGTTTTTAGGACGTTCAAAGTTGCCGCCCTGTTTATACGTTTGATACGTGCCCACTCCCAAAGTTAGTTTTACGGAATTGTGAATTTTATAGGTAACGCCACCTTTTAATTCATAATAATGGAATTGATTATAGAATTTTAATGAACGTATCTGGCCTTCGCCAAAGAAATTCAATTTCTCAGTATAGTTGTAACTAAGATTTAATATATTCCAGCTCCCTATATCAAGCGACTGAGCGCATACCATTTTTTCAGAAAAGATGATAAAACAAATTACAAAACTAAATTGCTTCATGGGTTGTCGTACCTCGCTACTTTAAATTACTTGACTTTCAGATTGCGTACATGGAATATTCCAGGCATTGGCTAAGGATGTAATTTCGAACAAATGCTGCATTTATAAAAGTACAACTTATTCTATTTCTTAGTGAATTCGTCACTCAAACTCGACAGGTGTTACCACTGGGCGATGTAACGATTGTTGATCAGACGCCCAACAACAACGTTGGGAAAGTTTGCATTCTGTATTGTCGGTATTCTTCAATACTAACCTTAAACAAACCCTCGTGATCAATATCTCTTCCCATTTGTTTGCAGATTAGCGATGCTATCCAAACAGGCACGTATATAGAAATCCATTATTTATTTTTTGATCGCTTTATTTTTAATTACTTTGCTCATTAAATAAAAAGCAAATGGAAATCGATCAGAGCCCACTTATTGAGCGTGTGTTGACCGCGGAAGAACAAAGAGAGCTAACACCTGATGATGTACTAAGAAGCCTGAAGGAAGGAAACAAACGATTCGCTAATGGTAGCCTGACATTACGCGATCACTCTAAACAAATTCGCGATGGCATTAATGGACAATTTCCTAAGGCCATCATTCTATCCTGCATCGACTCGCGCGTGCCCGTAGAAGATGTGTTCGATAAAGGCATAGGTGATCTGTTTGTAGCCCGCGTGGCTGGCAACGTTGTGAATGAAGACATACTCGGTTCGATGGAATTCAGTTGCAAATTAGCGGGTGCTAAAGTCGTGCTTGTGATTGGTCACGAATATTGCGGAGCCGTAAAAGGCGCCATTGATCAGGTGACCCTTGGCAACTTAACTGGATTATTAAAAAAGATAACGCCAGCAGTGGAAGCCTGCCAACATTATACCGGAACAAAGACATCGAAAGATGCCGAATTTGTTGACCTGGTGATTCGTGAAAATGTAAAGTTAGCAGTCGGCAACATCCGCAGGCAGAGCCCCATTCTAAAAGAAATGGAAGACGCAGGCAAAATAAAAATTATTGGAGCCTATTACGACATGGACAATGGAGAAGTAAACTTCTTCGAGTAATGGCAGATCGGAAAACCTTAAGGCAATGGAACAACAACGACTTGTGATAAAAAAGTTATGTGAATATTTTAGTAGGACTGCCTTTCGTTTATGAAGTCCAAAATTCCTTTTGAATTTGTACTCGAAGAATTGGATCGCATTCACCCTCGTGTGAAACCGATGTTTGGATGTTATGCTATCTACTCCGAGGAGAAGCTGGTGTTAATCCTTCGCCAGCGAAACGATTTTACGGATGACAATGGTGTGTGGCTGGCTGCTGATCGCGAGCATCATGCCAGTTTAAAAAAAGATTTCCCCTGCATTCGCTCCGTGCGTTTACTTGGCTCAGCCGAATCCGTCTGGCAAAACATTCCGGCTGATGAAGAGGATTTTGAAGAACTCGCACTCAAAGCCTGTACCCTCATTTTAAAAGGCGATGTGAGAATCGGGAAGATTCCAAAACAGGAGAAGAAGGCACGTAAAAAAAGTAATACTGGAGATTGATTTTGTCAACTATGTAACAGTCAGAACTACAACCAAAATAATATTGGTAACCCAATCGTGAGCGGCAGCTACTGCAATTACTTAATCAATCTTGACTATAGGACCGCTACTGATTCTTAACTTTTAATAGTATCCTTGTTAACGGAATCAGTTGATCACCGAATTCAAATTTTAAAGAATATGAAACCAATCCTTTATAGCTCAATCATGCTATTCGCTGGTCTGATAACTACCCTCGCTGTTTCTCAAACAAATAAATCTTCAGCTACTTCCGACTCAATACGTATAACCGAACTTAATCAATATTGGAAAGAAGTATCCCGAAGTGTCCGCGAAGGTGATTTCGAAGCCTATACAGCCACGTATCATCAAGATGCGGTGTGTGTGTTTACTACAGGCAAAAACAAGCGAGCGTCTCCGATTACTATACAACTTGCCCAATGGAAGAAGGACTTTGTTGATACCAAGGCCGGAAAAACCAGAAATAATGTTGAATTCCGTTTATCACAACGCATTGGCGACTCCATCAGTGCCCATGAATCAGGTATTTTCTATTTTACTTCGTACGATAAAGATGGAAAAGTTATTTCATCGGGTGCAGTACATTTCGAAAGTCTGCTCGTAAAACGCAACGGGGTATGGCTGGCTATGATGGAATACCAGAAGACCAGGGCTACGCAAACAGAGTGGGATGCTTTGAAGTAAGTTGAAAGAAATAATATAGTGGCCATGGTTGGACATTCGTGATGGGATAACATCCATGATCAGCCGATCAAGTAACCTCTATGCTTCAATGACGGTTCAATGCTTTTCAGTCTCGTAATGTTTTTTAAGAACATCTTCTCCATACTCATTACCCTTCTCACGCCAGATGGCATGAATGTGATTAGCCGTTCCGCGAGGGCCACCATTGTTATCAAACTCAATGAGAAACGTTGGTCCATTGATGATATAATAATGAGATACCTTTTCTTCCATTGCACCAATCCATCCAAAGTATACGTTTTCAAAACCAGCCTTTTCAATTTTCGCATACTCGGCCTGTGCCTTGCCAAACTCCATGTTGAATACAAATTCACACACCATCGACTTAAGCAGCTCTTGTTGATTTTTATTGAGGTCGGGATAGCGAATACCCCACGGAGTAACCAACCTCTTGCCACTCTCGGCAGACGTAATAATATCGCCCGGTACTTCCTGGCTTGACACTGCTTTCTTTCGTTGCGATTCACTCAGCTATTGCACTAACTTCAATCCCATATCTTCTTCCTGCCCCAACACGCGCCAACCTGCATATTCCGACATCAGAAACTCTGCTGGATCGGTACCTACAAAAAATGGAGTGACCGAAATGTTAGCGCACTGAAAAGTAAAGTTGACTGACAGGTGATGTCCTTCCAGTTTAAAACCCCAGGTGTTTTCGAGAGGGGATCCAAAGAATGCGAAGTAATAATTTTTAGGAGACCACTGGAGGGTTTGCACAAATTTATAACTGGCATCAGGCAATTTCTTTTGAACATGCATGCTATCATAAAACCGGTTGATCAATTCATCTAGATGCATGATGCCAGTAGCCTTCAGGTAGCCTTGCGAACTCAGCGCTGCCGATAGCATACGATGCACCAATTGCCGTTGAGCGTTCGTCATGTTGCCCACACTTACACCGGCACGCGCACGCAAACCAACAGGAAGGTTATTCCACTTTATTCGCGAAGTATCATTAAATGCAAGCAGCGCCACTTGCTTCTGTGTTTTACTGAACGACTGATAAAGTTCGGTGGCATACAACTTTATTTCCTGATGATAATCGGCTTGTGCAAGAGCAACAAACATCGAGCACACTAAACAAAAGGCCAAGGTGAAATGCTTCATAGGAGGTATGGGTATTTATAAAATATAGGAATTGTATTTGAAAGCCTGTCATTGAAATAAGACCACCCATGAAGGATTACATTTCTACCAATCAGATTAGAAACAAGATTAGAAACAATTGCATTTTTTATAAAAAAAATTGTTGATGTAGAACACCAACAAAGGCAAGAGGGAATATGACATTACCCAAACACCGCTTTAATAGCAGCCACCGCTAGATCTTCATCTTCTAAAGATGTTAAACCACTCACCCCGATACCTCCGATTACCTTGCCTTGTTGAACGATAGGAACGCCTCCACCAAATCCGGTGATGCGGTCATCGCCCCAATAGGCAGGGCTCACGTTATCATCTTGCATTTTCTTTCCTAGTTCGCTGGTGAACTTCCGTTGACGGGCTGCGGTATATGCTTTATTTGGCGCGATCAAACTTGATCCTGCATTCGCATCATCCATGCGAAGGAAGGATATCAATTCTCCTTCCGGACCAGCAATTGCTACAACCACCGACTTTCCAGCGTGGTCAGCCGCCTTAACAACATGTGCAATGAGTTGAAGCGCTTCAGCAGAACTTACTTTTCCAATGGTATTCATACGGGTTTGGTTTGGTGACAAGTTAAAAACAATTTAGAAGTTTGAGAGTTGTTGATGGAAATCGTTAATTTTCTGAATCCGATGAAAACACTGCTGATTACTCCTGAAGGTTTAGAAAAATTAAAATCGGAGCTGGACCACCTGTGGCGGGTGGAGCGGCCCGAGACTACACAAAAAGTGAACTGGGCAGCAAGCCTTGGCGATCGCTCTGAAAATGCAGATTATCATTACAATAAAAAACGCCTCCGCGAAATTGATAAGCGCATCCTGTATTTGCGCAAATGTATCGTTGACCTGAAAGTGGTGACCTATTCACCCTACCAGGAAGGCAAAGTGATGTTTGGTGCCTGGGTGGAAATTGGAAATGACAAAGGCTTTAAAAACCGCTTCCGCATTGTAGGTGGTGAAGAACTGATTGGAGCTAAAGATTACATCTCCATGGACTCGCCCATGGCACAAGCGCTAGTGAAAAAAGAAGTGGGCGATGAAGTCGTTGTTAAAACCCCTACGGCACAATTTGTTTGGCGGATTACTAAAATTGAGTACCTGAAATAAGTTAACAGTAAAGAATTAATAAGTAGTAAGATGAAAGGATATTCTGAACGTTGTTACAACATATAGTGTGATAGTCCTCGAAGGGAGAAGCCAATTGGAAAAGATACTGGTTACTTGTGGGAAGAACATCAACAAAGCCAGAGACAAAGCCTAAAGGGAAGGCAAATAAATCATTGCATTCCAACCCAGAAGGGGTGATATCTTAATAGTCACGGGTGTTAACCCTTGGGGTTAATATATTAAGGATAGAACGCGCCACGGGAGAGTTACGATCGTGCTTGGCATAATTTGGCGCGGATAGATGAACGATGTTATAATGATGGTCTTTTAATCTACCATGGTGGAAAGTGAAAAGTCTTTTCCGAAGGTGGTAGTCAAGCGTTCATTGATCTGTTTTAAATCCTGCATCGACCGACTGTTTATCAAAAACAGATGAACTTCTTAGCCCATAATCTCGAACCGATACCATGAAGAGGTCTTCTGGTTCATTCTGTATAAACACTGCCAGAGCCTGACATATGTTGATGGTCAGGCGACTATCAACAACAGAGGGCTGACATCTGGAAATACCTTTGATGATCATTATTGAAATAGAACGCGCAAACTGGCCTAAGGAATAACACGATATTAGTAGGGCAAATCAGGTACACTTACAGTGGTGTGGTATTAAAGTAACATCGACCGCAGACAAAAACGACACGGAAGAGCAACTACATTTCTTCATTCGCCCGTGTTGCCCATACCGCAGAACGCAACTAAAATTATCAATTTATTCTTGACAGGATATGGTTCCATAATAATAAATCATCCGCATCAAGTTTGTCGAGGTTTGCAGCGACATAGGTGCGATGTATTTCAAGATCCTTCATATTATCCAGTTTATGAAATGCCAATGTAAGATACATGGAACTAGAAAGCGTTGTAGCGTTAGGGTGCTTAAAATCCATATTTAATAACAGCCACTCAATTCCCTTATTTTCCTTTCCACCCTCTACTAGAGTGGCGGCATAAGTGCCTTGTACATGCGGAGCGCGTGTCAAATCTTCGATGGCCATTTTGGCGTAATGGTATGCCTTCTCAACATCCTGCGTTAATAAATATGCCCAAGCAAGATTATTATAAACGAGTCCCTTTAAGGGTTTGACAGAACGTTCCTGAATTCTACTTTCCAACCTATCCAGCCAGTTGATTGCTCCCTGCCCATTCGCTTTTTTCAGGCACACCGCGCTCATATTAAAAATTACCAATGGCTGCGTGGGCTGGGATTGATAAAGGAGATTGTATATCTGCTCAGCCTCATCAAATGATCGAGCTTCCATCAGTTCATAAGCTTCATAAAACAACTCCATATGCTTATACTCATTCCTTTGCGCGCCAGGAGCGAAAAGCATTTTGATTGATGCCATACCATCAGTAGGGGTCTTCATGCCGGGTGCTGAAGTATAAAAAGGAATCAGATTTAATACGGCAATGGTATTGGTGAAAATGAGTGCGGAGGATACGTCAATGCCATTTACTCCTATCAAGAAGGATGAATCGTAGCCGAATAACAAAATCAAACTGGCTGCCACTAAAAAATTGAATAGTACACCGCCCATTACATACAAGATATAACGCCAACGCTCCTGCTTGTTATTCGGAAAAATAGCCATCGCTGCACCACCCATTGGAATTGATTTTAGAATGACCCTTATCACTCCTACTTCGCTCCGATAGATTTCGTGACCAATGCCCAATATGATGCGTTTCAGGACACCACCCGCCCAATGAGCAGCTGTAAGGTGACCTACCTCATGAATTACCGTTGTCACTTTCGCAAAGATGAAAATCAGTGTAAGATTGATAACGGAATCCCACAACCCCTTTGCTACCGGGAACATCACATGAAGGGTAAGAGACCCCATTAACAATATCCAGGCAAGCAACGGAATGTACCTAAGAATAATTCTGTAACTAAATAACTCGTTTTTAGGCATCATCTCTGGACAGGTAAGCTTGCTTTGAAACAATCATAGATTTTTCAGCAGATGTAAGTCAAGATAAGGAATGAAATTTTTAATAATCACTCCAGAAGCAAGGCAGGAAAGGACGAAGACAAAATAAAAATATTCATTTCCAATATGGAAAATATATTACCCCTGCATCTCATGGCTAAACCAAACTGCCATGAAAAGAAATTTTACTCTTGACATTCCCACACCTTGCCATGAAAATTGGAAAACGTTTACGCCCACGCAAAAAGGTCACTTCTGCGGATCGTGTCAAAAAGAGGTGATCGACTTCACTGCCTGGAGCGAAGAACAAATCAAACAGTATTTTATGACTCGAACAACCACCACCACCTGTGGGCGGTTTGCCCCCAATCAACTTACTACCTATAAAAATTATTCTTCCACGCATTCCAAACAACAGTCGCGTTGGACAGCATCGTTCGCCTTCATCCTGTTATTAACAAGTCGGCCCGCGGAGGCACAGATTGTGAAGACCCGGGCTACGCAGGAACAGGTAGATAAAAAAAATAAAGTCACTACGAACAGGATTGATTCGGTGACACAACTGATCATTAGGGGCGTAGTAACCGGTGGAGATGAGGCCGAACTTTTACCCGGTGTAAACGTAGTGCGAAAGGGAACAACTCAGGGAGTAGTTACTGACACCGATGGAAAATTTGAAATGGTAATTGATCAACCAAAAACTATAGAAACGCTGGTAACTTCCTTCATCGGATTAACCACCGTGGAGCAAGAAGTGAATGCCGATAGCACTATGAAAGAACTAAAAATTTCTATGTCCTATGATATAACAGGCGGCATAACTTTAGGCGGTGTGGTGGCTACCCGATGGTATAGTCCTCGTGGTCTCTGGTGGAAAGTGAAAAGTCTTCTCAGGAGGTGGTAGTGATTCGTGGATTGATCTGTTTTAACTCCTGCACCGACTAACTGTTTGTAAAAATAGATGACCATCTTAACCCATAATCGCGAACCGATACCATGAAGCAGTCTTCTGGTTCATCCCGTGTAAACACTGCCAAAGCCTGATATATGTTGATGGTCATTATTGAAATAGAAGGCACAAACTGGCCTGCGGAATAACAAGATATTAGTAGGGCAAATCAGGTACACTTACCGTGGTGTAGTGGTAAAGTAACATCGACCGCATGTAAAACGCCCACCTGGGTGAAATAAAATTGAAATCCCATCTGCGGTCAGCGGTCTCATTTTATTTCAGATCTCATCATGAAGTAACAACCTATACGCTGACAGATGCATCATATAGCGATGCCGATAACATCAATGTTGAAAAAGTTTTATTCTCATCCCGCCCTCACCAGCGGCACACTTTGGAGTGCTTGCCATAGCACAAAAAAGGCCAGCAGTGCATAGACCAGAGCCACGGCTATTACACCTTTGGTGTTTTGGATTACGTAAAATGCTAACAGCGGCAATACCTGCAAGGCATGCATGCCGATGAAGTGAGCCACCCTCATGTCGCCATGCGTCACGGACCAGTTCAGAAAAGGAAGTCCCGGTCCGCCATCTCCTGCTCCCACTGTATGGCTTAGTCGTGAGCCCATCATGCCGCCCTCAAAGGCGAAGATCACAAAAATGACAAACCCAAAACGGATAGCCCACACGTAGGGACTGGGCAGACTTGGAAAATCGGAGGTGAAAAACAACAAACCAATGTAAGCGGCATAAAGAGTGAAAACCGAAATTGCCAATCCCATGAGTGAAAACATGATTCCGTTGAGTGCACTGCTGATATTGAAATGGGAAAGCTCACCCTGTCCTGCCTTGATGCTGATGTACACCAGCTCAAACGCAAAAACCCCTACCGTTACCCATGCAAATGCCTGAACAGATTTGGTCTCGGGCAAGTAACCCAGGTACCACGCCAGCGTCCAGATTAAAATGGTAGCGGAGAGGAAAAACTTAAAAGGCTTAATCCATGCACTGATGTTGTTAACCTCCGTAGTTGTGGTCATCCACAGGATGGCGGTAATCAGCGTGCCTGCAGCACAAGCCCAACCAAAGTAATAGAGGATGGGGTTGCGGGTGAGGAGTTCAGAGAAGAAATATTTTATCATACCGGTATTCACGATGTAAATAGTCTATAGATAATCAACCCAATAGTTTTTGGCTTTCACTGTGCGCACGATCGTGAACAACAGCAATCCTACCGGCCCCAGCATGAACGTAAAAAACAAGCAAGGAATCAACAGCGCGTGATGAATCTGATGTCTTTGCCCGCTGTTCAACACATACAATCCCATCATCAGGTCGAAGGCCAGGTAGTGGACCCAGCACACCAGTACGGCCGTGGGTTGTGTAAAAAGCTGCATCACTCCCTCCCAGTGAACCAAAACTTTGCATGTCCTGCAGGCTGAGGGACTGGCCTACAAGTACACAATATATGATAGCGAATAGAATCACTACCACGGACTGGACTATGCGCTTAACCCAAACCTTACGTGGAAACAGGGCAAGGGCAATCCAACTAAACATAGCGAGCGCATTGCAGAGGCTGAAGAGGGAGTTGTTTGACATTTGGGATGAATGTTCAAGGTATTTAATAACAAGATAATCGTTTTTAGGTTTATTTTTCAGTTGGCCCATTCTTAGCGGAGCGCCTGTAAGGTTGGAGAAAACAGCAACAAAGGCAAGGATCGGGGAGCATGACAATTGTGGAAGGATTTCAGTCTGTTAGGACACAGACCGAGGAGAAGACACAATCACGGCTCGCTCAGGATTGGACCTGCTTTTTTTTAGTGAGTTTAACTTTCCATTAACTTATCTCCATCATTTCCCCTCGTACTTTTAACCATGAGAAAGATCCTGACCCTTGTCTTTTCTGCTTTTGCTTTCACAGCATGGGCACAACTCTCCCTCCCATCGCTTAGCCCGGAGGGGTCCATCATTCAAAACGTGGGCTATGTGAATTTTGAAATCCACTATGGGCGGCCGGCTGCACGCGGAAGAAAGATTTTTGGTGAGCTGGTTCCCTTCGGTGAGGTGTGGCGAACGGGCGGTGGCGCAAGCACAAAAATCCAATTTGATAAGCCCGTAACGATGGGCGGCAAATCCATTCCGGCTGGCACGTATAGCATTGTCACCATCCCAAACGTTACCCTATGGACCATATTGATCAACGCCAACACCAAAAAGATTTTTGGTGCACAGCAAGATCCGTATGAAGCAGCCACCGAAGTGGTGCGGTTCGATGTTGCTGTGCAAACGACCGAACACTTTTACGAATCATTCACGATTGATCTGGATATCGTGAACAATGATGTGGAACTTTACATGCGCTGGGAGAATACCCAGGTGCATTTCCCCCTCTACACAAACAACAACACGCAGGCGCTGCAGAACATTGAAACACACCTCGCTGCTCACCCCACGGACTCCGACAATCTTGCCGATGCCGCCTATTACCTGGGCATGAACCACCAGGAGCCGCAGCGGTTGCTCGGCTATGTGGACCGGGCGCTGCAAATCAAAGAAGATGGCTGGTTCTACGAACTAAAAATAAATTTGCTGGCCGATGCCGGTCGCCTGGATGAAGCCCGGACCACCTATCACACCGCCCTGAACTACCTGCGAAGAACCAAGCCCAACGAATGGCATGCGATGGAGCAGCATTTGAAGGGCATTGCTGATAAGTGGAAGTAGAGAATTGTTCGGTTCATTCCATGTTGACTCCGCATTCGTTAGGCGTTACTGGTATTACGCGGAGTCACCGAGGCGGGAAATGCTGCTTGAAAAAAGAGGCCATGCCCCTCTCTCCGGGGAGACGGGAAGAGTTAAATAATCGCCCCGTATTTCAACCCCGGAGGGGTGGCATATTGGTAGCCCAGGGTTTTAACCCGGGGTTATGATAATATAAAAAGAAAAACGCGCCATAGGAACAATGAGATCGATCTTCACATGATCTGGCGTGGACCGATGAACGATGTTATCCCCGGCAAGTCGGAGTCAATAATGAAATAAAAAAGTCCGATATCAGGATCAGGGGATCCTTCGCTCTGCGTTGCACTGAAAGAGAGAACAATACATTATAATAGAAGACATTTCTATCCAAACCCTGTCGCAGATCGGTAAGCACCCGCTAAACTACACCTTGCCAGGTAACAATTCGGTTAATCTATTCACTGGATGGGTTGGTATTTTTTCGAGTGTTGCTCGTAGCCATTCAAAGGGATTGACGCCATTGATTTTGCAAGTGCCCAGGAAGGAGTATAACATG
>CANIVF010000004.1 GCA_947470895.1 Bacteroidota bacterium
CACTCTGAATTTGTGCAAATAGCTATTTTAAAAACCTACGGCAACAGCCAATTCCCGGGCGTCTTAAAGCCAGGGGATTCGCAGTCCTTGTGGAAGAAGATGCCTATGTCGCTGATGAGATTATTGAACTTGGTGATAAATTCTACATCAGCTTGCTGCAGCCGGCTTTTCTGATTATCTAAGCTCAATTTGAACGTTGAATACGAATGTTCAATTTTAAAATGATTGCCTGTAAAAGCTAAAACGCACAGGGACTCATTAGGTAAAAGCGATTTAAGACCGCGAAACTGCTCGCTAGATGGAAGGATTTATTAATTTTAGGTTTTACTACAATGCTACTAGGTAGGTAAGCTTTCCGTTAAGTCTTCAATACTTTCTTATCTTAGTTTAGTAAATTATTTGTTCAAATGAAAAGTATCCTAATAGGCGCATATGCCCTCAGCCCAAAACATGGCTCAGAGTATGGTATTGGTTGGAATTTTGTACTAGGGGTAAGCAAATATTTTCCCGTAAAGGTGATTTATGGCACCTCTGAAGGCAAGATGGGATCAAATGCGACTTTAACTCATTATCTTTTGGAAAATAGCATTCCGAACGTTGAGGTAATTTTTTGTAAAGCTGGAATTCTCACTCAAGCCTTTGATTGGTTAAACCATAACGTGGCTAACCTTTTTTTTATTTTTGCACTTAAAAGTTGGCATAAAGACGCTCTAAAGCTTGTTCAAAGAAATTTCAATCCTGACGATTTTGAGCTTGTTCATCAAATAACTCCTACGGGCTACAGGTCACCGGGCCAGCTTTGGAAATTTCACAAGAAATTTGTTCTTGGCCCAATTGGTGGTACATCTAGCTTGCCTGTTCAATTTTACAAAATTCTTGCTCTCAAGAGCAAACTGAGTAATCTGATGCGTGATCTGAGCAATACGTATTATTTGAATGGATATGGCGAGCTTAACAAGCCTTTTCATTATGCGAAGGCAGTTATTTGTGCCACATCAGCTGATCGAAACCGTATTGAATCCTCATTTCGAATAAAGTGTTATCATATTCGCGAAAACCATACACGGTTTTTCTCTACTTCCGTGTTCACGGATAGTGCCTTAAGGTTGGTATGGGTTGGTTCAATTGATAGCAGGAAAGCATTAATTATTTTATTGAGGGCTTTAAAGCAATTGGATGTGCCCTTAAATTCATGGAAACTTGATATTGTAGGTGAAGGGCCCGAAAAAAAGACACTTCAAGAATTTGCCATTAAAGAAAGTCTGTCAGATCAGATAGTCTGGCACGGGGCAGTGCCGCGTGATAAAGTCGCTACCATATTTCAAAATTCGGACGTGCATGTCCTTTCCTCATTAATGGATAGTAACCCAACCGTATTGTTAGAGGCATTTGAAAACTGCGTGCCAACTATTGCGATTAATAAATATGGTGCCAACGATTTATTGTCGAATGGATGTGGGTGGCTTGTTGATGTTTCGAGTGTTGATAACGTAGTAAATCAATTTTCGGAAATCATTAGAATGCTAATAGACGACAGGAATTATGTGCAAGTTGCCAAACAAAAAATCTTAGAGAATCATAAAGATTTATCGTGGGATAAAGCAATTGAGGATTTAGTAAAGATCTATAAAACGGTAATCAATGAATAGCTTACTAAGTTGGTTATATTCCCTTTTAAGAAAAGAGAGGTTTCAAATTGATAAGAGAGTCCCTTCTTCTTATTTACTACATTTCCTTTTCAGTGGACTCGTTGGTATCCTTAGAGGAATGATTCTATTTATGAGAATAAATCCAATAGCTGTAGCTTCACGAGGAGTAAGAGTAATTGCGCCAAACAGAATAAGGTGGATAGGAACAGCCAAATTTGGAGAATATTCTTATGTCGATGCGATTTCAATAGAAGGGGTGAGAGCAGGAAGGAGTTTTAGTATTGGTCGATATGTATCCATTGAATGCACAGGTTCCCTTAAAACATTAGGAAAAGGATTATTGGTAGGGAATAATGTTGGCATTGGTTCGTTTTCCTTTTTGGGCTGCAATGGAGGCATAGAGATTGGCGATGATACCATTGTCGGCAATTATGTTTCATTTCATTCAGAGAATCATAATTTTGAAAACAATGAAATACCAATTCGGAGTCAGGGTGTAAATCACATCGGAATTGTAATTGGTAAAAACTGTTGGATAGGAGCTAAGGTGACCGTGCTTGACGGAGTAATTATTGAAGATGGGTGTATAATTGCTGCAGGGGCAGTCCTTAAAAAAGGCCGATATATTTCTAATTCGATCTATGCTGGTGTTCCCGCAAAATTCATTAGATCAAGGATTAATGATATCGTTTGATATTAATTTTATCATCTACCGGTTAGTATTACTAGTAATTTTAATTTCCTTTGGCCACTGGAACTCGCGATAATTTTCAAAAACAAATCTTAGTAGAAGAAAAAAAGTCATGCGAAAACCAATTCATTATTTTGCTCATTTACTAAATGATTATAGCGGATCACCGCGAATTACGAATGAGCGTATTCTACAATATCATTCACTTGGTAAAAATGTTTTTATAATAACAAATGATAATCATGGATTTATAGACACTTCTTCCTATCCGCATCATTTTATACCCTATAAGAAGGATAAAAATAAATTCATTTGGATGTTACGGTTAATCGTATGGTACACTTTAGCGCTGTTATATATTTTGAGAAAAGTAAAAAAAAATGATGTATTTCATGCAAGTACATTGTTGACGGCCCCATTATTCATAGCAGCAAAAGTTAAGGGATGCTATTGTGTAAGTCATATCATGGAAACTTCGATTCGCCCATTTTTCTTTCTCTCATTTTTGAAGGCTTGTCAGAAGTTAGCTGATAAGAATATTTTTTTGTCGCGATATGTAAGCTCCATGTACCCAAAAAATTCCAGAATGAATTTGGTTACTTATCCCTGCATAAGCCCATTAATTTTTTCGTCTGGCGAAATGTTCTTGAAAGACAAGGTAATTATCAAACAGGATACTTTCAAAATCGGGTTAATATGTAGCTTATCCGTGTATAAAGGATATCATAATTTTATTAGGCTAGCTACACTATCTTTGGGTCAGAATCTGGAATATTTCTTAATTATAAATGGGGAAGAAAAGTCATTTTATTCATTGATCGATGGAATGGCAATACCCAACAATTTGAAAGTCTATTTTAATATTAAGGATGTGTCATTGAAGTTGCAGCAACTATCTTTACTCATTTCGCTAACCCAAAGAAAAAGTTGGATTGAAACTTTTGGCCTGACCTTAGTAGAAGCAATGGCTTTTGGAATTCCGGTTATTGCGCCATCTATTGGCGCACCTTTAGAATATATCGAAGCAAATCAAAATGGATTTACCTGCGATGAAGAAAATCTTGATCAAATCTTTGGAATAATACAAAAAGTCGCAAACGATCACTCGCTTTATCAAAGTCTTTCCGAAGGTGCAAGGGAAACCGCATTGCGATTTAATCCCAATAACTGGCAAGCAGAAATAGAAAAGGAAATTTGTTTTATTGAGCAAAGGCAATCACAATAAAAATTTAATGGCTGCCTAATATTATTATTTGAAATGAAAAAGAATAGAATTGGAATTGTTGGAACAAGTGGATTGCCCCATCACTATGGAGGTTTTGAACAGTTAGCTAATCAGCTAACGATACACTTAAATCAAGTATTTAGTTTTATTGTTTATACCCCTAGGGAAAACAGAAAGAATAATATTAAGACAGTTAATGGGGCAACGCTGTGTTTTATTCCTTTCAAATCAAATGGCATACAAAGTATTCTATATGATATTTCTTCCATGGTTCATGCCTTGTTTTTTTGTGATATTATTTTTGTGTGCGGGGTTTCCGGGTGCCTTTTTTTTCCTGTCATCAAATTGTTTAGAAAGCCTATTATTTTGAACCCTGACGGCAATGAATGGAAAAGAAATAAATGGTCTAGCTTGGCTAAGGTTTTTTTAAAATGGTCAGAAAAAGCAGGTATAGGATTTTCAGACGTAATTGTTTCTGACAATGCAGTCATCAGAGATTATATAAAAAGGGTAAGGAAGAAAGATTCCGTACTAATCCAATATGGGGGAGATCATGTAATAAAAACTATCTTACAGAACGACACCAAGATAAAATATAATATTAAACAGAATGGTTATGCTTTTAACGTGTGTAGAATTGAGCCGGAAAATAATATTCATCTAATCCTGGAGGCTTTTAAGAACATACCAGAAATGGATATTCTTATCGTGGGTAATTGGAATTATAGCAGCTATGGAAAAAATTTGCGATTAGAATTTTCTAAATATCAAAACATAAAAATGCTTGATTCAATTTATGACCAAGTAGCATTGGATGAGTTGAGAAGTAATTGCGGAATTTATATTCATGGGCATAGTGTTGGAGGAACAAACCCTTCACTTGTCGAGGCAATGTGTTTGGGGTGTTTTATAATTGCCTTTGATGTTTCATACAACATTGTTACCACTGACCATAAGGCTTTGTATTTTAAAAGCACTAATGACTTAATGACTATTTTGAAAAAATATTCGGCTCATGAAATTGATGTTACAGAGCACCAAAAAAATCTTTTAGAGGTAGGTAATACTTTGTATAAGTGGAAGGATATTTCAGAAAAATATGCTTCCGTTTTTGATTGTTTTAGAATCGGAGTAAAATCTGGTATTAATGACTGAATGGTATTGTCGACCAGGAGTTGGATGGGACCAGGATTTATTTACAGACAAGTAGTATAAGGATGAAATCGATACCATTAATTTCATGAATAGAATATTTGTGCTGCTGCTTTATTTGGTTTCCTTTGGATTGCCGATCCTTATTCCAAATTGGCATGGCAAAATCCTCGTTGGTTTTGGAGTTGCCTGGATTCTGGCAACACGTGGTAATCAACTTATCCATCAGTTCTTAACCAACAGGCAACTTCAAGTGATTTTGTCAATTGTCACTCTTAGCTTCTTAGGTCTACTTTTGTCTACGAATACCCAAGCCGGATTAGCCACTATTGAATCGATTGCACCAATATTGGTTCTGCCGCTGATTATCTTTAGTTCTGAGACGTTAATTCATAGTAAAGAGATTCGCAATGCACTGGTCAGTTTTGTTGCAGGTGTGATTATTTTAAATCTTGCATCTTTAATTTTTATTTCCTATGAACTTTGGGATGCAAGAAATCTGCAATCGAATATTGTACTTGCTAATAATAGTATCGTTCAGATCCATCCTGCTTTCGTTTCACTTTACTTGTCTTTTGGTATTTTCTTCCTAATCGATCAATACTTTCCCCTTCAAACCGCCAACCGCAGTAAATTGGGGTGGGTACTTTTTAGTCTTGTTATTTTAACCACCTATCTGGTGTGGATTAATTCACGTACCGGAATCATAAGTTTTTCTATCGCTTTTCTGTTTTATTCTTTTTTTCGTTTTACGGCCAAATCGCGGATCATATTGGTGGCCATTCTAGCATCCTTTCTTTTTGTAATATTTGTTGTTCCCTTTTCCAGGGATAGATTTTTTAATGCTCCACAACTAGCTTTACTTGATGGGGCATCCATGAACTCAACGGATCCCAACCTATATCCCTTGTTAGCGCGCAAGCGTATACTGGAGTGTTCCATCGAGTTATTGAAAGGACCAGAATTTTTTTATGGTTATGGCACTGGCGATTTCCGCGATGTGTTACGTGAATGTTATAAAGAGAAGAATTATACTGCACTGTTTGAGGAGGGACTTGACTCCCATAATGAATATCTGGCTCAAATGCATCGGCATGGCATTATCGGGTTACTTCTTTTCGTAGCCTTATTAATTATTCCATTTCGATATGCCCTGAAATATAGAAGCCCTTTACTGGCCGTGTTTATAATCCTGTTTGCTATTACGGCTTTGTTCGAAAACGTTTTCAGTGCACAAAAAGGCGTAACCTTTTTCGCGCTTTTTTGTCCGCTTCTCATGCTTTATGCCAGGAGGAATTTCGAATCCAACGGCAGCATGAAAGAGGCTATTTGAAGAGGCCTTAATTAACCTTAAATTGCTAAAATTTCGTTTCTATGGCAGTTAATCTGGCAGCTTGTATCACCGCTTTTTTGGTCTCATTTATTGCGCTGCCTGTTATCATTAAATATTTTCTTGAAAAAAACCTGGTGGATGTTCCGGGCAGGAGAAAGGTTCATAAAAAAATAACTCCTTCGATGGGCGGGATTTCGATTTTCGCTGGCTTTCTGATTGCCAGTTTGATCTGGATGGATTTTAGTGATTGGCAAATTGCACGCTATGTCATTGCCAGTTTGTTCATTGTCTTTTTATTAGGAGTGCGCGATGATATCGTGCCTTTTCAGGCTACTCAAAAGCTATTGGGTCAAATGGTGGCAGTAATTATACTTTTATTCTCCACCATTCATATTGGTTCTTTGTATGGATTATTTGGAGTGGTACGAATCCCTGAAATTGTTGGCTATCTGCTTACAGCTTTTGCGATCGTTGTGATTACCAATTCCTTTAATTTAATTGATGGCCTTGATGGATTAGCCGGCAGTGTTGCTATGGTGGGACTGTCTGCCTTCGGATTATGGTTTTATTTTGTAGGTGATGAGGTTTTTGCACTTCTTTGCTTTGCTATGATGGGTGGAATACTTGCATTTTTGGTTTTCAATTGGGATCCTTCTGAAATTTTTATGGGTGACACCGGAGCGATGGTGATCGGTATGTTTTTGGGCATCTTGCTTATCCACTTTATGAATACTAATTACGGTTTGCCAGATGGCCATGCCATGAAGTTTTCGGCCAGCATAGCGACAGCCGCTTGCTTCATCATCATCCCACTGTGTGATACGCCCAGGATAATTATTTTGAGATTATTACGAGGGCAATCCCCTTTCAGTCCCGACAAGAGTCACATCCATCATGCTATTATGAGGCTAGGAATGACACACTCACAAACAGCCATTATTTTGGGATCGGTAAATCTTCTTTTCCTGATGTTGGCTTGGATTTTCAGAGGAGTAAGTGATGTATGGATGTTACCGGGAATAGTGATCTTGGCGTTAACTTTAAGTATTATTTTAGATCGATTAATTACTAGAAAGCTTTCTTCGAAGGCATAAGGGATTTTTGAAAAATTCACTCATGAAGGATCAGATAGAAAAAATTAAAAAGGAAATCGAGGAGTTTACTTCTTCAACCAAGCAAAGTGTGGAAGAATTCAGACTTCAGTTTGTAAGCAAGAAGGGAAAGGTATCAACTCTTTTTGATCAGCTAAAACTGGTAGCAGCCGAAGAGAAGAAGGAATTGGGTATAGTATTGAATGATTTAAAGAAGTCGGCCGAGAGCAAGTTTGCGGAATTACAAGAGGCTATGGAAAGCACTTCTTCGAATAATTTGTTCGATGTAGATCTGACGCTTCCAACAACCCCCAACAAAACGGGCAGCCATCACCCTTTGAACTTAACGCGCTACCGCATCATTGAAATCTTTGAGCGACTTGGTTTTAATGTAGAAGATGGTCCTGAAATTGAAAGTGATTGGCACAACTTCACAGCTTTAAACTTTCCGGAAAATCATCCCGCACGTGAAATGCAGGATACTTTTTTTGTTGAAAAAAATCCAGATGTTTTGTTGCGCACTCATACTTCCAATGTGCAGATACGGTTAATGAAGAACAGGAAGCCTCCTTTTCGAGCCATCATGCCAGGTCGGGTGTATCGCAATGAGGCGATATCTGCAAGAGCTCATTGTTTTTTCCATCAGGTAGAAGGTTTATATGTTGATAAGAATGTGGGCTTCTCTGATTTAAAGCAAACGCTTTATCATTTTGCGAAGGAAATGTTTGGTAAGGAAACAAAGATAAGATTGAGGCCATCATTTTTTCCGTTTACAGAACCATCAGCAGAGATTGATATCTCTTGTCTAATATGTCATGGTAAGGGTTGCAATGTTTGTAAATACTCTGGCTGGGTAGAAATTGCCGGTTCGGGAATGGTTCATCCAAACGTGCTACGAAATTGTGGTATTGATCCGGAAGAGTACACAGGCTTTGCCTTTGGGATGGGGATAGAACGCATAACCATGCTTCGCTACAGCATCAATGATCTTCGATTGTTTTCGGAAAATGATATTCGCTTTCTGAAACAATTCAAGCCTGTCATCTAAATGGTTTTAGCATGAATGTGCCTTTTACGGATCTGGCTATTCAGTATAAAATGATAAAGCCGGAGATAGACAAGGCTATCTCAGAAGTATTCGATTCCGGTTATTTTATTGGTGGTAAACCTGTAAAGGAGTTTGAGCATGATTTCGCAACGCTCTGCAAAATCAAGAACTGTGTGGCTATCGGCAACGGAACAGACGGACTTTTTCTCTCGTTGAAAGCGCTTGGCATTGGTTCTGGGGATGAGGTGATCACACCTGCCTGGAGTTGGATATCAACCTCAGAAGTAATTACGCTGGCAGGAGCAAAGCCTGTATTTGCGGATGTTGATCTGGACTATTTTACAATTACGGAAGAGCATATAAAGAGTAAAATCACCTCCCGAACGAAAGCGGTAATTGTCGTTCATCTTTATGGTCAGGTTGCAGACATGAACTCCATAAAATCGTTATGCGATCGCGCAAACCTTTTTCTCATCGAAGACTGCTCGCAAGCTCATCTTTCATCTCAATCTGGTTTGATCGCGGGAACGACCAGTGATTGTGGTGTGTTCAGTTTTTATCCCACAAAAAATCTTGGCGCATTTGGTGATGCCGGCTGCGTGATAACCAATCAAGACTTATTGGCTGAAAAGATAAGACGATTCGCCAATCATGGAGGACTCAGTAAAGATGATCATTTGATTGAAGGCTTTAATAGTCGCATGGATACTATACAAGCGGCTATTCTCAATGTGAAATTGAAGTATATAAAAGATTGGAATGCGAAAAGAATTGAAAACGCTCAATTATATTTTGAAAATCTAGCAGCAATAGAATCATTGAGCTTACCAAAATTGAGAAATAAAGTGGTACACACATTTCATCAATTTGTTATCAGAGTTGAACAGCGCGATGAATTGAAATTTTTTCTGGAGAGTAAGGGTGTGCAAACATTAATTCATTATCCTAACGCATTGCCATATGAGCCTGCTTATAATTATCTGTCACATAGCCTGAATGACTTTCCGGTTTCAGCCTTATTGCAAAACACCGTGTTATCGCTTCCGGTTTCTCCTGAGATTTCACAAGAGCAAATTTTGTATGTGTGCCACATGATCAAATCATTTTATGATGAGTGAGATCAAAACACTAGGTGTGATTGGTGCAGCCACCACCATGGGGCAAGGCATCGCTATTTCGTGTGCCTTGGCGGGCTACAACACACTACTTTTTGATATCGATGTGGGACTCAGAGCGATGGCGCTGCAACTAATTCAACAACCGATCCAAAAGAAAAAATTTGAACAGGGATTTTTGGGCAGAAAAGCAGGAAAGGGATTTTATGATTATAAATAGCTCTGAGTTTTGAGCTGCAAGCCATAATTTTTTTTGGTTATAGACGGCCAATCATGGTCACTACAAATTGAAATGATATGAAGATTGGAAATAGTAAGGTTTTGGTTTTGATAGTTTTTATCTCAGCGTGCAGTCCTCAACGGTCTGACGACCCTGTTCCCTTTTTTCCATTCCTCGATATTGTCATCAATCTGAATTTTCCTGAATTCATTTCTCTGCGATCAGATGGTGGTTATGTTCAGGTTAATGGTGGTGTACGGGGAATTATTGTTTACAGAGCGAATTCGTCAACCTACTTGGCCTATGAACGCAACTGCTCATTTCGCCCCAACGAGGCATGTGCCACAGTCAATATTCACACTTCAGGATTATTTATGATCGACCCTTGCTGCAATTCGAACTTCAATTTTTCAGATGGCAATCCATCCGGAGGACCAGCATGGAGGCCGTTGGCTCAGTATCGCACCCAACTTTCCGGCCTCACGCTTACGATCAGTAGCGAAGTAATTAATTAATTATCGTTATTAATTCCCTTTCTCAGGTTGCTGTTTTTCTTGCTGTAGAGGAAATAGATAAATAATCCCACCACCATCCAAACCAAGGCAGAGATCAGAGTTTCTTTGCCCAGGGAGACAATCATTCCCGAACATACTATGATGCCGAGAATTGGAATCAGCGGAACTAGTGGTGTTTTGAAAGGCCTAACTGCCTCAGGATTTTTCACACGCATTACCCAAATGCCTACACATACCAGCACGAAGGCGAACAAAGTTCCGAAGCTCGTAAGGTCACCGGCAACACTGCCAGGAACAAAGCCCGCAAAGGCGCCTACAAAAATTAATAAAAGCCAGTTTGCTTTAAACGGAGTGCGGAACTTAGGGTGTAATTCTGAAAATACTTTTGGCACAAGACCATCCTTCGACATAGAATAAAACACACGGGATTGGCCCATGAGCATAACCAATATAACCGAGGAGAATCCTGCTAAAATAGCAACGGTAATCAATTTAGCCAGCCAGCCATAGCCGTGCATGTAGGTTTGAATAGCGTAGGCTACAGATGCTTCTTTGCCTGCTGTTTTAAACTCTTCCCAATTGGCAACACCGGTTAAAACATAAGAGAATAAAACATATAGAATGGTACAAATCACCAGCGATCCTAAAATACCTATTGGCATATCGCGCTTTGGATTTTTTGCTTCCTGAGCGGCCGTTGATACAGCGTCAAAACCAATGAAGGCAAAGAATACGATGCCTGCGCCACCGAGAACGCCACCCCATCCGTGTGTATTCCAATCTTCATGACCGGGCATGGTTTCGGGAATCATAAACGGAGTATAGTTTGCCTCGTTGATAAATCCCCAGCCAAGAGCAATAAACAAGAGAACGATAGCCACCTTTATAAAAACGATAATAGCATTTAGGTTGGCAGATTCTTTTGTTCCTTTGATTAAGATCATCGTGAGAATTACCAAAATGAATAAAGCCGGAAAATTAATAATACCACTTACTCCATTCAACGAAGTTTCGAACGGTGAGTGTGACCATTGATAGGGTATGGCACCCCCCAGGAGATTGTTTAGGTATTCGCTCCATGCAATGGACACCGTGGCTGATGCAAGCGCATATTCCAGTACAAGTGCCCATCCAATGATCCAGGCCATAAACTCACCCATAGTTACATATGCGTAGGCATAAGCACTTCCAGCAATAGGAATCATCGAGGCGAACTCGGCATAGCATAATCCTGCAAAGGCACAACCGATCGCTGCAATAATGAATGAAACCACTACGGCTGGACCTGCGGCCTCACCGGCAGCAGCAGCCGTGCGAACAAAAAGACCGGCTCCTATGATGGCACCTATGCCTAAGGCAATCAGGTTTCCAACGCCAAGTGTGCGCTTTAGTCCTGTGTCAGAATCTCCGGCACCCGCCATCAATTGTTCGAGGGGTTTTTTAATGAATAAGCTCATGCGATCAGGTTAAATTGGAATTAAAGAATTCCCTAAAAGTAAAAAGAATAATGAATTGCAGAAGTATATTGTCTGACCGCTCGCATAATTTCAGCGAGGTAGTTTTGCCAGCCTAATCAGGCAAAGCGAATTTGACTCGAACCCGAACCTCACTTTCAACCGGCACACTGTCCTCAGTGGTGGGCGACCATTTTGGACCTTCTTTAACTAAGCGAATGACTTCTTGTTCACATCCATAACCAAGACCTTTCACTACACTAAATTCGTCCAGGCTACCATTTGTTTTTACAGTGAAGCTTATGGTTACTCTACCTTTGACTTTATTTTCCAATGCTTGCCTGGGATAAACCAAACCGGTTTTTAAATACTTATCGTAAGCTTTTTTTCCCCCAGCTGGTTCGGCCAATTTAATGACAGGTTCCCGAGCTTCATCGTTGGTGTAAGGGCTATATCCGGTAACGACCACTTCGCTGAGTTGTGAAGCGTCTGTTTGCAGATTTACATTAATCTCACTTTGGTCTTTTGCATCAACTTCCTGCGTTTGTAGACCGATGAAAGAATAAATAAGTTTAGCGTCCCCAGCAGTTATCAATTTATAATTTCCGTTCATGTCAGTTACGGTACCTTGATTCGTTCCCTTTATCACCACGTTTACACCAGGAATAGGAGTATAGTCTTCGGCAGAAAGAACTTTCCCTTGAACAACAAGCCTGTTTGGGTTGCTTTGCATCAAAGCTTTCTTTTCGTTTAAGGAAAACTGTTGGGTTTCCGTTTTTGATTTCAGGATTTTTTCTTCTGCGATTGCCACTTTCTCACTCTCTATCAACGCAAGTGTTAGTTCTTTTCGCGAAATACTATCTTTAATTGGCCCTTCGTTTAATGAAGGGTTACCAACGGGTTGTAGAGAGGTTATATCCTTCTTATTGATTTCATCGCGTTCATTTGTCAAAGCTGATTTCTGTTTTCCACGATCACTAGATTGCTGATCGATGGTTGGTTTATTTTTTTCTGACTGTTGTTGTACAGATTCATCGATCGATTCAGTTAGTTGCTGTTTCCCTTCAGGAATTTCTTGTTTCTGCAAGGCTAAATCCTGATTCA
The DNA here is from genome assembly GCA_947470895.1 of Bacteroidota bacterium. GTDB lineage: Bacteria > Bacteroidota > Bacteroidia > Cytophagales > Cyclobacteriaceae > ELB16-189. The sequence continues at coordinate 12,598 of CANIVF010000004.1, forward strand.
GATCTCTTTCAAATAGGCGTGTGATGGCGAAGTATGAAAGTATAATCAAAGCCACTGATGCGGCAATGCGCAATGGCCATAGCCAGATCTTCTTTTTTATTTTTTGTTGAAGTCTTTTATGAATGTCAGCCAGATCATCTGAAAATTCCTGCGATGAGACGAGCGATGATCCCTCGAGTGCTTCGGCCAGAAAAGGATCCTGCAATGCCCTTTTCTCAAACGCATGCTCTTCCTCAGGGGTCATTTCACCTCGGTGGTATCGTTTAATATCGTTTTCCCAATCAATCATTACGCTTCATACAATTTTTTAAATTTCGTTTTCCGTTCTGAATATAGCTTTTTACCTGGTTCAAATCGAAGCCAGTGTGTTGTGTAATGTCTTTGTAACACTTTTCCTGAAGATAAAAGAGTTGCACGCATTGCTTTTGCTCTTCAATCAATTTTTCGATGCATTTTTCTAATTGGGCTAAATTTTCCTCCAATTCAATATCATTTTCCTGATGCAACAAAAGACTATTTTCCATAAGGGAGGAAGATAATTCTTCCGTTAATTTACCTTTTGCGGCCCTGATCTGCATCAGGCAGTGATTTCGGGTAGTTACATAAAGCCAGCTTTTAAAGTTTTCTACATCATGTGTTTTTAGAGTCGTGGAAAGTTTTTCAAAGAGTTGCATCACGGCATCTTTAGCATCATCCCGATCGCGGAAGTACTTGAGGCAAACGCCATACATCAACGACTGATAGCGCGAAAACAGTTCACCCAAAGGAGTGAGCTCTCCGGTGGTCTTGTAGCGAATAATTAATTCCTGGTCAGTCACGATGTAAACAATCCCACAAGTTAATTTTTTTTAAATGTTTTTATGGAAATCCTGAAAGGAATGAATCATAGAGAAAAATTTAAACACCACACTTATGAAAAAGATGTTCATGTTTATTGTTCTGGGGCTTTTTGTTTCAGGCGTATCGCTTTCGCAGGATCGAACGATCACGGGAAAAGTAACTGATGCGGACGATGGCAATGTATTGCCGGGCGTAAATGTTTTAGTGAAAGGAACGTTAATTGGTACGGTGACTCATTCCAATGGATTTTATTCCATACTAGTGCCCGAAAATCAGGCCACGTTAATTTTTTCTTTTGTTGGATTTGTAACACGAGAAGTTACCATCGGCACTTCAAGCATACACGATGTATCCATGAGCATGGATGTAGCTCAATTGAGTGAGGTGGTTGTTACCTCTTATGGAATGCAAGGTAAGGTATCAGGTATTAGGATTAGAGGAAATTCCTCAACCAGGAGAGGAGTAAAATCTGCTCCTGTAGTGGGCAATTCAAACCAACTAAGCTATCCTACAGAAGAATATAAAGGTATCCAAGAGAATGGTTTTCATGATACAAGAAAAACTCCGCTCTCTACTTTTTCTATTGATGTGGATGCGGCTTCTTATAGTAATGTGAGAAGATTTCTTACACAAGGCCAGCGCCCTCCTGCAGATGCCGTTCGCATCGAAGAGATGATTAACTACTTTGAATACGACTATGCACAACCAACGGGAGAAGATCCTTTTTCCATCAATACTGAAATCTCAATAGCCCCCTGGAATAGCAAACACAAATTAGTACACATTGGCCTTCAGGGCAGGAACATACCTCAGGAGAATCTGCCCGCAACAAACCTGGTATTCTTAATTGATGTTTCTGGTTCCATGGCCGATCCAAACAAATTGCCTTTGTTAAAATCATCATTTCAGTTGTTGGTACAGCAGCTTCGTGAGCAGGATCGAGTAGCTATTGTGGTTTATGCAGGTGCTGCAGGTTTGGTTTTGCCATCTACTTCAGGTGCGGATAAGAAGATCATTATTGATGCGTTACAAAATCTGGAAGCAGGAGGTTCAACGGCAGGGGGTGCTGGTATAAAACTGGCTTATTCGATGGCAAAACAAAATTTTTTGGAGCATGGGAACAATCGGGTTGTGTTGGCTACTGATGGGGACTTTAATGTGGGTGAATCAAGTGATCACGATATGGAGCGTTTGATCGAGCAAAAGAGAAAAGAAGGTATTTTTCTTACTGTCTTAGGATTTGGGATGGGCAACTACAAAGATTCAAAAATGGAAACATTAGCCGATAAGGGTAATGGAAACTACTTCTATATTGACTCTATGCTAGAGGCACAGAAGGCTTTAGTGACTGAGTTTGGTGGCACCTTATTCACCATTGCAAAAGATGTAAAACTTCAGATTGAATTTAATCCTGCCAAAGTGAAGTCATATCGGTTGATAGGATATGAAAACCGTTTGTTGGATGATGAGGATTTTAATGATGATCAGAAAGATGCCGGAGAGTTGGGTTCGGGCCATTCGGTCACCGCACTTTATGAAATTATACCAACGGGCGTTCATAGCGAGTTTTTAAAGGTGGACGAGTTTAAATATCAAAAATTGAGCAACACCGAATTGGCCACGCATACCGATGAAGTGATGACCGTAAAGTTCCGTTACAAAAAGCCTGACGGCAATGTGAGTAAATTACTTGTGCATCCGATGATGGACGAAAATATCAGTTTGTCAAAAACCTCTGATAATTTCAGATGGTCAGCGTCTGTGGCCGCTGTTGGAATGCTTCTTCGCGATTCTGAATATGTAAAAGACTTTTCTTTTCAGGAAGCTATTCAGTTGGCACAAAGCTCCCGTGGGACCGATTTAAATGGCTATCGAATAGAGTTTATTACTATGATAAAATCAAGTAGTGCGCTGGCAGCCAAATAATGCACCCTGTTTCATCAAAGGAATGATCCGCATGGTAAAAAATGTTGGGTTTTTCTTTTAAAACTCATTTTTGGTAAGAAGTATAATTAAGCAGAAATTTGTGGTTGATTGAAAAAAACAGCATGGTTAAGATCAGTGCAGTCATCATCACCTATAATGAAGAACGCAATATTGCTCGCTGTATTGATTCGATTGTTTCCGTAGTAGATGAAATTGTATTAATCGACTCATACTCTACTGACCGAACCTGCGACATCGCATTGGAGAATGGCGCACGAGTAGTGAAGCATCCCTTTAAGAGCCACATTGATCAGAAAAATTATGCAGTAACCCAGGCTTCATTTGACATAGTTCTTTCGTTGGATGCCGATGAATATCTTTCGGAAGAGTTAACCAAGTCAATTCTTGCCGTTAAGGAGAGTTGGTTATTTGAAGCGTATCGGATGAATAGGCTCTCGAATTATGGGGGTAAATGGATACGTCATGGCAGCTGGTATCCCGATCAAAAAATAAGGTTGTGGAATAAACGAAAAGGATTGTGGGGCGGAGAGAATCCGCATGATAAAGTGGTATTGAAAAGAGGTGTTAAGGCCATGCACCTTAAAGGTGATTTACTGCATCGTGCCTATGTGGATGCATCAGAAACGTTATCCAAAATTCAGGGCTACTCCAACATATTTGCAGGAGAAAACGTAGGCAGAAGATCAAGTTCTGCTTTGCGCATCATGGCCCACACATCCTTTGCTTTCCTTAAGAGCTACTTCCTTAAACGTGGATTGCTTGATGGCTTTGAAGGGTTAATGGTTGCCATGGCTGTTGCCAATCATGTTTTTTATAAATACGCCAAATTATACGAAGCCAATCACAAACAGGCTATTGGAAAACGACTGATTATAAGTAGAACCGATAACCTTGGTGATGTAATTCTTACGTTTCCTTTGGCGGGATATTTAAAATCAATGATACCGGATTTAAAGATCACGTTCATTGGAAAAAAATATACCCAGCCGATCATTGCCAATTGCGAGTTTGTCGACCATTTTTTGGATAGAGAAGAAGTGCTTCAAGATCCTCATTTGCTCGCCATGGTAAGAGCAGATACCATCATATTTGTATATCCGGATAAGGAGCTAGCCAAAATGGCTAAGGCTGTGCAGATTAAGCGAAGAGTATCTACTGCACATCGATGGTATAACTGGCTTTATTGCAATCATTTGGTAGATTTTAGCCGATTTAAGTCAACTCTGCATGAAAGCCAATTAAACTTCAAGTTGCTGAAGCCATTTAAGCTGAATAGGGATTTAAGCGCCAGCGAGATGATTCCTTTTTATGGATTGAAGGATGCGGAGTTTGATTTTTCATCCTTGATCAGTAAGGGAAAATTTAATCTTATCATACATCCCAAGTCCAAGGGTCATGCACGAGAGTGGGATCTTGAAAATTACCTGCAGTTAATAAAAAGCTTGCCATCAGAAGAATTTTCAGTTTTCATTACAGGGTTAAAAGAGGAAGAGGATTTGATAAAAAAAGCTTTCCCTCAATTATTGGCTGCGCCAGGTATAACTAATCTTATGGGAAAGCTTAGCCTGCAAGAACTTAACGCTTTCATCAGGCAGGCCGATGGTTTGGTAGCCTCAAGCACAGGAGTATTACACCTTGCTTCGGCATTAGGTAAATATACGGTAGGGTTATTTCCTCCTATTAAACCCTTACATCCCGGACGATGGGGACCAGTGGGAAAAAACGCATCACACCTGGTCCATGATATTGAGTGCAATAGTTGCCGAGGTGGCGCACCCTGTTTGTGCATGAAAGCTATAACCGTGGATCAGGTTAAGCAGCGAGTTGATCAATTTTACAGTAAGAAATTTAAAAAAATGAAAACTGCAGTAAACAGTTTTTGAAGGTTTTCATATGAAAGTCAGTGGTTTTACCATCATTAGAAATGCGGTCAACAACGATTATCCCGTGGTGGAGGCGATCACCTCTGTATTGCCTGTTTGTGATGAGTTTGTGGTGGCCGTTGGCAAATCGGATGATGCTACCCTTGAGCTCATACAAAATATTCCATCCGATAAAATACGAATCATTGAAACCGTGTGGGATGATACTCTTCGCGAAGGAGGAAGAACCTTTGCGTTAGAGACTGACAAAGCATTCCAGGCCATATCTACTGATTCAGACTGGTGTTTTTATATTCAGGCAGACGAGGTTTTGCATGAAAAATATTACGAAATCGTTCGTGATGCCATGATTCGTTTCAAAGATGACAAATCAGTGGATGGCCTGTTGTTTAATTACAAACATTTTTACGGTTCCTATGATTATGTCGGAGAATCCTGGCGGTGGTATAGGAGAGAGATCAGAGTGATCAAAAACAATAAGCATATTTTTTCCTACAAGGATGCGCAGGGTTTCAGAAAAAAACCAAACGTAAAGCTGTGGGTCAAATTAATTGACGCGTACATTTATCACTATGGGTGGGTCAAGGACCCTCGTCTTATGCAAAAGAAAATTAATAATTGGTATACGTTCTATCGGAATGATTTATGGATAAATAATAACGTGGTTGCCGATCAGGAATTTGATTATGGAAATTCAAGTTCTTTAGAACGGTTTGAAGAAAGTCATCCCAAAGTAATGTTGCCACGTATTGAAAGAAAGAACTGGAAATTTGATCACGATATCTCACGAAAAAAATATTCAACCAAAGAGAAGGTTAAGAGATTGATTAGTTCTCTTATTGGTTATCGCATCGGTGAATACAAAAATTATAAGATCATTTAGAGAACCATGAATACCAGGGAAAACAAGTTAATATACGCACGACTAAAAAAGAGAAACGTACCATTTAAACATGTGTGCGAAGTGGGAGTATACTTGCCAGAAACATCTAACATTATCGATTTTATAAAAGACGGTGTAAAAGCAACGCTGGTAGAAGCTGATCCGGACACGGTGAAAAAGATTAATGAATATTTTTCGGGATACTCCATAAAAGTGTGGCCTGTTGCTGTTTGGGATGAAAGTGGTGTAATTAAATTGTCAAAGGCAGCAGCGTCAACTTTTGTCACGCAATTGCCATCAAGCCCAGCGATTGTGAATGATCAATATAAAGTGAGTGAAGAGAATACCTTTGAGGTGCCCTGCCTCAAGTTTTCTGAAATTGATGATGGAACCATTGATTTACTTAGCGTGGATATTGAGGGTGGTGAGTGGTATGTTATAAAACACCTGATCAGCAGGCCTAATGTAATATCCATTGAAACTCATGGTAAGTATTACACCAATCCATTTATAAAGGAGATTGAGTCGTGGATGTTGAGTGAAAATTATGTTACCTGGTACAAAGATCTAAGCGATACAGTTTTTATTAAGAAGGACTTCCTCCAGCCAGTTTTTTCAGAAGCGCTAGGCACTCGGCTGGCTACTTTAAAATTAAGTTGGAAAAAGTTTAAACGCATTTTCAAATAAGCCCTTATCCCCCATACACCTAAGATTGAATGCGATTTACCAGACTATTATCTCACTTCTTTTACTATTTTTGACTTTTGCACGATGGAAGAAACTCCAAAACAGCACTATTCGGAAAAAGAGAAGAACGAGGTCTTCCATGGAGAGTTCCTGCCTCACATCAGCTCCATGTACAACTTTGGTTATCGCCTTACCTTAGATCGCGATGATGCCAAAGATTTAGTTCAGGATACCTATCTTAAGGCTTATCGCTTTATAGCATCATTCCAAAAAGGAACTAATGCGAAAGCATGGCTGTTTCGGATTTTGAAAAACAGTTTTATCAATGATTACCGCAAGAAGACCAAAGAGCCTTCGAAGGTGGATTATCAGGAGGTAGAGACCTACTACAACTCAGAAGAGTTCGATCGGCAGATCACCCCTGATTTGAGAGTGGAGTCATTGAAGGATATGATTGGTGATGAAATTTCCAATGCATTAAACTCATTGGATGTTGATTTTCGCACCGTCATTATTTTATGCGATCTGGAAGGATTCAAATATGAGGAAATGGCCAAGATTCTGGATATACCGATTGGCACCGTGCGAAGCAGACTTCATCGCGCCAGGAATTTGCTCAAAGAAAAACTGACTCACTATGCAAAATCGATGGGTTACAAAAATGTTTAGCCGATGACACCAAGTTCCAACCCCTTCATTCTTGCAGATGGGCGTAAACCCAACTGCATGGAAATGCTCCAATTAATTCTTGACGGAGAAGCTTCTGCAAAACAGCAGGATTATTTCAAAAGTCACATGGATACGTGCATGCCATGTTTTAAATCCTTCCATCTTGATATGTCAATAAAAGAATTAGTGAAGACAAGATGTTGTGGTGATCAAGCTCCACAAAGTTTGGTTGACCAAATTAAGATGCAGATCAGTCAAAACAACCCTTCTTAATGGCCGGTAAAGCACTTATTTTTTCAGCACCTTCAGGTTCAGGAAAGACCACTATTGTAAAACATTTGCTTGAAAATAATAAAGACCTGGGTTTTTCAATTTCAGCATCTACCCGCGACAGACGCGGGCGCACGGAACAAGATGGAAAGGACTACCACTTTTTAACGCCCGAAGATTTCAAGAACAAAATTGATCACCATGAATTTATCGAATGGGAGGAGGTTTATGCTGGTAATTTCTATGGAACACTGAAAACAGAAATTGAACGCATCTGGAACGAAGGCAAAAATGTAATTTTTGATGTGGATGTAAAAGGCGGTATTAACCTAAAGAAATATTTTGGAGACAAAGCTTTGGCGATTTTTGTAAAAGTGCCTTCCATCGAAGTTTTAAAAGAGAGATTACAGGAGCGAGGAACCGAAAGCGAGGAAAGTCTGTCGCGCAGGTTATTCAAAGCAAAGTTTGAAATGACTTTTGCCGATAAATTTGATGTGGTGCTGGTGAATGAAGAGTTGAAGACATCGCTGAAGGAAGCTCAAAAACTGTACGAGCAGTTTAAGGCACAACCTTAATGAATACAAATCAGAAAATCGGTCTCTTCTTCGGGTCGTTCAATCCGATTCACACCGGGCACATGATTATCGCTAATATCATGGCCGAAAATACTGATTTGAATAAAGTCTGGTTTGTAGTTTCCCCTCAAAACCCATTCAAGCCCAGTAAAGGACTGTTGCACGAATTTGATCGCTACGACATGGTAAAGGCTGCCATTGCAGATCATTACAAACTGGAAGTTTCTGATGTTGAATTTAGCCTACCTAAGCCAAGTTTTACCATACATACTCTGGCATACCTTACCGAAAAATTTCCCAGCAAGGAGTTTAAAGTTATTATAGGCGAAGACAACCTCGAGACTTTTGTCAAGTGGAAGAATCACGAACAGATTTTGGACCAGTTCGGATTATATGTTTATCCCAGGCCGCATGTAACAAATTCAGAATTGAAACGTCATCAAAACGTAAAAATGATTGAGGCTCCGCTGTTGGACATATCGGCTACTTATGTCAGGAATTGCATAAGGAACAATAAGTCTATCCGCTACCTCGTTCCAGAACCGGTAGAACAATTGATTCGGCTAAAGCATTTTTATCTGTAATTTATTTTTGAGAATTACAACTTCGGTCAGCTTCCTGACGTCTATGAGGATAATGAGATTTATTTTACTCCTGAGTTTATTCATTTCTGCTTCTGCTTCTGCCTCGCTCCATGCAGGCGGTATTCGCGGAACAATAAAAGCGGATGATGGTTCACCATTGGCTTTCGCCTCCATTTTTGTTAAACAAACGGGCACGGGCAGCGCCACCGATTTCGAAGGGAAGTACGAAGTTATTCTGCCTTCCGGACGCTATGATGTTCTGTTCCAGTATTTGGGATATGAATCGGTAAGCCGTGTGGTAGACGTAGGTGACAATTTTATCGAAATCAATCTTACGATGAAAACACACGTCATGATGTTGCAAAATGTAGTGGTCAGGGCTGGTAACGAAGACCCGGCATATACCATTATGCGAAAGGCTATGTCAAAAGCTAAGTATCACACACAACAAGTTGACCAATATTCTGCGAAGGTTTATATCAAGGGAAAAGGTCAGCTAAAGGATTTTCCGTGGTTGGCGAAGAAGACCCTTGAAAAGGAGGGGATCACCAAAGACCGTGTTTTTATTTCTGAGTCCGTAAGTGAAATCAAATACACAAGGCCAAATAAGTTTGAGGAAAAAGTGATCGCAGTGTATAGCAATGGTGGTAATAAAAACACCGCTCCTAATGCTTATGTATTTGGAAGTTTCTACCAACCTGAAATTGCTGAAACGGTTTCTCCGCTTTCGCCAAAATCGTTTTCTTATTACCGGTTTGAATATCTCGGATCATTCAAAGATCAAAAGTATGAGATCAGTAAAATTAAAGTAACACCTCGCTCGCGTGGCGATAATGTTTTTGAGGGCATGATCTATATCGTGGAGGACTGGTGGAGCATACACAGTTTGGAAATGAAAGCCAGCAAGATGGGAGTCCATTTTAATATCAAGCAATTATATAATCCTATTGAAGACAAAGCGTGGCTGCCGGTGGCTCAGCAATTTGTTGTAGATGGTAAAGTGTTCGGGTTTGAGTTTGAAGGACAATACCTGGCCACTGTGAAGGAATATAAGATTAAACTAAATCCTGAACTGATTGTAGAGATGACGGTCGTTGACGAAAAGGTTCAAAAGGAGGAGGCGAAAAAAGTAGAGCAGAAGTTCAGCAAGAAAAATCAGGAATTGCAGCAACGACTTAATGAGGGTAAGGAGATAACGAGTAAAGAACTCAATCAGCTCGTGAAGGAATATGAAAAGGCGGAGATCAAGGAGCAAAAAGAGCCAGATGTCATTATGGAAACTAATTACACCGTTGATTCGCTGGCCTACAAAAAAGATTCAACGTTTTGGGTGGACATGCGCCCTACACCACTGAGTAAAGAAGAGGAGCGGGGTTATCATGTTAACGATAGTATCACGGAAGTAGAAAAAAAACGTGACGAGGGTGATACACTACGATCATCAAAAAAAGGAAAGAAGGGATTTCAGGTGTTTGATATCGTAACCGGTGATACGTATAAGATGGGCAAGACATCGGACTTTCGAATACATATGCCCTATGGCGGATTCAACACGGTGGAAGGATTCAATCTGATCTATCGTGTGAGCTTCTATAAGAGGTGGGTAAAGCGAGATACACTAGATAGAAGTAGGAAACCTGAGACTTCGCGCTTGGAGATTAGTCCCATTGCACGCTATGCTTTTTCGCGTGAATTGTTAACGGGTAAACTTAGGGTAGATTATCGATTCAAAAATCAACGACTCACTCTGGAGAGCGGTCGATACGTGGAGCAGTTTAATTCAGGAGTTCCTGTTCATCCCATCATCAACACATTTTCATCGTTGCTGTTGGGTAACAACTGGATGAAGCTATATGAGCGTAATTTTGTTGACTTGAATTATTCCATCCGTTTCAATGATAGATACACTTTTAGAACCAATTGGACATGGGCCAGACGATCGGAGTTATTCAACACCACAGACTATACCCTCTTTAAGACAAGTAAAGAAAATTATACACTTAACGCTCCGGTAAATTCTGAATTACTATCCACTAGTTTTGATCCAAACAGCGCGTTTATAGGATCTGTAACTTTTGAAGCAAGACCTTGGCAAAAGTATCGTATTCGGAATGGAAATAAATCGCGGGTGGAAGGTTCATCGCCACTAATAACTTTTAATTATCGGAAAGGTATAAGAGGGGTAGCCGATAGCGAAGTTGATTTTGATCAGGTTCAGGTTGGGTTTAAACACATGGTGAAGATGGGAATCCGTGGAAATCTGGATGTGGCATTCCAGGCAGGTAAGTTTCTCAACAAAGACAACATGTATTTTATGGACTACAAGCATTTCAATGGTAATCGTACCTATTTCATTACATCCGATCCTGTGGGTAGTTTCAGGCTTCTGGACTATTATCAAAACAGCACAGCTGACCAATATTTTTCGGCCAACATGCATTATCATTTTCGTAAATTTTTAGTCACACGAATACCAAAAGTGCGGATGCTTGGAGTTACGGAAAATGTTTTCCTGAATTACCTGGCCACCCCATCATCTCAAAATTATACTGAAGTGGGTTATGGTCTTGAAGGTATTCTTCGCATTTTCCGCTTGGAATTTGCTGCTGCTTTCCGCGATGGCAGGTATGTTGAAAATGGTTTACGTGTAGGAATTGCGACCAGCGTGACAATTAATTTTAATGATTAAGCCGGTCATGGTTAGTTAACCTGATCATCGTTCGCGAAATTTGAACGATGATCATCTCCATTGAAGATTTCCTTTCGTTACGTAAGCAACTATCCGTTATTGATGTGCGTTCTCAGGGTGAATTTCAAGACGGTCATATCCGGAATGCGATCAATATTCCATTGCTAAATAATGAAGAACGTGTGCAGGTAGGTACAGATTATAAGCAGAAGGGACAGAGAGAAGCTATCAAAACTGGGTTTAGATTGGTTGGCCCGAGGCTGTTGGATATTGTAAATGAAGCCGAGCAGGTTGCTCAGGGATCAGAATTGCTCGTGCATTGCTGGCGCGGTGGTATGCGCTCGAATAACTTTAGCCAGTTTGTAAGTATGGCGGGTGTAAAGTCGCATACCTTGAAGGGCGGCTATAAAGAATATAGGAGCAGGTCTTTAGAGTCCTTCAAAAAACCCTTTCAGGTCATTTTGCTGACAGGCTGCACCGGGAGCGGAAAAAGTGAAATACTAAGAGCGTTAAAAGAACATGGTGAGCAAGTTCTCGATCTGGAAGATTTAGCTTGCCACAAGGGTTCGGCATTTGGAGGTTTATTAATGCCGCCTCAACCCACATCCGAACAATTTCAAAACGAATTGTTTGAGGAGATATTAACACTTGATCTTTCTAAACGAGTTTGGGTGGAGGACGAATCCATAGCGATTGGGAAAATATTTCTACCCGCAGATTTCTGGAAAACAATGCATCAAAGTCCTTTGGTACAAATGGAGGTTTCAAAAGAAATTCGTATTCAGCGATTGGTAAATGAGTATGGACCCGCTGACCGTGAAGCGTTTTTAGAGATTATGGGTAAAATTGTGAAACGACTTGGTGGACAGCACTATAATACGGCCAAAGAAAAACTTCTTCAAGGCGATATGGCTGCTACCATTGATATACTGCTCACCTACTACGACAAAGCATATTTGCAAAGTATCGATAAGAGAAGGGATAAGGTTAAACTTGCTCTTCCCTGGAATGGAGAAAGTGTGCAGGATTGCATCAGGGAAATCCTTGATCAGATTAAATGATGATTTGTTCGTTGATTGGAACCATCAACGAACAAATCATATTCAAATTAATCAGGCTAAACTAAAGATGGCAATTAGGGCAGTGTAGAAGAGAGCCATAACAGTTATAACTCCGAAAGATCTGGCTCGCTCAAAATACTGACTAATAAGGTCATTGGATTCAGTGTCAACTATAGACGTAGCTTTACTTTTTTCCATGATTTTTATTGTTTTCAATAATTTATGGTTCAAAGAAATGGAAAAAATATATCTAAAGACTTGCTAAATCGATGATTAACCTATTGACGTAAGATTTTCGCGCATTTTGTCGTTAAAGTATATTTTCACACAACTAAGCACCATTAACAGCGACTTTAAAGAATTTCTAAATGCCTTTTTTATGGTTTTCATTCCCAAAATAAGAAGTAAGTTTCTGTAAATCATTGTTTTATGTCGGATTTAGACCGAAGTTGTAGTGGCATAAAATTTCCGACAGGGTTGCATTCACACTAAAAAATGCCTCAAATGGAAAATAACCTATCTTCTAAATTAGTCAAGCAACCGATCTCCTTGCTTACTTCATCCAAGCAAAGTAAGATAATAGGAAGGTTTTATGTTCAATTTCCGGAAATGTTATCGAGAAAAACAGAAGCTGAAAAAAGGATTGGACTTTATAGCAAAGACCCTTTTAAATAGTTTGCAGATTCCTTTGTTAAAAAGCATTAAAGGATTGAAATGCAGAAGCCGGGAGTAACTTGAGTATAAAGTAAGGCCCGTGAAAGGGATATTATGTTAACAGAGATTAAATTAATGTAATATGTTTAAGAGAAGTAAACTTAAAACGCTAGTTTTATGAACACTTGTTGACAAACTGAATTTTGACTAAAATTCCAAAAAAGATGACAATTTTATCTACTCTTTTAAAACAAAAGAAAGTTGTCTTACCCCCCTACTTTTCACGGGAAATAAGGCTTCCCTTAACGATCTTCTTATTTTTATTAGCCCATTTTTCAATTGCGCAAATTAGCAGTACCTCCATAGGAGGTGATTGGAGCTCACCATCAACGTGGGTTGGAGGTGTACTTCCTACTTCGGCTGATGACGTTGTTATTGCTGCCGGGTCTAATGTAGTCATAAGAAGTCCGTATGTTTTGGTATCCCCTGCATTAAGCCATTCCTTAACTTTAAACGGAACTCTGACTATGGGAAGTGGATCTTCCTCAGACAGAGCATTGGTAATATCAAACTTCTTATTAATTAATTCCGGGGGAATTTTAACCAATGATGGTACCGCACTTCACAGCATTAGTATCGGAGGAGATTTTACCAATAATGGTACCTTCAACGCTATAGTTGCTTCAGGCAGAATTCAAATTTCTTTTAATGGAGCCGGGGCACAGGTAATTGATGGAAGTTCATCCACTCAAAACTTTCAGGGGCTAATCATTAATAAACCGACAGGCCAATCCGTAACAACAGCAGGAGGCGTTACGTCTATTAATGCCTCAGCATTTACTCAAACTTCAGGTGACTTTGTTGCACCATCTTCATTTACTGTTTCAGGTAACATGACCTTAACATCCGGAGTTTATACGGCAGGTACCAATACGTCTATCGGAGGGAACTTTACACGCAATGGATCAACCGCAACATTTACGGCTGGTTCTGGCACTGTAACTTTCAATGGCACATCGCAGACCATTTCAGGAACAGTATCACCTGTTGGTTTCAATAATTTAGTTACAAGTGCAAGCGCCAACGTGTTGGCTAACTATGATTTAGCAGTCGGTGGTAATTTATCCATTGGCAGTGGAACTTCGTTCACGGTAATTGGGTATAATTTAACGGTAACAGGAACAACAACGATAGCGGGTAATTTTATTTTCTCAACCTCTACTGCGGGCACCAAAACATTTGGTGGGCTTCTTACCATTGCATCAGGAGGAACATGGAATAACTCCTTTGGTGAAAATGCACGGATAGTTGCTGGCATAACGAATAATGGCACATTTACATCTGGTACTGGTCAGTATCTATTTGTGAACGATTCGCAGATTAATGGAACTTTTGACATATCCAATGTGTCAGTTGAAAGCACCTTTATCCTCACTAATAATGGCACCCTCAACGTTTCTACGGACCTTGGCGGTGGAGGGACCTTACAACAAGGTTTGAATTCAACACTTAATGTAAGTGGAACCACATCGATCGCGGTAATCAGCGCTTCCTCTTCCACTAATACTGTGAATTATTCAGGAGGTAATCAAGCCATAAAAGGTGCAAATTATTCAAACTTGATTTTATCCGGGAGTGGTGTAAAATCTCTGAACACTTCAACCTCTGCCATTTCAGGAGACCTTACTCTAAGTGGTACTGTATCCACTACAACCACTACGACTAATTTAACCATTGGAGGTAATCTTTCGATCGGTGATAACTCATTACTTACCAATGGAAATGGGATCAATACAATTACCCTTACTGTTGGAAATTCTCTTTTAGGCGGTGGTACACTATCCCAAACCACTAATTCCATTTTAACTATTAATGGCGGATCAACGTCAACACTTGCCCAGATCAATGCTGCGGCAACACCTAACACGGTCAATTATAATGGTGCGTCACCTAAGGTTACACCAGGTACTTACCGCAATCTGTTCCTGAATCAACCTACAGGAAACGCATTACTATATGGAAACACTTCAGTTGCAGGAAACCTTACATTAAATAGTGGTAATCTTGATTTGGCGAATAACAACCTTACTTTAGATGCTGCATCCAATCTTGTTATCGCTAGCCCATCAGCAACAAAAATGATCATTACTTCGGGTAGTGGGGAATTAAGAAAGAATTTCAATGCGGTTGGGAGTTTTACATTTCCAATTGGAGATGCTAGCGGAACTGTAGAGTATACTCCTGTTACTGTTAATGTTACAGCAGCGAGTGCTTTTTCAGGCTCTTATATTGGCGCATCTGTGGTGGATGATAAATTCCACTCAAATAGTTCAACTACTGATTACTTGACACGCTATTGGAATATTTCGCAAAGTGGAATATCAAACTGCGTGGCTACCGTTACCGCAAGCTACGTTGCCCAAGACTTGATTGGAATTGTAGGTAATACCGTTGCCGGCCAACTAACCGGAACATTCAATCAAGTTACTAATGGCTGGAAAAAGTTCACCGCTCTTAATGGTTCTCTTACCGCAGCAGGAGCCATTCTTGCCACTGGTGAACCATCTGTGTTTACCGGTATTACTGGAGCAAATCCTACCGTTATCATTACCGGAGGTGGGGTATCAGTTTGCTCTGGCACGGATGTACCACTCTCGACTACCGCAACAGGAACATCGACAATTGTATACACATGGAGTCCAGCTACGGGGCTGAGTGCAATTAACGTGGCCAATCCAATAGCTTCTCCAGCCACCACAACCACCTACACCGTTACTATCTATGATGGTAATGGAGGTTCAGCGTTTACTAACACAATAATAACCGCTAATGCGTTGCCAGCTGAAAAAGTGGTGACTGACCCAAGTACATGTCTGGGTACGTCTGTCAATATTACCTTAGTGGGATCTGTATCCGGAGTTAATTATCAATTACGTGCAGATAATGATGACTCGCTGGTAGGTACAGCAGTGGCAGGCACTGGAAGTGATATTAAATTCCCTGTAAATCCATCATTTACCACGACTTATAATGTGTTAGCTACCTTGGCTGCAACGTCATGCAGTTTAGAGATGGCAGATAAGTCAACCGTAACCGTAAATACATTGCCGTCTGCCCCAATAGCGAGTGCAACATCACAGCCATCATGTTCTGTGGCAACGGGTGAAATTACGGTCAGCTCCAACATAACCGATTTAACATTCAGTATTGATGGATCGGATTACACGAATACTACGGGTTTATTCACAGGATTGGTTTCTGGCGATTATACGGTAACGGCAAAAAGTGTGGCAGGATGTATTTCACTGGGTTCAGCTATGATAACAATAAATCCTGCTACGGGTGGGGCACCATCAGTCCCTGTAGCGAGTGCAACACTTCAGCCAACTTGCTCGGATTCCACAGGAACGATTACCGTAAGTTCGGATATCACCGGATTATCATTCAGCATTGATGGATCGGATTATTCAAATACTACGGGTATATTCACAGGATTAGTACCAAATGATTATACTGTAACGGCAAAGAGCGCAGCTGGATGTATATCAGCACCATCTTCTTCGATAGCAATAGATTTAGCCGTTGACGCACCGTCATCCCCAATCGCGAGCGCCACGCTTCAGCCTACCTGTTCTGTTTCCACGGGAACGATTACCATAAGTTCAAGTCTTACCGGGTTAACCTTTAGTGTTGATGGATCTGATTATACTAACACCACAGGAGTGTTTACAGGGTTGGCTGCCGGCACGTATACGGTCACTGCAAAGAATGTCGCAGGCTGCATTTCACCGGCTTCATCGGGTATTACCATCACTGCTCAACCGGCCACGCCTTCTGCTCCAACAGCAACGGTGACGGCCCAGCCAACATGTTCACTGGAAACCGGAACGCTTACGGTAAGTTCAACTCTTACCGGGTTAACATTTAGTGTCGATGGATCTGCTTATACCAACACCACAGGAGTGTTTACAGGGTTGACTGCCGGCACGTATACGGTCACTGCGAAGAATGGTGCAGGCTGTATTTCACTGGCTTCATCGGATCTTACCATCAATGCTCAACCGGCAACACCGGTAGCCCCTGCCGCGAGTGCAACAGCCCAGCCGACATGTTCAGTAGCCACAGGAACGATTACCGTAAGTTCAAGTCTTACCGGGTTAACCTTTAGTGTTGATGGATCTGATTATACTAACACCACAGGAGTGTTTACAGGGTTGTCTGCCGGCACGTATACGGTCACTGCGAAGAATGGAGCAGGCTGTATTTCACAGGCTTCATCGGATCTTACGATGACTGCTCAACCGGCCACGCCATCTGCTCCAACAGCAACGGTGACGGCCCAGCCGACATGTTCAGTAACCACGGGAACGCTTACGGTAAGTTCAAGTCTTACCGGGTTAACCTTTAGTGTCGATGGATCTGCTTATACCAACACCACAGGAGTGTTTACAGGGTTGACTGCCGGCACGTATACGGTTACCGCGAAGAATGGTGCGGGCTGTATTTCACAGGCTTCATCGGATCTTACGATCACGGCTCAACCGGCCGCGCCTTCCGCTCCAACTGCAACGGTGACGGCCCAGCCTACCTGTTCTGTTTCCACAGGAACGCTTACCGTCAGTTCAAGTCTTACCGGATTAACATTTAGTGTCGATGGATCTGATTATACTAACACCACAGGAGTGTTTACAGGGTTGTTTGACGGCACGTATACGGTTACTGCGAAGAACGATGCAGGCTGTATTTCACAGGCTTCATCTGATATTACCATCATTGCGCAACCGGCCACACCGGTAGCTCCAGTAGCAAGTGCAACAGCCCAGCCAACATGTTCCGTAGCCACAGGAACGATTACCGTAAGTTCGGATGTCACCGGATTAACGTTCAGTATTGATGGATCAGATTATTCAAATACTACGGGTGTATTTACAGGATTAGTACCAAATGATTATACCGTAACGGCAAAGAGCGCAGCTGGATGTATATCAGCACCATCTTCTTCGATAGCAATAGATTTAGCCGTTGGCGCACCGTCATCCCCAATCGCGAGCGCCACGCTTCAGCCTACCTGTTCTGTTTCCACAGGAACGATTACCGTAAGCTCAGATCTTACAGATTTGTCATTCAGCTTAGATGGATCTGACTTTACCAATACGACAGGAGTGTTTACTGAATTAATCGCTGGCAATTATACCATAACAGCGAAAAATGGTTCGGGTTGTGTTTCTCCGATTTCATCGATCATTACAATCAATGCTCAACCGGATGTTCCGTCTGTGAGTTTACCATCAGCTTCATTGTGCATAGGTGCAACGATGACTGCAAGCCCGACTACAAACGGTACGTGGGTGAGCAACGATCCAAGTATAGCCACAATCGATAACGCTGGATTAATCACCGGGATTTCAGCAGGCGCTGTTACTTTCACGTTTACATTGACCGTATCCGGTTGCAGCGTTACCACATCATCCATTACAGTACATGCACTTCCAACAGTGACTACATCATTAGCGACAATGTGCTCAGGCACCACGATGACTTCCAGCCCAGCTGGTGGTACATGGGTTAGCAACACACCGGGTGTAGCAACTATTAACAGTACTACCGGATTAATCACCGGTGTTTCGGCCGGTACAGTAACATTCACTTTTACATCAACAGCAACTGGATGCAGCAATACCACAGCTACAGTAACGGTATCTCCTTCTCCAGAGAAGCCTGTGATCACGGTATCAAATGTATCTACGGATACGCCAACACTTACCTCCAGTAGTAACATCGGCAATCAATGGTTCAAGGATAATGTAGTAATTACGGGTGTAACTGGTAAAACGCTCACGGTATCTGCAAGTGGTTCATACACTGTTCAGGTAACTTCGAATGGATGTGTAAGTGCTGTTTCAGAAGCATCGGCCATTGTGATTACCGGGATTGAGCAACGAATCATGTCTGGTCGTTCAGCTATCTATCCTAACCCAGCTAAGGAAGTTATTCAAATCGATTGGAGTGATTTTGCCTCAGAGTCTCTGATTGAAGTAAAGATTTATGATCAGCTAGGTCGATTGATAACTTCAAAAGTAGTGACGAGCTCCGATAACTCACTAGATGTGAGAAGTCTTGTACAAGGGCCATACGTACTCCTGGCAAGACAAAACACTTTGCTGATGGTTCAACGATTTATAAAAGAATAATTGGCTGATAGGGTCCAAGATTCAGGCACATCTTTAGTTTACAATAACATCAACCGTTTAGTGAAATGTATTTCACTAAACTCTTTTTTATTTTTAGCACCTGAGAAAATGGTGAGCCTCAGAAAGTCTTGAATACTTTGGACTTGATCGCGAAGCCTATTCAACACCACTACTTATGGTAATGGAAATCAGGATCTAACTTGTTGTTGTATACGATTAGATCTTATATTATTAGTGTGATCAGTCGTTGAATGACCCGCTCATAAAATGAAGTCCTTTGATATGCTTGAAGCTTTTTAAGTTCAGTAGATTCAGTACGCTCATTTAATACTAAGGTAAATCAGCTACCATCGTTCAGTGTTTGTTCCTAGGGCGATTTAGGAAAATTGAATGGAATATGAAATCTATTCTCTACTCATTCATCGATTGATGAAAGTTACATTACTTGGCAAATTTCTGAAGATACTTAACTTGATCATTGATTATCGAAAAAACGATATCAACAAATCTGTTGGTATACGAATCACGGAAGAGCAATTTATCCTTATACTCAGCGTAAGACATATTTCTCTTACTCAAATCAACACCTGGGTTGGGTTGATAGTTAGGGCTAACCTCTAAGATTAAAGGGGTTGTAGAAAGGTCATCGTTTTTCCAGGCAATATCAAACGCACCGGTGGTCATATTTAATCGTTGAAATTGCTCGATAATAAATTCTCTCCATTGCTCAGGAAAGGAACCAAAATCGATATCGTTACCAAAAGATGATGCTGTGGGTCTCCATTTGTCTGATCGGTTTATACGCCAGTAGAAGTGGGCCACCTTATCGCCTACCAGAATTACGCGCAGATCCCGTCTCATTTCCAAAAGTTCCTGAGCAATTAGGAATTTACTTCCTGAGAAATAATCATTCCCTGCAAAGAATTTGTCTATATCTTCTTTACTAGTGATTTTATGAAGGCCATCAGACGAAGATGAATGCTCTTCTTTAATTAAGTAGGGATACGATAAATCTATAGTGTTAACTTCATCGGTGCTGGTAATTAAGAATGTTTTTGGGGTAGATATATTGTGTTCAAAAAATTTCTGTGTCATGAACCCTTTATTTTCCCAATACAATACTTCGCTTGATCCCGGGTAAACTTTACATTTCTGATCCTCTAGCTGTTTGCAAACAAAATGCAGGGTTTGAGTGTAGTTACTAAATTCAAATGGATCCAGGCCTCTGGAGTAGCGTAAATAAATATTTTTATTGGAGAAATGACCGATCTTACTTGTAATGCTGATGTTAAACTTTATTCCATTATTCGAAAGAGCATCCATCACCCCCATGTAATCGACAAACTCGTCTTCTTTAAAAAACTTGATGCCCCAGATTTTCATCCATACGATGTTGTCTGTTTTCTTAAATGTTAAACCTTTTAAATTTGTTTTCTTAAAAAGGTAAATTAACATCAAAGAATACTTAATTAACTTAGAGAACATATTTCAGAGTTATTATGTGGCCGTGATTGACAAAAGGAATAATACCGACTTGATATTATTTAAAAATATCTCTTAATGAGCTAATGATGTATTCATTTTCTTCTTTGTAGCGCGTTGCCACCCTGATGAACTGGCCATGTAAACCTATTTTATCAGAACAGTTTCTTGCATAGATGCCATAGTTTAACAATAGTTCAGTGGCGATTTCATCGGAAGTCTGTCCGTTAAGAATTTCAACGAGTACGAAATTTGCTTTTGTGGGATACACTTTAATCTTTGGTATTCGATTAAGTTCGGTAACAAAAAACAGTGATTCAGTAATGTATTTCTTTCTTACCTCTTCGTATTCCACAATAAAATCTTTGCGAGTGTATAATCGGAAGAAGTATTCAGCTAAGCCGCTTGAATTCCATAAATACCCTGTGTTGAGGAGGTGCGTAACTTTTTCTGCTGGTAAAATCGCGTAGCCACAACGAATGCCCGCGATGCCGAAGTCCTTGGACATACTTTTGACGATATGAACATTGGGATACTTATCAAGCAGACTTGCAATGGAAGGTAACTTTAAGCTACTGTTTTCAAAAGCAAAATGGATAAAACTCTCATCAATAATGATGGTAGGAACCCACGATAACTCTTCAATGATTCTTATTATTTCTTGATGAGGAATATAGCCACCATCGGGATTGTTAGGATTGATGAGGACCAGTGAATCAGGTTTGTTTTTTGTTACAAACGCAATATAATCATCCGGATCAACCCTGAAATTGTCTTCTTTTTTTAATTCGTAATAGACAACTTCAGTACCCGGAAGGGCGAAAGAATAATACGGTGAGAATGTTGGAATGTTAACAATCAATTTATCCTTTACGAAATGATGGATAATCGCCTGTATAACTTCGGTTGCTCCATTGCCAATGAATATCCTGGAGGGGTCAATCTGCAAGTGACGGCCAACGAGATTGGCTATCTCATTGTTCTGCGAAGGATAAAACTCCAACACATTGTTGATCTCTCCCGTGTCTAATAGTTCTTTCTTGAAATACTTAAGGAACAACTCGGTGGCGTATGGATTAGACAGAAAACAAGCATCCACTTTGATTTCAATTTCTGGCATCTCTGCCTTCAGCGTTGTAAGGCTGGGGGAGTGATTCCCTGCACTTATTTTGAGCTTATTGAATTTTTCAAAGAGAGCAGCGCTTGATGCGTTCATATAGTATTTTTTGATTTAAGTGGCAAATGAAACGAAATATTTTATCTTATTCAAGAATCGAAAATAGGTTCAGGGTAACCGTTTGCTTACCTGGTCCAAATTTATTTCGGTGTTTTTAATTCATATTGAAAGCGTTTTAACCTAGGTATGCACTCCTGAAATCAATTTCGTTAATGCTGTTGAGTAGCTTTTATAATTGAAATGCTGAAGTCCTAGCTCGTGACCATTCCTCCCAATTTGTTCAGATTTTTCTGGGTTTTCGAGGACAAAACTGAGTTTGGCTGAGAAATCATTAATGTCACCAGTCTTTGCCACTAAGGCGGTTTCTCCATCCTTAAAATAGTCAATAACTGCCCCAAAATCGGAAGTTATAATCGGCCGGCCAGCGGCTGTATACTCGCTGATTTTAAAAGGGAAGCGGGCTTTGTCTTGCAGATTGTCTTGCAAGGGTATAAGAAGTGCCTTTGCGTTCTTGTAGTAACCTATTAAATCTTCATAGGATAGCCGCGAAAGAAGTTTGATGGTCGTGTTTTCCTTTATAGAGTCCTGAATTTTAGCTCTTACCTCTGCTGAACCGTTTACTATTAAAAATAATGAAACGCCCTGGTCGCGACTATTAGTTTTGCGGTAGGCTTCCATGATAAACTCAACCACATCTAGATAATAAGTAGAACCACAATACAGAAAGTAGTCAGATTCCTTGGGTTTGTTATCGATTATTGAAAACTTCTCAAAATCAATAATGGGGGGCACCATGATATAGGGTTTTTTAGATTTCATCCTATTCACATGTTGCTCCAGATAGGTACTAATGATGATTAGTGCATCCGTATATTTATAAAATTCAGTATCAAATGTTTTTCCACTATCCACAGTTTTTATTGAACGATTCTCTAGTGACGAAAAGTACTCTACGTAATCATACACAAGCCTCGTATTGGTGATGCGGGTTAAACACCAAAAATATTTTAGCTTAGATAAGCTGGATGTGCAGACAACGACACAGGTTAAATTCTTAAATAATCCGTGATACAGAATAGTAACTAGTTCACGAAACCATCCAATGAATTTTAAGAAATTTCTAGTGATAAAGTGATCAGGATATAAAGGCGTTCCGGATGCATAGAAGTAATCAATGCCCTCGAAAGTACCTGATGCATGAATCTTTTCTCTTATGATCACATTCGAAGAATGGATACCCTTTTCGTTTACGACCAAAACCCGGGTATCATCTATTGCAATAGCTTTAGAAATCTGAAGTTGACGCTGAACGGCTGCCATTCCAAACGGAAAGCCATTCTGCCCCAGGTATAAAACTGTTTTATTTTTTTTCAAGGAGTTATAATATTAGAGAGGTCTGCTTGTGGGGTTAAGTTGAAAGGGATTTTTAAAAGGTTCCTTACCAAGCTTATCTTTTAATGGGATGTATGCAGTAGATAGAAACATCAGTGACTTTAAAAAAGCTAAATCAAAAATCACTTCTGAAAAGCTAATTAAACACAATAGAAATACGCCAAACATTGGCACGTACGCATTATAGGAGTGATTGTGATAGATGTAGATATTTTTAAAAGAGTAGAATACAAGAGCGAAATAAAACGAAAAATAGACCAACCCGTAGTTGCGCAGAAAATTGGTAAATCCATTCGGTCGATGCGTCTTTGCGCTATAGACTGTTGTGTTAAAAACCACTTCAATTCGTCTGCTCCAACCCAACAAAGGACGTTCAGCAATATTCTCAAAGTCCTTAAGGGCCGACCCAAATCTATTGTTAGTGACCTTACTCTGGTTTAGTTCCCGGTTAATTTTCTCGCCTAAAAAGTCGACCGTTGTAAATGCCAGGTAGGCAGAGAATATAATGATAATCAACAACGCGTATTTCAAGGCTGATTTTAATTGGGCTGAAAAGAACGAGAGAATGATCATAAGCGACAAAGCCCCCATGGTTGAGGTGGTTGAGGCAAGAGCAATGATCAGAATGGTAGACTCCTTATTAAAAAGATCTTTTACTGATTTAATTGATTTTGTGCTGTAATGCAAAAACAGAGTAATGTTGAGAAACACAGCAAAGGCACCGCTCTCCCAGAAAATTCCCGCATTGCGAACGTAGGGAAGTTGACCAACGAAATATTCATAGCAAAAGGTATAGATGATAACAGTAGGTGTGTGATAGCCATTATAATCATTCAGAGGTAGCAATTTATCTGCAAGCCTATATAAAGGGCTATGTAAAGGCGTGTATGAGATTAAAACAAAAACAAATGAAACAAGGCTGATAAGAACCATGGTCTTTGTGAGTACATCAATAAACTTATGTTTTAATATGTCGACTGAGGCAGTACTCAATAAAAGAATAATGGCGAGCTTGAAAAAAGTAAAGGTGTAGTCCAGCTTGAAAAGAATGGCATGCATGATTTCATAGCCAAGCAAGAAAACGAAAATAATAATAGTGCGGTACGATACTGATTTTTTATAATTTCTAAGGATATGCGCAACCGTAATCAGTACAGAAGCAACAGTAAACAGTTCGAATTGCTTAATGCCAATGTAAGGATTGCCCGAAATGGCGAGCAAAAAGAACATGAGCATTAATTCCCACCAAACAACCTTGTCTGATTCCTCAGAAACACTTTTGCTTATCTCTACCCTTTTTAGGTTATCGACTTTTAGTGTTGTGTCCCTATAGGTTAGGAAGTGGTTCATAGTTGGATTTCTGGAGATGAATGGTTTTATGTTAAGGCCAAATTTATTCAAAGTTAAGGGTATGCGAAACCACAATCAAGCGAGATAGTATTTCAATTGTTCTCGAGTTTTATGTGCTCGGGATACATCATTCGAAGTTTGGTCTGGTGAAAATGGTTTGAGGTCTATAGTTTTCTGGTCACTATCCGAATACTGGTTTCGGCATGAATAGATAATAGTGCGTCAATACTGAAATAATACTTAATTTTATTTTTTTAGCGTTTACATGAAGTATTTAGATTCTATCAAAGGTTATTTCTTTGGCGACCAACGATCTGCCAAGGTAGCCTGGAATATCCTGTTTTCCTTTTTCATTAAAGGGTATGCCATGCTTATTCAATTTGCTCTTGTGCCAATCACACTCGGCTACCTTGATAAATTTCATTACGGGATCTGGCTTATTTTATCTTCTATTCTGGAATGGTTTTCATATTTTGATATAGGGGTGGGGCATGGACTTAGAAATAAACTAGCGGAGGCGATTGCGCTTGACGATCTTAAAACGGCCAAAGTTTTTACCAGTACGGCATATGCTCTTAGTACTATAATATTTTGTGGGTTCATCTTCATTTTCACAATAGTTAACCCATTTTTGGATTGGGGTGCTATACTAAATGTTTCCCCCACCGAAAGCGCAGAACTCGGCAAAGTGGCTTATATGGTCTTCGCGTTTTTCTGCATCAGGTTTATTTTAAGCCTTATCACTTCCGTGATTTTTGCCAACCAAGACCCAGCTATAAGAAATTTTATGGGGCCTTTGGGAAGCACCATCTCGTTGATTGCCATCGTATTGCTGTCAAAACATGTAGCAGGATCGTTGTTCTGGATAGCGTTAATTTTCAGTGGTGCTCCGTTGCTGGTATTTTTGGTGGCTAGTTTGATCCTATTTAATACCCGTTATAAGGCCATTAAACCGAGCATTAAGTTCGTTGACTTAAGTTATTCGGGCAAATTGATGGGACTTGGTGTTGGCTTTTTTATAATTCAGGTTTCCATGCTGGTTTTGTTTTCAAGTGCCAATATGGTGTTGACCCAATTATATGGACCTGAAGAGGTAACGGTTTATAATATTGCCAACAAGTATTTTACGATAGGCATACTGATTAACGGTATTATAACACTACCCTATTGGTCATCATTCACAGAAGCGTACTTTAAGAAGGATACCCAGTGGATAAAAGCTTCCATCAAAAAGTTAAGTCTTATTTCTCTGGTGTTAGTTGGTGGCCAATTGATATTACTGCTGATCGCAGATCTGGTTATCGATTTTTGGGTAGGAAAAGACATTGTTGTACCGCTCATGATGAAGGTCATGTTTACACTTTATGTGGTTATTCAGTTACTCGCAGTTCCTTATAATATTTTTATTAATGGGGTAAGTAAAATCAGGTTGCAATTATATGTGGCCATACTATCTATTGTTATCACCATTCCATTGGCCATTTTCTTTGCAAAGACATTGAATATAGGGCCTTCGGGTGTTGTTTTGGCCATGATATGTTCAACATTACCCGGGGGGATTTTATGGCGGATTCAATATCAAAAACTGATCGATGGTAAGGCAACTGGTATCTGGAATGCTTAGCAGATTTAGCCTTGCATATCAAAATAGGAAAGAACTTAAATTTTTAGTCTCTTCAATTGGCCGTCAATGACCATCATGCTTTCTGAAAAATTGAGCGTATGAACGCTTAGTAAGTTTCTTCTCCATTGGGGTAATGCGCGGCTAACTACTTCTTCTTCATATCGCGAATCGCTCAGTTCAACAATTTTATTCAAAGCCAGTCCATAACCGTAGCGAGGCACGCATATTTGTGAGGGTCGATACCATGAATTTTGGTGAAAAAATATCCGGCCGGCCGGTCTGGCGCTTGATGGGTTTGAAACCACGGGATTTTTAGGATGCTGTTTCCAATCACCATTCAACAAATCATGAGAATAGTATAAATACAAATCATCATCGGTGGAAGCGCCCTGGCTTTTCTTGATGGTGCAAAAAAGCCAAACCTTTTCTTCGTGAAAATGAAGAGTTGAGTCAAATGCTTCTATATCAGTAAGTAAAGACTTTTTAAACTTCCATTGAAAGGGAAATTCTGTGCATTCAAACAGGTCTACCGTTTTATTCTCACCCGATTCGGGTATCATATACCATCTATCGTTATGTTGAAATACATAAGGATAGGATAGATGGTAGGGCCTTTCAATGATTATTCTCGATTCTTCCACATTACCTGCCTGATTGAGCACCAGGCAGCTAATATGACCTCTGTTTGTTTTTCTAAAAAGTTCTTCGATGAATACATAATGAAACCCATTTTTGGATATCACAAATGGATCGGCCCATATTCTATCTTTTGGTGGAATTAGTGCCTTAACCTCTTGAAAGTTTAGCTGTGGAAATTTTTGAGGATTAAAGGAAAAAAAGAGAACCCATTGTTCGAGAAAAAGCAATTTATTGATCGACTTTATGAATGCTCGGGATAATAACTTCACAGAAGCATCTAGCGAATTCCAAAAATCCGGACTTTCTTCGAGTCCGTGATTATTTAATTGTACTGCATCCATGGGTTCCATTTGAATTCCAGAGTCGGCTAATCGTAAAACCATATTTGTTAGCAGATCGACACCTTTTGAAAAAAGGGCGGTCTCATTTCTACTAAATGATAAGTACTCTGTTCGTGTGGTTGTGCTTATCAGGCATTCACTTTCTAATGGCACATTGTTATGACGCAATATGGATACTACTGAAACCGGCACGTTGTGGTACCATTCCCAAAATCCTGCTGGCGACATGCCGAATCGATTAATATCCCCAAAATGTAAACTGCAAACGCCAAATTTTGGCAACTCCAATATTTCGCCATGGAAAGATTTTGAGCTGAAGTTCAATATCAAATCAGGTTGACTTTTGATGATCATGGCCAAATCTTCGGCACCCATGGAGTTCTTATTTTCATTTCCCAACGGAGTAGCTAAGATCACCGGAGTTTCGGCTGTTAGATTTACTTTTACCCGTTCAAATAAATTGGGTTTGCCAGGTAAAAGTGTACTATCAAATTTTCGGAATAATTTAAATGGAGTGTTTTCTTGTTCAGGATCAGAAGCAAGTTGGATTACCATTGCCAACTGAACATTTGAATAGTTGTTAATATTTTTGACCAACTCACCAACCCATGCCGGCACCTCTTCACTTTCTACAATAATTCCAACACGCATCAGAATGTTTCTATTTTGAATTTGCAGTTTACTTATTTATTCATGCCTAAGCAAGCGGTAGTAAATTCTCGTCAGATGGCTCTCAAGTTCAGCAGTAAATTTCCCAGGATACATGAAGTCAATTAAACCAACTTATTCAATAAGTAGATTAAAGCGATGTGTTTTACTAATGGCTCTTAAGCTGTTTGATTGCCAGCTTACAATTTTTACATAGATTTATATTTTTGTTAGTCGAAATGGCATCTTTAATCTTCTATTCATAAAATGAGAATTCTGTTTTTTACTGAAAATCTTAGAGCCGGAGGTAAAGAGAGACGAATAATTGAATTGCTTAAGAATTTAAAATCTTCTGGTGATGTTGAAATTGAGTTGGTGCTCACTAAAAATTTAATTCATTACGAGGAAATTTATGGACTCAATATTCCGATTCATATCATTGAGAGAAAATTCTTAAAAAAAGATCCCAGGCTTTTCTTTAAATTTTTCAAGATAGCCAAGGCGTTTAAACCCGATATCATTCACGTTTGGGGCCATATGGTTGCCGTTTATGCGGTTCCGACAAAACTACTTTTGGGCGTTCCGCTGGTAAATAATGAAATAGTTGATTCAACGCAGAACACCAGGTTGATTGGTAAGAATATCGTATTTACAGTATCTGATCGCATTATAGCAAACACCTATGCAGGGTTAAAAGCCTATGATGCTCCCATGGAAAAAAGCGGGGTTATTTATAACGGCTTTAGCTTTGATCGACTCAAGCATATTGGAACAGCGGAGGAAGTAAGAGAAAGATTTGGTGTTAAGTCACCGTTTGTCGTTGGCATGGTTGCATCATTCTTAAATTATAAGGACTACGCCACGTATATCAAGGCAGCTTTGATGATTTTGAAAAACCGCAGAGATATTTCGTTTTTATGTATTGGTGATGGAGACGACTCTGAGTATAAAAAAATGGTTCCTGATGATTTAAAGAGCAATGTTCTGTTCCTGGGCAGGCAAAGCAAAGTAGAATCCATTATGAATATTTGTGATATAGGGGTGCTGACCACCAACATAAATTTTCATGGCGAAGGAATTTCCAATGCGCTGATGGAATTTATGTCGTTGGGAAAGCCAGCGATAACAACAAACTTTGGAGGTTCCGTGGAGTTGATTGATGAAGATGAAACAGGCTTCCTGATTGAAGCTTTCAATCCTGCACAGTTAGCCGAAAAAATAACGTATTTGATTGATCACGAGCAAGAGCGCCATCGCATGGGACAAAATGCTCATCGTGTTGTAGAAAAGAAGTTCAGTTTAGACAATATGGTGAGGTTGTTTAGAGAAGAATACGCCAATTTGTTAAAGTAGTTTTTGCCTAAATACCGATCATGAATAAAAAAATGAAAGTGTTAATGGTTGGCCTGCTTCCATCGGATATTGAAAAAATTGATGGTGGTGTGGTGGCTGTCATTTTGAATTTACTTTCCAGTTTCAGCAAAATGGAAAGTGTTGAAATCATTTTTGTATCCTTTAACCAGGAGATTGATCAGGAAATCGTAAAGGAATACTCCACAAATATCAAACTACATTATATTCCATACATGGTTCCTTATAAGTTGATCGATTATTTTGTGAACAGGAAGAAGTTAAATGCGATCATCAGTAATGAGAAGCCCGATATCATTCATATTCAGGAAGTAACTCCACACATTCTGCGCTTTGTGCATTTTCCCAAGGATAAGATTGTACTTACACAGCACGGTATTATGAGTGAGGAATATAAATATGCTAAGGGCGTGCGAGAGAAGCTTCAATGTTTGTTTAAGGGCTTTGTTGAGCAACATGTGTTTCCGATTTTTAAAAACGTAATCTTCATCTCGGAATACAACCGAAACATCTTTCCCAAGAAGAATATCTTTAGCGAAAAGATTTATAATCCGGTTAATCCCATATTTTTTTCAAAGACTCAAGTCACGGGTCAATTTGATTCAATTAGCTATGTGGGCAGGATCAACACCAACAAGAATTTGACTATTGTATTGCGCGCCCTCGCACTGCTAAAGAGGGAAAATATTATTTTCAATCTGCATGTGGTGGGTGGTTATAAGGATAAATATTACGAACATGAAGTTAATGAACTTGTTCAGGAAGGCAGCCTTTCACAGCAAGTGATCTTTTATGGCTGGCAAACACAGGAACAAATTTTTCAGGTTCACGAAAAATGCCGCATTTTTATATTGCCATCTCAGCAGGAAACAATGCCCGTTGTTATTGGTGAAGCCATGGCCTTGGGAAAAGTGGTGGTTGCATCCAATGTAGGAGCCGTTTCAGAAATGATTACTGATAAGTCTTCAGGATTTCTGTTCGAAAGAAATAATGTTGATCAGTTGTGCAACTTGCTACGACTCTTGCATAAGAATAACACATTGATCGAAAGCGTTTCTGGAAATGCTATGCGTGAAGCACGAGAGAAATTTCATCCCGACTCCATTGCTTCCAAGACTCATGAGTTTTATTTGAAAGTGCTCAAAAATGCTTCGACTTAGCCAGCCTGATTTCGATCTTCGTTTTTATTACTTTACTGAATATTAATTTTTTAAAGATTTACATAGTGTAAAATGAATAAATACTATCTGGAAAAGGCGGCCGGGATACTATCGACCCCGCTTTACTACAGTCAATTGCATTTGCTTACCAAGCCGATTTATGGAGGAATGGGACATATTCTCATGTTCCATCGTGTGTTGCCTGTTAGTGAAAAACTCAGAATACATAACCATAAGAGTTTAGAGATATCTCCCGATCGCCTGGAAGGTATTATTGAGTTTTTTAAAAAGCGTAACTATGATTTTATTTCTTTAGATGATTTAGTTGCATTAAAGAATTCGCCATCAAAAAAAAGTGAGCGAAAATTTGTTGTTTTTACTTTTGACGATGGCTATGTAGATAATTATTTATATGCCTATCCCATTTTCAGAAAGTACCATGTTCCTTTTACTATTTATGTAGCCACCAATTTGCCCGATTCTACAGCTACATTATGGTGGTATTTGCTGGAGGACATTGTGGTGAAACGAACCTCGTTGCGGGTGGATGTTGAGGGTACGGAAATGACATTTCGCACTGAAACAGTTAAGGAGAAGGAAATGGTTTTTAATAAGATCAGAAATTGGCTTGCGGTGGCTGATGAAAAATCTCTCTCGACACTTTTAAGCAGTTTGTTTCGAGGTAGTGAAGACGAGATTGCCGCAAAGACTAAAGAACTTTCTTTAACATGGCAACAGATTCAAGAGTTGAGTCAGGATTCGCTGGTAACTATTGGTTCTCATACTGTAAATCACTTCCCATTGAACTCTCTCACAGCTGAAAAATCCACCTACGAGATTTTAGAATCCAAGAAGATCATTGAATCACAGATAGCGAGGGAAGTAAAGCATTTTTGTTATCCACTCGGTTCGTATGGTACCAAAGAAATTGAGATTTTGGGGAAAACAAGCTATGCAACGGCCACAACGATAAAAATGGCAAATATTTTTGCTGAGAATCTACAACACCCTCTCGCACTACCCCGAATTATGATCAACACATTAACAACCGATAAGATTTTAAGTCTTCAGGTTAATGGATTTCTTCCTGCTTTGCGTAATAAATTCAAAAGAGTTGTGATTTAACTATTTGTACTCGCTAAATTTGTGGGTCTAGTTGGCTCAATAATCATGATTCGCACACCGGTATTTAGGGTTAGTTCTTTACCTCCTGTCATTAAATTTTTAAGGTGGGGTACCAAAGCATATATTAAAAGCGCCTCCAACATTAAAATTCGATATCTTTCGTATGAAAACAAAGCCAAATTAGGCTACCAATTGTTTTATGGATTTCCTTTTTCTGGAATCATGGAGCAAGTTGGTGTTGGATTTTCCGGTCAACTCTTTTACCTAGGTTAAAATGATAAAGAAAAAGATCGCATTTTTCGGGATCAAGACATTCCCTTCGCGGGGAGGAACAGACCGTGTAGCGGAGAATCTGATTCTTCAATTGAAGGATCAATTCGAAATCACAGTATACTGTTTCAAAGATTCGGCCGCTCAGAATAATATTCCGGGGGTAACGGTAAAGCAATATACTCAGTGGGTCCCTGGCGCCTCCGGTTCTTTTATCTATTTCTTCTTTTCTGCTCTAGACTTATTCTTTCTCAATAAAGTAGATCTTGTGCACCTGCATAAAACGGAGAGTACTTTTTTTGCTCCGCTCTTTAGGTTGCGTTACAAAGTAATTTCTACTTCTCATGAAGCTCAATACAGGTCGGACAAATGGAATTGGTTTGCCAAGCAGTTTTTTTATTTGGTAGAGCGTATCTATATCAACTCTTCTGATGTCTGTACTTGTATTTCAAGACCCTTGTCAGAATACTATGAGAATAAATATGGTAAGCAGGTAAGGTTTATTCCCAATGGTATAAATCAGATTAAGCGCGAGGAGTTTAATTCAGCAGGAGCTAAATCCTTTCTACCGAAAGAGGCAGATTGGAATGCTCCATTTGTGCTTTTTGCTGCGCGAAGGCTGATGGGCATCAAAGGTGTTCATACTATGTTGGAGGCGCTTCAAAAAATAAATTATCCAGGGCAGGTATTCATTACAGGAGATCTTCATACAAGCGATGACTATCTGGAAAGACTGAAAAAGCTATCTGTTGGTTTGAATGTCTATTTTCTGGGATTTGTCAATCCGCTAACCACATTATTAGCCCTTATCGACAAGGCCGATCTATTTATATTTCCGTCCGAAACCGAAGGCATGTCAATTATGCTGCTGGAGGTAGCATCCGTGGGCACACCGGTTGTGGCGAGTGATATTCCTGAAAACAAGCAGGTGTTTAACGAAGGTGAGGTGCTGTTTTTCAGAAACAAGGATTCTGATGATTTGGCTGAAAAATTAAGGTTTGCACTGTTGAATCCTGAAAAAATGAAGAAAATAGGATTAGATTGCCAAGGAAGAGTCTTTTCGGACTATTTATGGTCAAATGTTGCAAAGTCATATGCTGGGTTATATAATGAAGTATTAGTATAATGTTAAGCAGGAGAATTATTATCTACAATTACAAATCAAGATACTAATGAGGCTTGGAAATAGTGCGTTAATAGTTTTGTTTCTATTTTTAGATCTATTTCTGATCAGCCTTTCTTTAGCGATTGTTGCGAAGCTTCATTACGATGAATGGTTGCAGATTAATGATTTATTTTATCTGCTCAATGGAATCTGGATTGTTACCTATGTATTTTTCCTGGATTTAGCTTTTTTTGATATTCAAAACACGGGCAAACGCACTAAGAGTCTTTTAATTAAATTCTTTGTTTATATTTCATTAGGGGCGATTTTAATTGTTCTTTTTAACCTGGACGATGTATCCAGAACCATGTTTCTTGGATCCAGTCTATGTTTCCTTATTCTGAAGTTTCCGGCAACTTTTTTTTATACTTACTTAATTTCTACCCGGAAGGACGGCCCCTCCTATAAAAAAGTTCTGGTGATCGGTGCCGGAAAAGTTGGGGCAGCAATCCATACATTCTATAAATTAAATCCAAGTCAGGGCAACCTGATTGGATTTCTTGACGACTTTAAGGCCAGCACAGAAAGATTTCGTGTACTTGGTGGTCTTACGGATTTTCAAAAAATTTTCAATAGTACACCATTCAATGAAGTGATTATCACCATTGATTTAGGCGAGGAGAAAAAAATTAAAGATCTGGTTAACCTTGCCGAGTATAATGGGGTAAGGCCAGCCATTGTGGCAAATTATTATTCATTGTTCAATAGGAATTTTGAGATAAAAAGTCTTGCCGGCATTCCTTTGGTAAATATTCGTGAGGTACCGTTAGACTTTTACATTCCCCGATTCTGGAAACGAATTTTTGATTTGGCATTTTCAAGTTTTGCCTTGTTGATAACATCGCCCATTTTCTTTTTCATTGCTATAGCAATAAAACTTGATAGTAAGGGCCCTGTTTTTTACAGGCCGATACGAATAGGTAAAAATGGTGCTCAGATATTGATTTATAAGTTCCGATCTATGAGGAATAGTAAAGCGACTTCCACTCAGTCTACCAAAGTAAATGATGACAGGATCACGCGGGTTGGTAAGTTTATCAGAAAATACAGCCTTGATGAGCTCCCCCAGTTTCTCAATGTATTTAATGGTGATATGTCTGTGGTAGGCCCTAGGCCTCACCGGGTTGATTTGGATAAACAGTTCCAGCAAATTGTACCAAGCTATATGGTAAGGCAATACATAAAGCCAGGTATTACGGGTTGGGCTCAGGTAAATGGATGGCGAGGTCCTACGGAAACCAAATACCAGTACATCGCCCGCACCTTGCACGATCTATGGTATATTGAGCATTGGAATTTTGCCTTAGATATATACATTATTTTTCTGACGCTTTTCGGAAAGAATACACATAAAAACGCTTTTTGACGATAAACGTAAAATCGATTTACCTGGCTGCGAAAAATTGTATTTTCGCATTTGGAAAAAAAATCTTAGGATCACCTGTATAACATGCCACTAATGAGTCATTCGAAAAAAAATATTTTGACCTTTCTGAGAGGGCAAATCGTAGTGTTGCTTACCTTCCTGATTATCTTCAATTCGTGCCGATCATCCAAAGACGTAAGTTTGTTTAATGATTTGAAAGGAGATGCTAATCTAGTTCCCAGATCTGTTCTAGATTATCGCTACCGGATTAAAATAAATGATAACCTCTTTGTTAGTGTAGTAACACCGAATGTTGAGCTTAATCAAACCTATAACCCGTCCACCGCGGGTAGCGGAAGTCAGGGAGCGAATGCCGCTAATATTTGGGGCACACAATCCGGTCAGTTTATCTATGGTTATATGGTTGATGTTGATGGCTATATTACATTACCCTCTTTGGGAAAAATTCATGTAGTAGGTATGACCATACCCGAGTGTGAGTTTGAAATTGAAGCCCGAGCTAAGCAGTATTTAAAGGATGTGACTGCTAAGGTCAGACTTCTCAATTATAAAGTAACCATTTTAGGTGAGGTGATTAATCCGGGAGTCTATTTTAATTACAATCCTGATTTTACAATCCTGGATTTAATAGGCATGGCTCACGGAACCAAAAACACATCGGCTTTAGACAATGTTTTAGTAGTGAGACAATTTGGAAACAAGAGTCAAACGTATAAATTGAATTTAAACAATGCGAATGCTTTAAATTCGGAGGCATACAATATTCTGCCGAATGATATCGTAATTGTGCAACCCGCAAAATTTAAAAACCTTGAATTAAGGTTGCCCATTTATACACTAATACTAACATCCATTACCACATTTGTTTTAGTACTCAATTTTATCCAAAATTAATTAACACAAATCGATGGAAGTAAATAAAGTTGCAGAAAGACGTTTGCTACAAACCGAGCCAGAGGGCTTGACACTCAAAGCATTAAAATCGAAAGTACTTAGGAACTGGTATTTATTTGTTGTTTTCTGTGTCATTGGATTAGCGATCGCATTGATTTATAAAAAAATTGTACTGCCTTATTACCGAATTTCGATAACCATTCTGATCAAGAGTGATAATTCATCCGAACTTAATAATGTTTTCAGGCAATTAAATCCCAATTCCAATAATGCTGCTATTCAAGACCAGGTGGGAGTATTGAAATCCTATAATCTTAATTTGAAAGCAGTTCAATATCTTAATTGGAGATATTCCTGGGTAGAAAAGAGTTTGTTTACGAGCAAAGATATTTATGGTAATGACCCATTTTCAATCGAATTGCTCAATGAAAGCTCGCAACTGGAACATGTTCCTTTAATTGTTGAGGCTGTATCCGAATCTTCTTACACAATTGAATGTGATCAAACGATTACTTTAAAAAATGGCAGTAAGTCAGATTTGAAATTCAAGGAAGAAGTGAAGTTTGGAGAGCCATTCGAGAATGAGTTTTTTCACTTTTCGCTTGTAAAAAGAGCCGAGAGACCAGTTAATGTGGGAGATAAATTTCAATTGGTATTTAATAATCTGGGTGATATAGCGTTGAGTTATAAAAACAAATTAGTCGTAAAGCAGCCAGAAGATGGTCAATCAAATCTCATCAGCGTTGAGTTAAAGACCAACACCTTGCAGCGGGATGTTGATTATTTAAACCAATTGGGTAAAGTATATATTCAATTTGGTTTAGATGAGAAAAACCGGATGGCAAACAATACGATTAAATTTATTGATGACCAGATCACCGGAGTAAATCAATCTTTGCAAATAGCTGGTGATAAGTTTACAAGCTTTAGAGCGCAAAATAAAACCGTTGATCTAGGTCAGGAGGCAAGTTCGGTGGTTGAAAAACTAAAGCAAATTGAAACAGAAAGGGCCAATGTTGATTTAAAACTTGAATACTATAAAAATTTAAAGTACTATTTAGAAAACCGTAATGAGAATAAGGATCTCATGGCTCCTTCTTTGGTAGGTGTGACAGATGAGGCTCTCAATCAAAAGGTTATTCTCCTCAACGAATTATATGTAAAGCGAGAAGTGCTTTCCTATACAGCTCAGGAAAAGAACCCTCAGTTGATCTCATTAACAGATCAAATTGAATACACACAAAAGAGCTTGAGAGAGAACGTAGAAAACCTGATTTCTAATTCTAAGGTAGAGCTTCAGAATCTCAACCTTCGCCAGCAGACTGTGAATTCACAGTTATCTAAACTTCCTAAGACGGAGCAGGATTTAATTGGTATTAAAAGAAATTTTGATTTAAATAATGAGTTATATACGTTCTTGCTGCAGCGAAGAGCTGAAGCGGAAATAGCAAAAGCATCCAATAATCCAGATGCCCAAATTTTAGATCCATCGGATAAAGGTATCGCTGTTCTGCTCGGACCTATCTTGTTTTTCGACTTGTTAGTCGGTTTCGTTGGCGGCTTGTTTGTTTCCTTCGTGGTAGTTCTGGTGAAAGAGCTTGCTATGGGAGTACTTACAGAGGTTGAAGAAATCACTAATCTTCTTCATGTTCCTATGGTTGGCGCCATCACCCTAAATAGGTATAAAACAGAACAAGTTGTGCTGAATTATCCAAGGTCTGCATTAACGGAATCGTTTAGAGGATTACGATTGAACCTTGAATATTTTTTCCAGAACACTAACGGAAAAATATTGGCTGTTCATTCGTATGTTTCGGGTGAGGGTAAATCTTTTGTGACTTTTAATTTGGCATTGATATTTGCAATGGGCAAAAAGAAGGTGTTGTTGGTTGACGGTGATCTAAGAAAGTCGAGGTTGCACGAAATTTTAAATCTAGATGTTGAAAAGGGATTAAGTGACTATTTGCAAGGAGATAGTTCATTGAAAGATATAGTGAGACCAACAGACATACCAAACTTGAGTTTTGTTTCATCAGGATCACTTTATGAGAATTCGTCTGAGTTATTAAATAATGGAGCTTTGCGTGATTTTATTACTCAAGTCAGAGAGCAATTTGATTATGTAATTATTGATAATGCACCCTTTGGTGTAGTGTATGATCCAGTAATTGTTGGAATATACGCTGACTTTAATTTGCTTTTGATCCGATTGAATAAAAGTGACGGAGAGGAAATTGATGCCATTAATAAAGTTGCTCAGGATGGTATTTTAAAGAATGTGATGGTGGCTATAAATGGTAAGAAACAAATTAGAGGTCACGGTTATTACACAGAAGATACCAAAGCCGAAAAGGGTTGATTTAGTAAACTCGGATCACGGCACCGGTAAATGTACACCTTGTTAATTCTTCATAGCAATGAATTTCAATCGCATTGGATTTTTAAGTTCTGTTAATTTATCAGCTGCATAAAAATTGAATCGTTTTCTTTTGTTGAATATCAATTAGCCTGTGTAATACCCATCCAGATACCAGGTAGAATATTATTGAAATTTGCAGAAAGACTTTATATTCAAGCATGAATTCAATTAAGCTTACCCAATATTCACATGGTGCAGGTTGTGGCTGCAAAATTTCTCCAGCCGTACTCGATACAATTCTTCATTCAGATCTGGTAAAGTCTCAATTCCCAAACCTCCTTGTCGGGAATGAATCGAAGGATGATGCTGCCGTTTTTGATCTGGGAGACGGAACATGCGTGATCAGCACCACTGATTTCTTTATGCCAATTGTTGACGATCCTTTTACCTTTGGATCGATCGCCTCGGTAAATGCTATTAGCGACATCTATGCCATGGGGGGTTCTCCATTGATGGCCGTTGCAATCTTAGGTTGGCCTATTAACAAGATACCAGCCGAAGTAGCAAAACAAGTGTTAGAGGGTAGTCGTCATGTTTGTGCAGAGGCCGGTATTCCGCTGGCTGGGGGTCATAGTATTGATAGCCCCGAACCTATTTTTGGCTTGGCTGTAACGGGTATTGTTCGAAAGGTAAATCTAAAGAAGAATAGTACAGCAACAGAGGGCAACCTTCTTTATCTGACCAAGCCAATTGGAGTGGGTATGATCACCACTGCACTCAAGCGAGGCCTTGCACTTCCTGAGGACTTTGAAGAAGCGGTTCAGGTGATGTCGCGACTCAATGACCTGGGAAAGGATTTAGGTATGTTAGACTATGTAAGAGCCCTCACCGATGTAACTGGCTTTGGCTTGTTAGGACATTTAGTGGAGGTGTGTGAAGGTAGTGACCTTTCTGCGCAAATTGAATATGCTAAGATTCCAATGCTGAAAAATATTTCACATTACGCATCTAAAATGATTTATCCAGATAATACCATGCGTAACTGGAGTAGCTATCAGAGTAAAGTAATTGGTATTGGAGCAGAATCATTATTGACGTTATGCGACCCTCAAACGAGTGGAGGTTTATTGGTTTGCGTTGATGCTACTCAGGCCTCATCTTTTGAAAGTTTTGCAAAACAAAAAGGATATGTTCTGGAGCCTTTTGGTAAATTGATAAAGCGAAGTGAACCGTTAATTACAATTCAATGATTGATTCAACTCATGATAGGAGCATGCCCTTGTTCCTACTTTCAATTCTTTTTCTAGTTGCTTCCTGCAAACCAGACAATAGGGAAATTACCAATATCGCTTATACAGTGGTCAAAGCTTTTCCTCATGATCATGCAGCCTTTACACAAGGACTCGTCATTGAGTATGGAAGATTGTTTGAAAGCACAGGGCAAGAAGGAGCATCGTGGATTGCCGAAGTGAATCTGTCCACGGGTGTACAGGACAAAAAAG
This sequence comes from Bacteroidota bacterium, assembly GCA_947470895.1. Lineage (GTDB taxonomy): Bacteria > Bacteroidota > Bacteroidia > Cytophagales > Cyclobacteriaceae > ELB16-189. The sequence continues at coordinate 51,417 of CANIVF010000004.1, forward strand.
TAACGCTTGATTCGATGTACTTTGGTGAAGGCATCACGATTCTAGGTAATAAAATCTATCAGCTCACCTGGAAAAGTAAAACGGGATTTGTCTACGATGTTAACACCTTTCAAAAACTAAGCACATTTTCTTATGATCATGAAGGATGGGGAATAACTCATAACGGGAAGAATCTTATAGTAAGTGATGGCACCAACAAAATTCATTTTCTGGATACGGCTACGTTAAATGAGGTCAGTGCGATAGAAGTAAAAGAGCGCGAAGTGGCGGTTGATAAACTTAACGAATTAGAATTCATAGATGGATACCTCTTTGCCAACCGGTGGATGACGAATGAAGTACTGAAAATAGATTTATCAAATGGCAATGTGGTCGGAAAGTTAGATTTGACTGAATTAGCCAGAGAATCCAATCAAACTAATCCTTCTGCCGATGTACTCAATGGTATTGCTTACGAAAAGAAAAGCGGTTTGCTTTTAGTCACCGGAAAGTGGTGGCCATTTTTGTTTGCATTGCGATTGGATAAAGAAGTTAAGGAGTAATACACCCACGATTATCTATGAGAAATACATCGATACTCAGTGTAATAGTTTTCCTATCGCTTTTATTTATTGACTTTCAACTCACAGCTCAACAGCTAGACCTAAAGCAAATTCGTAATCTGAAAATTCGAAGTGTGGGCCCAGCGAATATGAGTGGGCGTATTACTGCGATTGATGTAGTGCAAAGCAATACTAAAATTATGTACATCGGTGCCGCTTCCGGTGGAGTATGGAAATCTGAAAATGGTGGCAGCGCCTGGCAAAGTATTTTTGATGACAATACTACGATTAATGTTGGGTCGATAGCGATACAACAGAGTAATCCATCTGTGATTTGGGTTGGAACAGGTGAAGGAAATCCACGCAACTCTATCAATATGGGATTGGGTTTATTCAAAAGCCTTGATGCGGGAAAAACATGGAAGCGTGTTGGACTAGAAAATTCAAAAGCGATTCATCGCATCATCGTTGATCCTTCAAATCCCAATACAGTGTATGCGGGTGAGATGGGCGATCCTTTTACTCCAGGCAATCAGCGTGGGGTTTATAAGACTACAGATGGAGGAAATTCATGGTCACAGATTTTGTTTACCAATAATCAAACGGGTGTGGGTGACATGGTGATGGATCCGTTCAATCCAAACAAGATTTTTGCTGCGATGTACGAGCACCATCGCACGCCTTACAGTTTTACTTCGGGTGGCCCCGGATCGGGATTGTATCTCACCTATGATGGTGGCAAGAGCTGGAAGAAATTGGGTGTTGAAAATGGATTGCCTGCCGGAGAACTCGGCCGCATTGGTATCGCTATCGCGAGGAGTAATTCAGACCGCGTCTATGCAAAAGTAGAAGCGACTAAGAATGCACTTTATCGAAGTGAGGATGGTGGACTTCATTGGACGATGATCAATGATAATCCAAGATTCACGAATAATCGTCCTTTCTATTTTCAGGATATTGCGGTTGACACAAAAGATGAAAACCGACTTTATAATATTTATCAGCCACTTTCTGTCAGTGATGATGGAGGAAAAACGTTTGATCCAACGCCCATGATTTCGGCAGATGAAACCAAAGGTATTCATGCCGATTTTCATTCATTCTGGATTGATTCTCATGATCCAACTTTCTTCATCATTGGTGGCGATGGCGGCATTGGCATCACCCACGACAAAGGAAAGAGTTGGTATTTTCCTGAATCGATTCCAGTAGGACAATTCTATCATATCAATGTGGATAATGATAGACCCTACAATGTGTATGGTGGTTTACAAGATAACGGCAACTGGTCGGGGCCAGGTTATGTGTGGAAGCGTGGTGGCATCCGCACACTGTATTGGCAATATTTAGTGGGTGGTGATGGATTTTATATTTCACCGGATTCTGCCAATTCGCGTTTTGGTTATGGCACTTCACAAAATGGTGATCTCTATCGCTATGATAAATTGACAGGATACTACCTTAGCATCAGCCCTCCAGCTCCTGATATAAAAACCCGTTTACGTTTTAATTGGAACGCAGGCTTTGCTCAAGATCCTTCCAATAGTAAAATTGCCTATTATGGAAGTCAGTTTCTTCATAAGACTACCGATAAAGGTGCTACCTGGCAAATCGTTTCTCCTGATCTTACAACAAACAATATCAACCATCAGAAACAAGATTATGGTGGCTTAACGATTGATGCTTCGGGCGCAGAGATTTATAATTCTATTTTAAGCATTGCACCGAGCACATTAGATAATCAAATCGTTTGGGTGGGCACCGATGATGGTAGCGTTCAACTCACACAAAACGGAGGGAAGATCTGGACTAATCTCACATTGAACATCAAAGGACTGCCTAAAGAAAGTTGGATTGCACAGATCAAAGCGTCACGTTACCATAAAGCAGAAGCGTGGGTAGTGGCCAACAATTATCGTCAGGGAGATTTTAATCCGTACATCTACCGCACAAAAGATTTTGGTAAAACATGGGATCGAGTTGTCGATGCTAGTAAGGTGAAGGGATATGCACTCACGATTATTCAGGATCCTATTGAGCCCAAACTTATTTTTGCTGGAACAGAAAATGGTTTGTGGATCAGCATCGATGAAGGAAAAAGTTGGGTTCAGATGAAAAATGGATTTCCATCCGTTTCTACAATGGACTTGGCTATTCAGGAACGTGAGTCGGCACTAATCATCGGAACATTTGGTCGCGCGATTTGGATCTTGGATGATCTTATTTCACTTCGCAAAATAGCCGGATCATCAACAATAAAAGACTTCGCTGTATTTCCAACGAATGATGCCGTACAGGTCAAGGGAATTTTTATTAACCCGCCCGGAAACATATGGACAGGTTTTAATACCACGTTTGAAGGAGAGAATCGTCCGTTTGGTGAATCATCGATCCCCTTCTATGTGAAGTCATCTGCATTGGATAAAGAAAAGAAAGTGGTGACCGGTTATGTGTTCAATGAAACGAATGAAATGATTCAAACCATCACATCGGCAAAAATTGATTCCGGATTAAATTACGTCTCATGGCGATTGGACGAAAAGATAGCTAAGCTACCCGGTGGTTGGGATGATCCCGATGCAAAAGGAATTTTAGCATTGCCAGGTAAGTATAAGGTTGTATTGAATTATCAGGGAATGAAAGATTCCACGTATGTGAATGTTATTCCTGATCCTCGGTTTGACTATTCAAACGAAATTGAAGTGGCCAATCATGATATCCTTAAACGGTTGGATAAAACCACAGAAAAACTTTCTATTGCCCTCAGTAGAGTGAAAGAAAGCAATGAGGTAGTTGATAAAATTTTGCTTCAGCTGAATGATGTTAAAACTCATGAGGGTGGGGCCTTGAGCAAGACTTCATATGGAATGAAGGAATCACTTAAGAAATTAAATGAGTCTGCTACCGGCTCGCGTCCTGCCAGACAAGTAGGAGCTTGGAGTTCTTTCCAGGTAACCCCACAATCCAAAATCTCAGAAGCGCATCAGGCATTGAGAGCCCGCTTATCAAATCCATCAATACAAGATGTGCAGCGTGTGGAAGTAGCGGAGCAACTTACCAGAGAGTTTATAAAGCAAGTGGATGCTTTCTTCTTAAAAGATTGGAATGACTATCGCACTCAAGTAGAAGCGGCACGGCTCAGTTGGTTCTAATAAAAGAGGATATTGACTATTGAAGAAACCACTAAGCAATTTTCGCTCGCCTCTGAAAAGAAGCGTGCTTGACGTGTGGTATTAGAGCGAGAACCGCTTCCTAGAATCGTTTGGCCTTTAGGAATATCGAGCACATCGAAAAATCACATTGTATTAGTTTGCTAGCAAACTGCAGACTTTACCAAATTACGAGTTTAAAGCCGGATATCGCAACCTGCAATTAGACACGGTTATAGAAATTGAAAGGTTAGATATTCATTTTCAAACGCCAACTGAATTTAACCCGATGGACGGACAATTCAAGGATTGGGTTTATCATGGTTGAGTGATTGCGACTAATCGCGGATCAGCAATCTTTTCTTTTAGTTTGATCAATCTCCATGATCAGATCGGCACCATAGACCATAGCGGGGGTTTGATAACCTGCTTTGAAATTTCCACTCATGATTTTTTCTGCAATGAGCACGGCTGTTTTTGCTGTGAGCGTGTAACCACTCACAGTTTCCAAGTTACTTAAACATTCTTTACCGCTGCTATCCCAAACTTTTCCCCACAGAAAACTGCGCCCTGAATTTCTTTTTTCTTCACTGGGGCCTGCGGGTTTTTGATCAATTTTTTTGAGCATGTAGTTTTTCACCCAACGCATGCGCAGGAACCAATTGAGGTACTTACTCATTTTGGCATTCTTGATCATGCCCGGAGTTGCTCCGGTATATACTTCAATGTTTGGAATACCAGTGCTGCGCCATGCCGTAGAAATATCTCCCCAAGGAATATTTAAGGTGGGCGCCTTGAACGATCCAAAATCAACATCCAACACTTTTTCTCCGAGATTGATTGGTGTGAGCTTACCGTCTTTGCGGACCAAACTTCCATTGCCAAGTCCTTCGGTCATGGTCTTCGATGTGCCACGGGATAACCCTCCTTTTGACATGGTGAAGGCCAGTTGTAAATGGGTAGCCGATGGTAAACGATTTTTTAAATGGAGCGCAAGACAATCTGAAGGCACCACATCAAAGCCAGTGCCTGGCATAATCATGATACCTGCATCTTTTCCTTTTTGATCATAGCCGGCCAGCAATTCAAATACCTGGTGCTCACCAGTAATATCCGTATAATGTGTTTTTGTTTCGAGGCATGCATCGGCCATGGTTCTGGCTGTGTATTGAAATGGGCCACCGCAGTGAATAACTACAGCACCTTTCTTTAAAATATTTTTTAATGCTGTGGTGTCAGCAATGTCAACGACTTCAAACGGGTAGCCAGTTTCTTCACTTTGTTTTTGGAGCGATTCTTTCTTGCGACCGGAAAGAATGACGTTCAGATTTTTTGCTTTGCACTCCTGCGCAATGATTTTTCCGGTATAGCCGTAAGATCCGTAAAGAATAATGGTTGACATGAGGTGTTATTTAATGCGTTCAACCTCTGTGACAAAGTACTTCGTTTCACCGCGCCATGGGAATTTTACTAAGCGCTCTACGTACTTCAAACTTACTCGTTCTCCGCTTAGAGAAGCTTCTTCCAGTGTTTTAACAACATCTTCTCTATCGCCAGCAACAGAAAACTCAAAGGATTCTGATACCAGATTAGGTGACTTATTGGCACCAAACGTCTGGAGGTTCAGTTGACCTTCATACGTTTTAAAAATGAATCCTTTTTTGCTAATCTTTACCACCATGCCCGAGCGAACTCCCTCAGAGTAAGATCCCCAATAGGAGAAACTAAACAATGCAATTGCCGCCAAAAGTAGGGTGATAAAAACCCTCTTGATCCACTTCGTGGATGTTGTTTTTAAATTTTGAAGCCAGTTTGTCTTTTCCATAATTTCAACGTGTTTACAAATTAGCTTTTCTATTTAATTTAACATAGAAATAAGCAGAAAGGCATATGATACAAAGGGATATAAATTGTGAGTTCGAAAGAATGCCATCAATGATAAACCCCCTCTGAATATCGCCCCGGAACAGTTCTAACACTCCGCGACCCAAGGCATACGCCATTAGGTAAAGCAAAAAAAGTTGACCGTTAAATTTCTTTTTGGATTTGAATAGCCAAAGGGTTGTCATGATCACCAGGATCAAAGTAGCTTCATAAAGTTGAGTAGGGTGTAACGATGCGTTCAATGGCTCCGCCTGACATTTGCCATCCGTAAAGATGACACCCAAAAAGCTATCAGTAGGAATTCCATAACAGCAGCCGGCCATAAAACAGCCGATGCGACCAAAGCCATGAACAATGCAGGTTACTATGGCCATCACATCCAGCATACCAAGAACGGGCACTTTTATTTTTTTGAAATACCAGAGCATGATCGGAATAGCCAGCAACAACGATCCGTAAAACACAAAGCCACTTCCCGAAATCAGTTTCTTCGGTTGATGTAAATACAACGAAGGATCTTCAAAAATGAGGAATAATTTGCCGCCAATAACTCCGGCCAGCACGAGTATAATAAACAAGTTGTTGCTTTGATCGAAGGTTAAGGAGAATTCCTTTTTTCCTTGCTTGTACATGTAGAGGAATCCAAGCAGCGCACCGATAGCAATACAAAATCCATACGAATAGATAGTAAAGGAGCCGGATTCAAACAGGATAGGATGCATATTAATTGACCGTGGACAATTTTACAATGGACAATATAAAATGGTCGCAACCCAGTAGTCTTTTTGTATTCATTGGCAACTGTCCATTGTTAATTATACCGTCATGATCTCTACTTCTTTCTTCTTCAACAGCGTTTCAATTTTGGTGATAGAATCGTTTGTAAGGGTTTGCACGATTTCTTCGGCATTCTTAACATCATCTTCCGATACGCCTTTTACTTTCTTCAGTTGTTCGTTGGTTTCTTTGCGGATGCTGCGCACACTTACTTTGCAGTGCTCGCATTCATGACTCGCCTGTTTCACCAACTGCTTTCTTCTTTCTTCCGTAAGCATCGGTATATTGATGATCACCTGAAGTCCATCATTTTGAGGAGTGAGGCCTATGTTGGCCACCATGATGGCTTTTTCAATTTCCTGGATTAATCCTTTTTCCCAGGGCTTGATAAATAATGTTCTTGCATCGGGTGATGTAATGGATGATATTTGAGATAATGGACTTATCACGCCATAATAAGAAACCTGAATGCTATCGAGCATTGAAGGATTTGCCTTGCCTGCACGGATCTTGGCCAACTCCTGACCTACGTGCACGATGGCCTTATTCATTTGTTCTTTTGCGTCTTCCAGGTATAATTCAAGTTCCTCCATAAGAATGAAATTTATAATGATTAGCTGATTAACGTTCCGGCATCTTCACCGTGCACCACTTTCAGCAGGTTGCCTTTCTTGTTCATATCAAAAACAATGATTGGCAACTTGTTTTCCTGGCAAAGGGTGAATGCCGTCATGTCCATAATGTTGAGTTTCTTCTGGTAAGCTTCCTGAAAACTCAGTTGGTGATAGCGCACTGCATCCGAATGTTTTTCAGGATCTTTATCATATACACCATCTACACGAGTTCCTTTCAATACTACACCAGCCTGAATTTCAATGGCACGTAAACTGGCGGTGGAGTCGGTGGTGAAATAAGGATTTCCAATACCGGCACCAAAAATTACAATTCTTCCTTTTTCAAGGTGACGAATGGCCCTGCGCCTGATGAAGGGCTCACATACTTGTTCCATTTTTATTCCTGCCATCAATCGCGTATACATCCCGTGTCTTTCCAACGCACTTTGTAGTGCCATGGCGTTGATTACTGTGGCCAGCATTCCCATGTAATCTCCCTGCACGCGATCAATACCTAATGCTTCTGCCTGTCCGCCACGGAAAATATTACCGCCTCCGATCACGATCGCAATTTCCACTCCCTGCTCTTTTATCGTCTTGATTTCGGCCGAGTACTGTTCGAGCACTGCCGGATCAATATTGCTATTTTTGGAACCCATCAGGGCTTCACCGCTGAGTTTGAGGAGGATGCGTTTATACTTCATGTGTGGGCTTGGTTCGCTTTTATAACCCCGCAAATATGGTCATGATTGCGCAATTTTCGAGGGTTAATTTTGATTTTCAGGTCAGAAGGTTCACTCTTTTTACCAGCCCAATAATTCCGGATATTTCTTTAAATTCATTAAGATATCATTTGTCATCTCCTCCAATCCAAACTGATGTTTCCAACCCCAATCCTGCCGGGCAGCATTATCATCAATTGACTTAGGCCATGAATCGGCTATCGGTTGCCTGAAGTCTGGCTTATAAGTAATGGTAAAATCGTGAATATGTTTTTTGATTGTTGATGCTACCTGTGCCGGACAAAAACTCATCGCACTAATGTTGTAACTGGATCGGATCTTAACGTTCTCAGCCGGTGCTTCCATTAAGTCAATCGTAGCTTTCACTGCGTCATCCATATACATCATGGGCAGGTAGGTATCTGGTGCTAAAAAGCATTCGAATTTTTTTTCTTTCAATGCCTTGAAATAAATATCCACAGCATAATCGGTTGTGCCGCCTCCGGGAGGAGTTTTGTAGCCGATCAAACCAGGGTAACGAAGGCTACGCACATCCACACCATATCTTCTGAAATAATATTCGCACCAACGTTCACCGGCCAGTTTGGTAATGCCATACACCGTGGTGGGATCCATGATCGTGTCTTGCGGTGTATTTTGTTTGGGAGTTGTTGGCCCAAAGGCTGCGATAGAACTGGGCCAATACACTTTATGAAGTTTTAATTCGTGAGCAGCCTCCAATACAAAAAGAAGACTTTCCATGTTCAGCTTCCACGCCCACCGTGGATCTTTTTCGCCTGTGGCGGATAGCAGGGCTGCGAGGTGATAGATTTGAGTTACTTCATGCTTGCGGATGAGTTCGAATAACTTATCGCGCTGCATGACATCAAATTTTTCGTAAGGCCCTTCTCTCAATATTCCCTTGGCATCTTTTACATCAGAGGCGATCACATTTTCCTGACCGTATATTTTCCAGAGCCCCTGGGTGAGCTCGGACCCTAACTGACCGCCAGCGCCTATGAGTAATATCTTCGTTTTGTTCATTTATTCAATCGGATGCATGGGCGAAGGTAGATAAAATTACCATTTACGAATTACGAATTACGATTGTAGATTTGCCCGATGAATTTTGAAGAATATCTGGTCAGCAAAAAGATAGATAGTGAGGCTTTTCGTGTCGCGGAACCTGCCCTTTGGAATGAATGGAATGGATTGTTTGAAGCCATGAGTCCGGCAAGTTTCACAGCTCAGAAACTCTACCTCATCAACCCTTTACGCAGAAAGTATTTATTGATAGTAACAGAAGTTGCTGCCGCGCCTAAGGTGAGCGCGGCTGCTGCCGCACGACCCGTCATGAAACCCAAACCAAAAATCGACTAAGCCATGTATAAAAGACTTCAACCTGTTTTGCAGAAAGAATTGGATTCCATCCGCGAAGCCGGATTATTTAAGAAAGAAAGGATCATCATTACCCCACAAGGTGCCGACATCAAAACGCAGGATGGAAAAGAAGTAGTCAATTTTTGTGCGAACAATTATCTGGGCTTGTCATCGCACCCACGCGTGATTGAAGCCGCCAAACGTGCCATCGATACGCATGGATTTGGAATGTCGTCCGTTCGGTTCATCTGCGGAACACAAGACATTCATAAAGAGCTTGAAAAAAGGATTTCTGAATTTTTAGGTACTGAGGATACTATATTATATGCAGCAGCTTTCGATGCTAACGGAGGCGTATTCGAACCTTTGCTTGGAGAAAAAGATGCCATCATATCAGACGAATTGAATCACGCCTCGATCATCGATGGAGTTCGTTTGTGCAAAGCCATGCGCTATCGTTACAAACACAACGACATGGAAGACTTGAAAGTGCAACTGGAAGAAGCCAGAAAAGCAGGAGCATATCAGATCATTGTGGTTACGGATGGAGCATTCTCCATGGATGGCACAATTGCTCAGTTGGATAAGATTTGTAATTTGGCCGATCAGTTCGAAGCCCTGGTAATGACGGATGAGTGTCACTCATCTGGATTTATTGGTAAGACAGGCCGTGGTGTTCCAGAACATTGTGGTGTGATAGGCCGAGTAGATATTATTACGGGCACATTGGGTAAAGCATTGGGTGGTGCTTCCGGAGGTTTCACATCGGGTCGTAAAGAAATTATAGAATTGTTGCGTCAGCGCTCACGGCCTTATTTGTTTTCCAACACGTTGGCACCTTCTATTACGGGCGCTTCGATTGAAGTGTTCAATATGCTTTCAGAAACGACCGAGCTGCGTGATAAGTTGGAACAGAATACAACATACTTCCGCGATAAAATGACCGCAGCAGGTTTTGACATTAAACCCGGTGTGCATCCTATTGTGCCGATCATGTTATACGAAGCACCACTCGCTCAAAAATTTGCAGAGCGTTTACTTGAAAAAGGAATTTATGTGATTGGATTCTTCTTTCCGGTAGTTGCCAAAGGCATGGCAAGAATTCGTGTTCAGATTTCAGCCGCGCACGATCGTCATCATTTGGATAAAGCGATTCTGGCATTTACTGAAGTAGGAAAAGAGCTTGGTGTGTTGAAGTAATGAAATGGCAACGAGGTTGTTCGTTGCAACCTTTTAGATTAACCGGATGCCGATCAAACAGAATCCAGCGAAATGGTTTTACTGAAACATTCGGCAGAACAAATATTACCTATCTTACAGCTATAATTCTCTTGCATCCATGATTAAGAAAGTCATCTTTTCCATGCTGTCATTGATGTTGTTTTTCACAACCAATGCACAGCGCAAAAAAACGCAAACAGCAACCACAACTCCTTCGGCAACAGCCACTGATCTTAATGATTATTTCAAAGAGGTAAAGTGGAGAAGTATTGGTCCATTCCGAGGAGGTCGATCGAATACTGCAACCGGTGTGGTTGGAGATATCACTACCTACTACATGGGCACTACTGGTGGCGGTCTTTGGAAAACGGAAGACATGGGCCTTACCTGGAATAATATTTCCGATGGATTTTTTAAGAAAGGATCTGTTGGCGCGGTAGCTGTTTCAGAAAGTGACCCTAACGTAGTTTATGTAGGCATGGGCGAGCATGCCATTCGCGGGGTGATGACACATCATGGTGATGGTGTTTACAAATCTACCGATGCCGGCAAAACCTGGAAGAAAATGGGATTGGATGTGACACAGCAAATTTCGCGCATTGCTATTCATCCCAAAGATCCAAACATCGTTTATGTTGCGGCACAAGGCGCTATTTATGGAAACTCAGATCGTGGTGTATTCAAATCGGTGGATGGCGGTACTACCTGGAAAAGAACTTTGTATGTTGATGATAAAACAGGATGTGTTGAGATATCGATGGACATGAATAACCCACGGGTTCTTTATGCTGCCATGAACGAATATGGTCGTTTGCCATGGAAAGTAATCAGTGGAGGTGCAGGCAGTGGTCTTTATAAATCAACGGATAGTGGTGAGACCTGGGGAAAAATTCACAACGGCTTGCCAAAGGAATTAGGTAAGATGGCGGTATCGGTAAGTCGTGCTAATTCAAACAAAGTGTACCTTCTTTTAGAAAGTGATTCTGATAAAGAATTGGGCGGCTTGTTTGTTTCCAACGATGCAGGCGCGAACTGGACACGGGTTACCAACGATCACCGATTGATTCAAAGAGCGTGGTACTATATAGAGTTATTCACCGATCCAAAAGATGAGAATACCATTTATGTATTGAGTGCCCCCGCCATGCGCTCCATGGACGGTGGAAAAACCTGGGAGAATCTTTATGGAACACATGGAGATTATCACGACTTATGGATTAACCCAGATAATCCAAAGAACATGGTTATTGCTAATGATGGTGGAGCCAGTGTTTCGGTAAACTTTGGTAAAACCTGGTCTGCGCAAAGCAACATGCCGACTGCACAATTCTATCGCATCAATGTGGATAATAGCTTTCCCTATAATATATATGCTGGCCAGCAGGATAATACTTCTGTTAAAATTGCCAGTCAGGAATTAGGTAGTGGTGGAATTACTAATGCAAGTTGGACTTCTTCTGCAGGAGGCGAGAGTGCGTTCCTAGCTTTCAATCCGGATGATCCACGGTATGTTATGGGAGGAAGTTATCAGGGAACGATTGAACTATTAGATACGAAAGCACAAGCAGGAACAAGCGTGATGGCAGCACCCATTCAATATTTGGGAATGGATGCCAAGGATATCAAATATCGTTACAATTGGAACGCGCCCATCATCTGGTCGAAGCATGAGCCAAACACATTCTATCATGGCTCACAATACTTGTTGCGCACGAGAGATATGGGTGTAACCTGGATTGAAGCCTCGCCTGATCTTACACGCAATGAAAAAGAGAAGCAAGGCAAAGGCGGTGGCCCTTACACCAACGAAGCCGTAGGTGCTGAAAATTATGGAACATTAAGTTATGTTATTGAATCGCCACATGAAAAAGGAGTGATCTGGACAGGCAGTGATGATGGATTAGTTCATGTAACCAGAGATAATGGAGCAAGTTGGCAAAATGTTACTCCTGCAGGCTTACAAGAGTGTTTGATCAACGCGATTGAAGTTTCTCCGCATGACCCTGCCATGGCCTATATAGCCACTACCCGTTATAAGTTTAACGATTACACTCCAGCACTGTATAAGACAACGGATTATGGTAAGACGTGGTCAAGAATCAATACTGGCATTCCTCAGGGGGCTTTCACCCGTGTAGTGAGAGAAGATGATAAGCGTAAAGATTTACTTTATGCAGGAACCGAAACCGGAGTTTATCTTTCGTGGAATGGTGGTAAAGAGTGGACGCCACTTCAACTTAATTTGCCATTAACACCGATTACTGATTTACGCGTTCATCAGGGTGATCTTATCGCTGCCACATCCGGAAGATCATTCTGGATTTTGGATGATTTGAATTTGATCCGTCAGTATAAGAGCGAGGGCGGATTTGGACTTTTTCAACCAGAAAATCCTATGCTGGTTAATAGTTATAGTGAAATGGATGGAAGTTCACCAGATGGCATCAATCCATACCGAGGTGTGAATCCTGCCACCGGACTTGTTGTTTATTATCAACTACCAGAACTGAAAAATTCTGAAAGTGTACTGATCGAGATTAAAGATGCGCAGGGTAACCTGGTGCGATCTTTTAGTTCCCTGAAAGACACCTTAAGTAACCCTCCATCAACCGATCCATTGTTAACCAAATCGAAAGGACTGAATCGTTTTGTGTGGAACTTACGTTATCCAACGATCAGTAGCGTTCCGGGAGTTTATATTGAAAGTAGTTTCCGTGGGCACAAAGCTTCACCAGGAAAATATTCAATCACATTGAAGATGGTCGATCAAACCATGAATGCCAATTTCGAAATTCTTGCTAATCCACTATATCCTACAGATGCAAAAACGTATTTGGAGTATCATACCGTGATGAGTAGTATGGAGGCAGAAGTAAACAAGATGCATGAAATGATTATTTCGCTTGATGGTAAGCGGAAACAACTCGATCAACTTCTTGCTACATTCCCAGCAGATGAAAAACACAGTGCCCTTAAGAAGGAAGGATTGGCATTATCTCACAAGATGAAACTGTGGGATGAGGATATGATTCAGAGAAAGTCAAAAGCATATGACGATGTGGAAAACTTCCCCAATAAGTTTACAGCAAATTATTTGTTTTTAATTAATGCAACGGAAAGCGACATCCCCAAAGTAAATAAGCCATCGCTTGATCGATTGAAGGAGTTGAGTGCACAATGGTCAACCCTTCAAACCAGGGCAAACGAAATATTGACCAAGGATATTCCGGCTTACAATAAACAATTGTGGAATGTTGGTGTTGGCGCTGTTTGGGAGAATTAAACGAAAAGAATTAACTGAATAATTGCCAGAATGAGTAAAATGATCCGACTATTATTCGCTAGCTCCCTTTTATTTTTTCTGGCAAACTGTTCTCCTTCGCCCAAGGAAAATTGGGATGTTCTGTTCGATGGCTCCAGCCTTGACAATTGGGATACCTACTTGGGTGTCAAAAGAATTCAAGGCGACACCACTCTGTCAACTCCTTTGGGATTAAATGTTGATAAGGACGTTTTTAAAATTGTTCGGCAGAGTGGTGAGAATGTTTTGAGAGTATCAGGAGAAATCTGGGGCGGCATTTCAACGAAACGTGAATTTGAAAATTATCACCTGCAACTTCAATTCAAATGGGGGGAGTTGCGATGGTATCCCAAAGAAAATGATAGAAGAGACAGTGGGCTTTTATACCATGGCGTTGGCGAGCACGGTAGAGGCGATGGCTATTGGTTGCGATCTCAGGAATTTCAGATTCAAGAAAAAGATTGTGGCGATTATTGGGGTGTGGCAGGAGCTATGTTTGACATTAGAGCTTCATTAAATAGTGATAGCATTTATCAATATGATCCCAAAAGTGCATTACTTACGTTCAGTCAGAACTCACCAACAGGACGGCATTGCAAGAAATATCCTGATCTTGAGAAGCCTTCCGGAGAATGGAATACGGTTGATTTATACTGCTATAAAAACACCAGTGTGCACGTAATGAATGGCGTTGTGATAATGGTACTTGAAAATTCAAGACAAACCGACAATGGTCATGAAACAGAACTGACTAAAGGTAAAATTCAACTTCAGTCTGAGTCGGCCGAATTGTTCTACCGAAATATAAAGATCAGTCCTATCGAAAGATTGCCTCAGTTTAATTGAGTTCTTCTATTGAAATTTCTACCTCGCCTTCTTGGGGATCAGATCTGAATGAGAAGAAAAAGTCCCGAACATGGCAGATGTGTCTGTAGACGGCAAAAAATAAATGGTATTTCGCTTTCCCTTTAGCTTGAGGCTATACATGTTTACGAAGGGCATTAGTTTGATTGCCTTAACATCTGACCAGTCATATTCTTTCACCTTGCGGGGATTGATTACTGCCAATTTCTTTTTGCTGATAATAACGCGTTTGATCTTTGAGGCAATCAGCAAGTGAAGCGAAAAGAATACCATTGCTGCAGTGAACATGAGCAATGCAGCGATGTCTTTTTTGTGTGAGTCTTCAAGTTGAAGTAGAATAAGAGCAGTAGCCAGACCTTGAAGCACACTCAGTGCAAGGAAAAAATACCTGGCGAGGTAATATTTAACCAAATTTGCTTCTTCCATTATTCATATAAGGGGTTTATTGTTATGCGAATTTAACGAAACTATTTCTAAAATCGTTTCATCAGAAACTCACTTCTTGTTTTCAATCACGATCGGGATATCCTGCCCACGCGAAAATGTATAAGGATATTGTGGCTTGCCTTTCATCTTCTGTGTCATCTCAGGCACCTGATCATCTAAGTATGACTTTAACTCATAAGTAGTAACCTTGATATTTTTTGGCGCTCCGTCAGCATCGCCTTGCAGCGCTTTGATTAATAAATAGGTGGACAAGCCATGAGCGAGCTCTGTAAATTCGGCAGCAAATTATTCGCTACCGGCCAAAGCCACCCCGTGAATACCTGCACTGCTAGAAAGTTGAGCAATTACTTTTTCTTCTGAGGCACCGTGCGTAGCTAACAACTCCACAGATCCACCGGAGTGGCAGGCATCCTTGATGATTAATTGCTTTAATGCTTTGATGTTTTTTAGTTTTTCCTGTAATACACTCGCTTCAAGGGCCTCTCGTTGCAATGCCGACACATCATATAATCTGTGCTTTCCGTTGGAATAGAGAAAAACTGATTGTGGACCATACTACCATGACAGGCATAGTAAAAATTGAATACAATTTCCTGATGAACTTTTGATGCTAACTCTTCCAGCTTTTTGAGTATGTTGGCGCGTGATGCATCGCCATCATATAAGTTATGCAGTTCAATATTTTTAAATAAGTTTCCTTTATCGTTCATCACTTTGCCAAACGATTCCGCATCCGGCCGCGCATAGTTGAGTGTCATTTTCGGGTTCTTATATTTATTGATGCCTACCGGTAAAATATAACACACATTGCTTTTGCTTGAGTGATCAGAATACACTTCCACAGCGTACGGATCTGATTCAATCTTGTCCTTGTTGCTGGCGGAAGCGACAATTGGGTTAGTGCCACTCACTAGAGTAATCAGGTGCCTGCACGTAATACTCTCCTTTGCCAGAACGAAGTTTTAAGGCTTGCTTATCAACGGGAATACTTTTTCCGTTATGGAATAGTTTTACGTTCACAATGCCGGTGCCACTATCGGTAATGCGAATAAGTACTTCAGTCGGGTTGCGTCCAATTCGGGTAAGGTGGCAACTTTAATGACCGGAAGAGGTGAGTTGTTTAGCTTTTCCTAAATCCCTATATATTGATCATCACCTCCTCGGTTTAGAAATATTTTTGATAATCACTCAGGTCGATAAAACTCATCAAAGAATTGATCGACACTATATGTTTTTATTCCATTCACGAAGTGAATGTATTTGTGCGCTTCTTCGGTGCCATTAAAAAATCCGGAAGGATTTTTTACCATCCATTCTTTTTCACCAAAGTGAATGTGTTCAAAAACTTCTTTTCCAGAGTTGAGGTCCCAGAATTTAGTAACGCCATCCACACTGTGGCTGATCAGCATTTTATTATCCGGTTGAGCACAAGTGAAGTGACTTCGGCATTGTGCCCTTCAAATGTCCGCGATACGGTTGGGGTTTGAACATCCCAAGCCCGAATGATACGATCAGCGTCTGCAGAATCGGCCTATCTTTTATCTGCACGGGAAGTAATCAGGTATTTTCCATCACTTGAAAAACCCAAACTATTTACGCTTGCTTCGTGGCCTAAAAAACTGCGCACTTCACGACCAGTACTTAACTCCCATAGTTTAGCAGATTTATCGCGACTGCCCGTAGCTACGTAATTACTATCAGGGCTAATGGCAATAGCAATCACGGCCAGCTCATGTCCTTTTTGAATAATTGTTTCTATTGACTGACTCTTTGAGAACAAAGAGAGGCAAAGCATGAGGAAGATAAATGAGTACCTCATTTTATTATGGTTAGGGTTTAAAAATAATAGTTAACGAGTGGGCTTTTCCTCTGGCTGTTCAAGAGGCTCGGCCTCCTCAGGGATTTCATTCCAGTTCTTGGGTTCTTCTTTGTGAAGATAATCCAATATCTTGTGCTCCACTTGCTTTAACTTCAGTGCACGCAGATATTTTCCATTGCGTGCTAAAATCAATCGGCCTGTTTCTTCGGATATGGCGAGCACCAGCGTATCAGTAGTTTCGCTCATGCCAAGTGCTGAGCGATGGCGCAAGCCAAATTGTGAAGGCAAGTGATCGTTTTCACTTACCGGTAACACGCAACGTGCTGCTTTAATTCTTCCTTTGTAAATAATGATGGCACCATCATGCAGCGGGCTGTGCTTATTGAAGATAGCAAGGAGTAATCGCTTGCTTACCTCAGCATTGAGCGGATCGCCAGTTTCAGCATAAAATTTAAGTTCAATGTCGCGCGAGAAGACTATGAGAGCACCCGTGCGAGTTGCCTTCAGCGTTTTCACAGCTTCCATCAACTGGGTTACATCAAATTCATCATGATGTTCGGATCGCCAGTTGGTGATCGTTTTAAAAATGTCATCACGATTGATTTCAGTAGTGCGACCAATCAGCAATAAAAATTTTCTGATTTCGGGCTGAAACAAAATAATCATCGCCAGCACACCCACGCCCATAAACTGGCCAAGAATGGTGGCAAGTAATTCCATTTGTGCCGCGCGCACGATCAGATAAACTAAGTAGAGAGCAAGGATGCCAAGGAAGATATTCATGGCAAGACTTCCTCGAATCAGTTTGTAAACCTGATAGAGAAGAATAGCCACTAATGAGATGTCGATTAAATCAACCCAGCTTATTTCGAGAAACCCAATTTTAAATGCCAGAATCATCTAAAACAAAGGTAGTGAAAGTGTTTATCTAATTTAATGCGCAAGGCATCATTTACAATGCCGGTTTCATTTTGTCAAGCAACCGAATAGTTTCTTTAGCTTCTTTTACATCGTGCACGCGCAAGATGGATGCACCCTTTAGTAATGCTATTGCATTCAAAGAAGTTGTTCCATTAAGAGCAAATTCCGGAGTCGTGCTTAACGTTTTCCAAATCATCGATTTCCTGGAAAGACCAATCAGCAATGGTTTGCCAAGAACATGAAGTTGTTCAAGCTGATTAAGAAGTTCAAAATTCTGATCTACTGTTTTAGCAAATCCAAAACCAGGGTCAACGAACACATCTTTTATACCATACTGATTTATTTGAAAAAGAATAGCATGAAAGTAGTCGATGATTTCTTTTGTGACATTATCATAATTTGTGAATTGGGCCATGGTTTGCGGAGTGCCCCTCATGTGCATAATCACGTAGGGAACTTGAAGCGAGGCCACGGTGTGGAACATGTTTTTATCCAACTGCCCGGCAGAGATATCGTTAACAAGATCACAGCCTTCATGAATGGCGTTATAAGCCACCTCCGACCTGAATGTATCGATAGAAAGAAGAGCCAATGGAAATTCTTTTTTAATAGATTGGATTGCCGGCTTTACGCGAATCCATTCTTCTTCTTTTGTAATATCTTCTGCTTTTGGTCGGGACGAGTATCCACCAATATCAATAAAATCAGCTCCTTCCAGAATCATTTTTTCGACCTGCTTCAGCAGAGTGCTTTCGCGATTGTAAAGCCCGCCATCGTAAAAGCTGTCGGGTGTTACGTTAAGGATGCCCATCACTTTGGGAGTACAAAGATCCATGATCTTACCCCGAACCTTGAGTGTATTGTTGGCTGAAATTAATTTACTTTGCACCACCTTATGAATGATAAAACTGCCCACGAATATAAAGAGGTGATTGCCTTCTGCAAAGGATTATTTGCCCGCAAAACGCACGACTATGGCACCGCCTGGCGTGTGTTGAGAATTCCTTCCATAACGGATCAGATTTATATCAAGGCACAGCGCATTCGCAGCATTCAGGAAAAGGGTGTTCAGAAAGTGGATGATCCGATCAAAGATGAATTTGTTGGCATTATTAACTACTGCATCATAGCACTGATTCAGCTCAAGCTCGAAGGCTCTTTACAAATGGAGGTGAGTTTTAGTGAACTGGAGCCACTTTATGATGAGGCAGCCAACGAAACCTTTGAGTTGCTTCAAAATAAAAATCATGATTATGCAGAGGCCTGGCGCGATATGCGCGTGAGTTCCATGACGGATATTATTCTGATGAAACTTTTAAGAGTGAAACAAATTGAAGACAATCAGGGTAAAACACTGGCGAGTGAAGGCGTAAAAGCCAACTATCAGGATATGATTAATTACTCCGTTTTTTGTTTGATAAAAATGTCAACTGTTAATTAGCACCCGAGACTTTTAATGATTATGATAAATAAAGTTATTGATCAGTTTTCACGATTTTTTGTTGGAGGACTCTTGATTTTTTCAGGTTTAATCAAGCTCAATGATCCCGTAGGCACAGAAATAAAATTAGAGGAGTATTTCGAAGTGTTTGCGGAAGACTTTGGTTCTTTCTTTCATTATTTCATTCCATGGAGCATGGAGATCGGAATGATCTTAATCATTCTCGAGGTAGTTTTTGGTATTGCTATCTTGATTTATTGGCGAATGAATCTGACTGCGTGGTCAGTTTTACTGATGATGACCTTCTTCACATTCCTTACCTTTTACTCGGCCTATTTTAATAAAGTTACGGACTGTGGTTGTTTTGGTGATGCCATCAAACTTACTCCCTGGGAGTCATTCACCAAAGATGTCGTGCTCATGGTGTTTGTCGCTCACCTTTTCTGGTATCGCAAAAGATATAAATCTGGGTTACGTTCCCGTGAAGGAAACATGGTGGTATTGGCATCCGTCCTGATTAGTTTATTCCTTGGTGTTTATGCCATCATGCATTTGCCTTTTATCGATTTTCGTGCTTACCGTATTGGTAACAATATTCCACAGCAGATGCTTCCTCTTGAACAACCGATTATTGAATACACATTTGAAAAAGATGGAAAGGAAGAACGGGCTGCACAATTTTTATCTTCGGAAGAAGGTTATAAATATATTTCTTCACGGGTATTAAATGAAGAAAAGACAAAACCAAAGATTACGGATTACTCAGTCAGCAGTCCAGAGGGTGACGACAAAACTCCGTATACCTTTGAAGGCCCGCGACTTCTCATCGTGATTTTTGATGTCCAGAAAGCTTCATCGGAAAACATGTTAGCGATCCGCGAGTTAACCAATCAACTAGAAGGAAAAGTGGATTGCTTTGTTCTTACTTCCTCAGGCGCTGAGGTGATGGAAGCATTTCGACATGAACATCAGTTAGCTGTGCCTTATTATTATGCAGATGCAACCGTATTGAAAACGATCATCAGATCAAATCCGGGTATTGCCTTGTGGAATAATGGAACGGTTTTAGGAAACTGGCATCATAGCGACACACCTTCAGCTGCAGATATTCTTAATCTTCTGAAATGAAAATTTATCTGATTGGCTTACCTGGTTGTGGAAAATCTACTTTAGGTAAACAACTTTCCAAAAGGCTTGATGTTCCCTTTATCGATTTAGATATTGCACTGGAGCAGCGTGAGGGAAAGCCAGTCAAGGATATTTTTAAGGAGAAAGGTGAAGATTATTTTCGTAAGATCGAATCAGACACCTTACGAAAGGTATCAGAAGGATTGCCGGAATTTGTTTTGGCAACAGGTGGAGGTGCTCCTGTATTTTATGACAATATGGAATTCATGAATAAACTAGGTCATACCATATTTCTTGATGTACCAGCCAGGGAAATCGCCAATCGTATTTTGAAATCCAATAAAGAAGAGCGCCCACTACTGGCCAAGCTTGCGCCAGATGAATTAAAAGATCAGATTGAATTTTTGCGATCTCAACGTATCCGCTTTTATAATCAAGCTATCCACACGATTTCGGCCAATGCAATTAAGGTTGAAGATGTGTTGATCAAATTGCAATCAGAGACGAATACTTGATTAAAAAGGGAACCCAACAGTTACCAAAGCCAATGTGTTCTTGTTTTTAATCGTCACGAGAGGGCTATCCACAGTATTTACCCGATAAGGCCGATAGGAGGTTTCTCCTTGCGCAAGCACCAATGCTAAATCGATGTAGAATTTTTGGGTCCGATAGCCCAAGCCACCAGAAACGGTAGTGATTTTTCTATCAATGCCATTTTGCCCAGATTTAAAAGGATCGGGCATATACGCGAAGCCAGCACGTGCCCGATAGTTGCTATACCGGAATTCTCCACCTACGCGATAATTGATGGTGGATTGGTACAAAGTTTTAATGTTCTTGTTGTCAGAATCAAATGAAATCCCGGATATTCCAGTGGAATACTTGGCACCTGCATAATTTACGATCTCTACATCAGCCGAAATGAATCCATACTTTTGAAAGAAAACAGAACCACCTATGTTTAAATGGCTGGGTGTTCTGAGGTCGTATTCAAGGAGTTGTTCTTCGGTTTTCCAACTTTCATCATTCAGCGTATTTACTTTCTCGATGTTATTCTCATCAAAATAATAATATTTGTAGTTGTTCCATTGGGTACTCATATTCGCACTATAGGTGTCAGTAAGTTTATACAGTGTTGGTGTAGTGTATGAAATTCCTAACTGAAGCATCTCTAATGGGCGAAAGATCATTCCGGCTGTCGCATTGATGCCAGATCCACTAATTCTTAAATTCTCTTCGAGGGTAAGCGTAGAAAGCACGTCATCAGTGAACTCCTCAGAATACGTTTTTTTCGTTTCATACCTCAATGATGTAAAACCGACACCGACACCAATAAAAAGCTTGTCATTAAAATTAGCTCCATAAGAAAAATTCCATTGGTTTTGAGCTCCCTGAGTTTTGATGGTTTCATTCTGAAAGGGGATACCTAAGACATCAGTAAAATATTGAGTTGAGTCTCTGCCTTGATTGTTACCAAAAACAGTACTGTCTCCGATCAAGAAATTCTCATAGCCGAGTTGTGTTGGAGTATTATATAGAGCGCCATTACTTTCAAATTGTGAGGAAGGGCTTCCTTTAGCATCTTCAATAAAGTAATCAATGATGGAGTTTTTGGGGTTGGTACCCTGATAAGACAGATTCTGATTGAAATTATTTACACGATTGAAAGAAACCGCGAACGCCCCACTAACAAATCCATTCCTACCATTCTGTTCTTTTTGAAATACCAACCCAAGTCCTGGAATACTAAGGTTGGTTTTGGTTTCTGCGATTGTGTTGTTACGATAATCTGAAGTGAGGTTGGTATTGTTAAACCCTGGTGTAATCGAAACTTCTGAACGATTAAACATGCCCAATCCTGCAGGGTTAGAAAAGCCAGCACTATAATCACCACCCAAACTGGTCTGCGCTCCACCCATGCCTTGAATTCGTGCACTTCCTCCAGATCTTATTCGGCTAAAAAGCAACGCAGTTTCTGACGTGCTTTGAGCCGAGATCATGGAATGGAAAAGCATGAGAATACCAATGAGCCACTTGCTCCTGTTTTTCATACCGTTAAAATTTTGTTTGTCAGGATTAATCTCTTCCGCGCCTTGCTCCTCCTGAGGTTGAACTACCACCGCTTACGCCTCCACTACTTCTGCTGCCGCCACTTGAAAAATTACTACCACCACTGTTCGTATTGTAAGAGCTTCTTGAACTGTTGTTATCAAAGAAGGACGAGTTGCTACGGCTTTCACCAGAGCTATAGTTTGATCTATGGGTTCCAGAACCATCAGCTCCAGAGCGTGTCGAGTTGCTGTTGCTATAGGTTGACCTTACTGCTGAGTTAGTTTCAGGATTTGTTCTCCATCCGCGCTGGTAGTATGTATTAGCACCAGAGTTCCCCTCACTGGCAATACGACCATTTGAACCACGCACCCTTCCTTGCGAATCAGTAGTAACCATTGCTGCACTTCTATTACTAGCGTTAACAACATTATTGTTTAGATCGCTGCTTCGTGAGGGGCGTTTGCCATAAACAACATGATTGTTATAATCATTATTATTTATGATAACAATTCTATTGGGATAATAACTGTTCATACCCCAACCATTGTTGTAATTCATTCCAAAATAAGATCCACCCATTCCAAGGCCCATACTCGACATGGAAGACCAGCCTGCATTGTACATGCTGTTGAACCCATTATATCCATAAGGATTGTATCTATACATAGATGACATGGATGGATAATAACTTCCATACCCACCGGACATCATCCCGTTGTAAGGGTTGTTGCCGCCCATGGCACAATTGCAGTTATTCCAGCTAGAGGAAGAATTGCTGATAAGATTCTGATTAATTGCCGTGGGTGTATAATCAGGAGTAAAATAAGGAGCAGGATCCAAAGAACCACCAGAAGGATTTACCGTGCTTTGAGAAATATATTCAGGATTCACGTTTCTTGCTGAGTAACTATCTGTTGGATTGATGGCTGTTGCCACTTCATGTTGTGTAGATATGCTCTTCAGCGTTAATGGTTTAGATGCCTCCGCTTTTGCCCTGTCTTTTGAGGTGAAATACATATCATCATACTCCACCACCTGTGCCGATGCTACTAGTGCAGTTGAAACTGCCAACAGACTCAAGAATGTGATTCTGATTTTCATATTTTTTTATTTAGACTATTAAAGATTAACAAACCAATACTTTGCACTTACTAGACAACAATCTTAACGATAAAAATGTGCATTTGGTACCACTTTTTTATTTGGTAGTTATGCCAATTTGCGAATTAAAATTTATCAAGAACAAAGGTCCGGCTCACAATCCTACTCTATATTTGCCGGACTTAACAAAGTTACGAAATAATAGAATATAATTTCAATGGGAAAAGAGATAACAAGTCGTAGTGAGGATTATTCACAATGGTACATAGATTTAGTGAAAAAGGCTGATTTGGCCGAAAATTCGGATGTACGGGGTTGTATGGTGATAAAACCATACGGCTATAGCATTTGGGAGAAGATGCAGCAGGCGCTGGATAAAATGTTTAAAGACACGGGTCACGTGAATGCCTATTTTCCGCTTTTTGTGCCAAAAAGTATGTTTGAGGCCGAAGAAAAGAATGCTGAAGGATTTGCCAAGGAGTGCGCAATAGTAACGCACTACAGGTTAAAGAATGATCCTAACAACAAGGGAAAGTTAATGGTTGATCCTGCCGCCAAATTAGAGGAGGAGCTTGTGGTGCGACCAACCAGCGAAGCAATCATTTGGAGCACATACAAAAAATGGATTCAATCATATCGTGATTTGCCTTTGTTAATCAATCAATGGGCAAATGTGGTTCGTTGGGAAATGCGTACTCGCCTCTTTTTGCGCACAGCAGAATTTTTATGGCAGGAAGGTCATACAGCGCATGCCACCGCTTACGAAGCTATTAAAGAAACGGAGCAAATGCTGGATGTGTATGCCGAATTTGCAGAATCCTTCATGGCTATGCCCGTCATCAAAGGAAAGAAATCGGAAGGAGAGCGATTCCCAGGAGCTATTGACACCTATTGCATTGAAGGCATGATGCAGGATGGAAAGGCACTTCAGGCAGGCACTTCTCACTTCTTAGGTCAGAATTTTGCCAAGGCTTTTAATGTGCAGTTCACCAACAAGGAAGGTAAAATGGAAATGGTATGGGGAACATCCTGGGGAGTGAGCACGCGTTTGATTGGAGCGTTGATTATGGCACACTCCGATGATGATGGTCTTGTTTTGCCTCCGAAACTTGCACCAATTCACGTGGTGATTGTTCCGATTTTTAAGAATGAAGCGGAGCTACTAAAAATCACTGAACAGGCGGATATACTTGCCAAAGCACTAAGAGCGCAAGGTTATGCTGTTAAATTCGATAACCGCGAAACCCACAAGCCCGGATTTAAGTTTGCCGAATGGGAATTGAAAGGTGTGCCCGTGCGTATTGCCATTGGGCCACGCGACCTAGAAAGCAAAACAGTAGAAGTAGCCCGCAGGGATACGAAGGAAAAGCAAATAATGAAGATGGAGGCTGTAGCTACTGAAATACCTGCCCTTTTGAATAGTATTCAGGATAATATTTACCAGAAGGCGCTGAAGTTCAGAAATGAGAAGACTACACAGGTTAACTCTTATGATGAATTCAAAAAGGTGTTGGACGAAAAAGGAGGTTTTGTTGAAGCTCACTGGGATGGAACTATTGAAACCGAGGTAGCCATCAAAGAAGAAACAAAAGCCACAATTCGGTGCATTCCATTGGATGCAAAAAAGGAGGTAGGTGTATGCATTTATTCTGGAAAGCCATCTTTCAGAAGAGTCATGTTTGCCAGGGCTTATTAATAATTTTAAACACGTGGCCTAAGAAATTTTAGTTACCTTTAAAAACTTAACATCTGGCTTTTCAGGGGTTAGCTTCTTTATATGGAGGAATGGATTACAGTTATTTCGATGATACTTTTTGGCCTCTTTCTAATTGTGGCTGAAATCATTTTCGTGCCAGGGACCACGCTAGTAGGCTTAATCGGCTTTATCTTTTTGGGGATGGGGATAGGTTTTAGCTTCAATTATTTTGGAAGTGAAACCGGGTGGATAACCGTTGGAGTGAGTTCAGTAGCTTCCGGGCTCATACTTTACTACTCCTTTAAAACAAACGTCTGGAGTCGATTTTCATTGAAGTCATCCATTGATAGCAAGGTTAATGAAGGTGAGTTGGATTTATTGAGTGTTGGTAAAGAAGGACAAACCATTTCTGCCTTAAGGCCAGTGGGTAAAGCCGAGATAGAAAACAAGATGTATGAAGTAAAGACATTCGGTGAGTATCTTGATAGCGGACGAAAAATTCGTGTTATAAAAATTGTATCAAATCAAATAATCGTAGAACCTATAAATTAAAACTATGGAAGGCTTATCGTTCATTTTTATTGTCTTTGTCTGTATCGTTGGTTTTTTCATGTTTATGTATTTTGTTCCTGTAGGATTGTGGATCACCGCAATTTTTGCCGGAGTGAAAGTAACCATCGGTGAATTAATCGGGATGCGAATCCGTAAAGTGCCACCTGGAATTATTGTGAATTCATTAATTACTGCTACCAAAGCAGGCTTAACGGTTACCACCCGTGAATTGGAAACACATTACCTCGCTGGTGGCGATGTTCCTAATGTTATTCGTGCTTTGATCTCCGCAGAGAAAGCGAACATTACCCTAAGTTTCAAACAGGCCACTGCGATCAACCTTGCGGGTCGCGATGTGTTTCAGGCGGTGCAGATTTCTGTAAATCCCAAAGTAATCAACACACCTAAAGTGGCAGCGGTAGCAGCGGATGGAATACAGCTAATCGCTATTGCACGCGTAACGGTGCGCGCCAGTCTTGCACAATTAGTGGGTGGTGCTGGTGAGGAAACTATTCTTGCACGTGTAGGTGAAGGTATCGTAACATCGATTGGCTCGGCTGCCTCTCACAAAGAAGTGTTGGCCAATCCTGATAAAATTTCAAAACTAGTTTTGTCTCGTGGTTTGGATGCAGGCACTGCGTTTGAAATTCTCTCCATTGATATTGCCGATGT
The DNA here is from genome assembly GCA_947470895.1 of Bacteroidota bacterium. Lineage (GTDB taxonomy): Bacteria > Bacteroidota > Bacteroidia > Cytophagales > Cyclobacteriaceae > ELB16-189. The sequence goes on from CANIVF010000004.1 coordinate 77,700, forward strand.
AGATGTTGGTGCTAACATTGGCGCCAAGCTTCAAACCGATCAGGCAGCTGCCGACTTAAGGGTTGCTGAAGCCAGAGCGGAAGAACGCAGAGCAATGGCCGTAGCCTTAGAACAGGAAATGATTGCCAAAGCACAGGAAGCTCGTGCTAATGTAATTCAGGCCGAAGCGGAAATTCCAAAGGCCATTGCACAGGCATTTTTAAATGGAAATTTAGGTGTGATGGATTATTATAAAATGCAGAATGTCCAGGCTGATACTGAGATGAGACAGTCTATTTCCGGATCAGGATCTGGCAAGACCAGCCAGGGTACCGAAAACAAATAAGAATATTATTTTATGAAAGAGTAAAGGGCCTTAGGGCCCTTTACTCTTTATTTCAATTTCTTTCCACTCCGATTTTTTAAAGGCAAGAAACTGATTCTGTTTTTTGTCGAACGTGAGTTGCTCATAAATAATTGGGATGATGTTAAGGCCAGAAGTTGTCAGTACCCCAAACTTCTCCTCGATGCCCACCAATACAAGTCCGTTTCCGAGTTCAGATAAAAAATCAAATCGTGGGTCGATTAAGATAATACCGTTTTCATCCGCCAGTCCACGCAATCCCCCAGCGAAAAGCAGAAATTTTTTGTTTGGAAGAAATTGAATGGAATCGTATTGGAATGTTAATATCGGACTTCCCTTTCTGTCGATCACTCCTGATTTTCCAATTTTTTTTGCGATCGCTAGTCCGTTTTGGAAGTTACTTACTTTTTCGTAGTTAGGATTTATAACCACTTGATCCGATGTGCTTATAAACCCCCATTTGCCAATGAGTTTAAATGGAGCCAGACCTTCATGAAATTCCCCGATATCATCGTAGCGATTTGCAATGCGAAGTCGGCCACGCTCATCAATGAAACCAAACTTGTCATCCCGCTTAATGCCTCTCATGCCCTCACTAGATTGAAAAATACGTTCAACGTTACTGATGGCCGGAGGACTCACTCGATTTACTGTTCGTCCTTGATAGTCAATTGTCTTTTCGGTTCCGTCTGCCAGATATTCCAGAAAAAAGTTCTCTTTAAATTCTAACCGGTTTTCGGTGAAGTAAACTATTTCACCATTGAAATTCTTCAGAAATATATTTGGAGATTCTTGCTGTGAGTATAATTGATCGTTGATCAGGTCTACCGATTTCGCTTGTGGAGCCACTAACCAATCTTCATGGGTATTGATGATGCCGTATTGATTTTTGAATTTCACCACCACCCGATCACTTGAAATTTGGACTATTGAATCAAATACGCAATGAACAATTTCTTCACCGGTTACATTAATTGCTCCCCAATAGTGATTATTGATCACTGGAAATAGATTTTGATTCTGTGATCCGATCCAATCGTAATTTTTTTGTGTTAATGGTTTGTTCGAATTATCAATCAACGACCATCCCTCTATTTTTCGATAGGCCCTTAATACATTGCCTTGCGCATAAAGTGTGTCATAGTCAAAAGGAACAACAACAGTACTGGATGATTTGATTACACCCATTTTTCCTGAAAGACGGGCAAGGTAAAAATCGTCCTCCAACGGAGTTAACTGATCATAACGAACCGGGCATAGTAATTTGAGTTCATTATCGATGAGACCATACTTTTCTGATATTTTAATGATGAATACTTTGTTATTTACCGGAATGAGTTCGTCTGCCGAAAAACGGTTCGTAATTGTATTTTTATCATTTATAAAAAGCCATTCGTGAGGCGGCTGAACGCGCACTTTGTTCTCGCTATTGATTTGGACAGAACGATAAATCGATTTCAGTTTAATAACTCCATGACGATCAATTAGCCCTTGATTTAAATTCTCAAAGACAATGGCTTTGTTGTCGCGAAACTGAGAGATACTGTCGATTTGAAAATCGGTGATTGAGTTACCATCTTCTCCATACAACGCAATTTTACCCGATTCATTCTCCACTGCATAGCGGAGCGTGCCCAATGGATAAATACTTTTATATTGAATAGGTATCAGAACATTGTTTTTAAGATCCGTTAATCCATATACATATTTTGCCTGGCTTATGCTGAAAACGATTGCCCGTAATCCATGAATCGAAATGCCTTCGTATTGAAATGGAATTTTAACTTCACCTAGAAGGTTAACACATCCTGTTTTGATTTGTGCAGGATTAATTCTTTTTCGGGCAATGATATTATCGGCACCGGCATACACCAGCGATTCGTAGTCTGCTCGGGTAATAAATTCATTTTTGAGGGTAAGAATACCCCAATGATTGTTCATTCTGTAACCGGTTACATTTCCGATTACCGAAAAACTTCCGTCCGACCAGCCGAGTGCATCGAATGACGGAGGTAACACCACTTGCCCCCGCTCATCTTTAATACCCATTTTTCCATTGTCAGAAAAAATCTGATAAGGATCAGCATGGGCAATGCTGAAAGAAAAAATAGCAACCAGAATAAACACCGCCTTCATGATTGCAAAGTTAGCGTGTTGAAATAGGATTTTAAGTTTTTATAGAAACTACTTGGAATAAAATTGATAAATGGTTTGGTACAGCGATCAACTAACCATTAAAGGAGTCTAGTACTTTTAAATCAGCAGGAGTGTCAATATCGAGATGGCCGGCTTCCCAATCGATGGTGTTAACATATTCGACATGCCTTTCAATGATTGCTTTAGCCCCTTGAGCATCTTTTATAGTTAGCATATCCGAAAAAAGAGTTTGATCAAATAAGGCAGGTACACCAATCGTATTTCCATATCGTGATGCCACGATGTGACTGGAATTTTTTTTATAGGTATCGCGTAAAGCTGCCAGATGAGCTGATGTGAGTAAGGGCTGATCGCACACCATCACCACCACAGCATTGGTTTTCGGTCTTGATTTTAGCACGAATTCTAATCCCGTCTTCATCGAACTTCCCATTCCTCTTTCCCACTCGGTGTTTGTAATTATTTCTACGTGCAGGTGCATTATCGTTTTCTTGTGCTGATCATCATGCGCGCCTAACACCACAACCACGTTTGTGAATTTTGCTTCAAGTGCTGTTGATGCCGCCTTGAGTAACAAGGGCACTCCATCAATTTCAACCAATTGCTTTGATCGACCAAGTCGCGAGGAGGAACCGGCAGCTAAAATGATTACCGATTCAGTTCCGTTGCCTTGCTCCGGGTTTTGAATGTTCATTGATTAGGCAGAGAAAATGCTACGTATTGGTCTCCAGACTTCGTGCCCATTTTACCACCGCCACAAGCAATCACTACAAATTGCTTTCCATTGATTTCATAAACGGCAGGCGTGGCATAGCCTCCGGCAGGAAGAGTTTGCTCCCACAAAAGTTTTCCGGTATTGCTATCAAAGGCTCTGATTTTTTCATCACGACTAGCAGCAATAAAGACTACACCACCGAGTGTAACCACTGGGCCACCGTAATTCTCTGTTCCAGTTACAGGAATACCTTTTTCTTTTAATTCCTTAAACTCTCCGAGGGGCACTTGCCAGTTGATTTCTCCTTTATTCAAGTCGATGGCATTTAATGTTCCCCATGGAGGCTGCACGGCAGGATAACCTTCTGAGGTAAGGAAACGATTATAGCCGGTGTTGGAGTAAAGAATATCCGGATCACGTTCAAAGGTTCCTTTTTTTTCCTCATCCGTTCTATCAAGCAGATCAAGAACATAACGTGAAATGGCATCGCGTTCTTCTTCGCTCAGATGTGAGAATGCAGGCATGACACCTTTTCCTGCGAGCATAAATTTTTTCAGACTTTCTTTAGAATATTTTGTTTGCAGATTTTTTATTGAGGGATAAGCACGCCCGTCTCCATCACGATCAACACCATGACAGGTAGCACAGTTGGTACGATAGAGAGAAATTCCTATCCAGGCATCTTCTTTCATTCTTACGTCTACCATCTGCAAAATCCAGGGCATCTCATTGGCATTAACATAGAGTATTCCGCTTTCCGGATCGAAGGAAGGGCCACCCCATTCGGCACCACCATCAAAGCCAGGAAAAATAATTGTTCCTTCTTTGCTGGGTGGAATGAAAGGCCGGCCTGTTTTTAGTCCTTTAAATTTTTCTCTTATCGAAACTGAATCTGCAGTTAAAGGGCTGATCATGTTTTCTGTGAAAATTTGTCTTGCAAAAGGAGGAGGCTTAACCGGAACGGGTTGAGTCTTCCATGCTTGCTCGCCATCTAGATCAGAAGGAGGAACTGGAATTTCTTCAATAGGAAAAAGCGGTTTTCCGTTTTCACGATCAAACAGAAAAACAAAACCGGATTTGGTCACTTGTGCTACTGCATCTTTTTTTTTACCATGATGATTTGTGGTTACCAATACCGGTGCTGTTGGCAAATCACGATCCCACATATCATGATGAATAGTTTGAAAGTGCCACTTGCGTTTGCCTGTTTCTGCATCCAATGCGATCACACAATTGGCAAAAAGATTTTGCCCGTGCCGATTGCCCCCATAAAAATCAAATGATGCTGAACCGGTTGAGGCGAAAATCAATCCTCTTTCATGATCTACCGTCATGCCTGCCCATGAATTTGCTCCACCCACTTTTTTCCATGCATCTGGTGGCCAGGTTTCATATCCGTATTCACCGGGTTGAGGTATGGTGTGAAATGTCCAGGCAAGCTTACCTGTTTTTACATCAAAAGCCCTTATGTATCCAGGTGCAGCCATGGGACCTTCGTGCACACGTGAACCCATGATGATTAAATTTCTGAAGATTACTCCGGGTGTGTTTGCAATCACCATAAGGTTGCTTGCCCTTTCGCCTAATCCTTCTTTTAGACTTACTCGACCTTCCGTGCCAAACGTTTCAATTTTCTTTCCGGTGAGCGCATTGATTGCATATAAATATTCTCCGAAAGAATAGAGAATACGTTTGTCCTGACCTTCTTCCCAATAGGTAACACCGCGGTTTACACCAAGGCCTGAGTTAACTTTTCCTAGTTCAAATTTCCAGAGTAAACTTCCATTGGAGGCATCCAGAGCAAACGCTTTCAGAGAAGGCGAGGTGCCATAGAGAATGCCATCGACTATAATCGGATTACATTGTATTTGTGTTCGGTTAGTTAACAGATCGGCATCGCCCGATTGATAGGACCAGGCAACCTGAAGTTGATTTACATTTTCTTTATTGATCTGGTCGAGCTGCGAATATTGAATGCCGTCTGCTGTTCCACCTTTTATTCTCCAGCCTGCATATTTCTTGTCATGCTGGCTACACGCTATGAGTAGAACTATTAAAAGTAGTGGAGCGGATTTCATGGTGATTTGATTTAATCTTGAAACTCAGAAAATCAAACCAGCTTTACAAGGGTTTTTATTTTAACGCGATTGTGATTTTGTTGAAGGAGTCTCCGCCATATAAACCTGCTTAAACACCTGATCGCTGTTCGGATCGCGTTGATGGATAGGGCCAGAATGGTATTTCAAAAAACCGCCTGCACGATTGCTGAACTTACTCTGAATTTCGGCAATGATGGAAACAGCAATCTCGTCTGGTGCCTCTGCACCAATGTCAAGACCTATGGGTGAATGAATGCGTTGAAAATCTTTATCGGTCAATGAAACACCTTGCGTATTGAATTCACTTTGCATTTTATCAAATCGCTTGCGCGGACCGAGTATGCCAATGTAGGGTGTGCTGGTCTTAAGAAGTTTCTTCAACACATCGCGGTCATATTCATAATTATGTGACATCAGCACGCATGCGCTGTAAGGAGTGATATCAAAATCGCGATCAATAAATTCGCGCTGGCACAAGGTTAGTTTGTCAGCAGTTGGGAAGAATAAAGGCGCAACGTGCGCGACACACTCATCGGTAACGGAAACCGTCCAGCCTAATGATTTGGCCAGTTCACTCACAGGCCGTGCATCAAAGCCGCCACCGAAAATAATTAAGGATACGGCAGGCTGTATCAATTCAATGAATACTTCCGATTCTTTTCCCTGTAATGAGTATTTTTTTGCTTCCGATTTTTTTGTTTCAAACAGACTTTCTAATGAAGACTGTACTTCATTTTTTAATTGAGCGTCAGAAAAGTCGCCACTCCATTCGCCCAGAGAGGTGAGCATAAGTTTCTCACCCACACCTGAGATGGCCTCAAAAATCGTGGCTAGCGCCACAGGTTCTTTAGAAGTGATCAATGAGTTAAAAAGTGTTACTGGATTTTCTTTATCCTGTGGATCGATAGGTTCTATCAACACATCGATTACACCATTACATCCTAATCCTATACCCAGATTTTGATTGCTCTCTTCACGCGTGTCATAGGTTACTGTCATGGGTGTTTTATCCATCATCACTTTTCGTGCTTTTCGAAGGGCATCGCCTTCCAGACAACCCCCGCTGATTGAGCCTACCCAACGCCCATCATCAGTAATAAGCATGCGCGCACCCGGGCTGCGATACGATGAACCGCGCACCTTTACTACGGTGGCGAGTGCTGCTTTACGTTGAGCCAAGTCTACCTTTTGATATTCCGTTACTATTGTTTTTAAGTCTTTCATAATAAAGAATAAAATACTCCCGTTATTTCTTTCTGGCTGTCTTTACTTCTGCTGGAGTGATCACTCCGCCTTTGTTGCCAAACGAATTGAAAATATAATTCATGAGATCACTCATTTCTTCATCAGTGATATCGAAACCACTCATTTCTCCATTATACACCTTTCCGTTCACCGTCATCTCCATATTCGCACCGTACACGATTTGCTGTATAGCTCGCTTCTTATCGGCCAACATATAATCCGATTTAGCAAGGGGAGGAAAAATTCCTTCCAGACCTTCACCCTGATCCATATGACAGCTAATACAATTTCTTAAATAAATTTCTTTGCCCCGTTCAGAACTTGTGGCTAAATCAAATTTAGGTTTTTGTTGAAATGAAAGGAAACTAATTAAAATGAAAATAGATAGTGATGTTAAAATAAGTTTCTTCATGTCTTAACTTATGATTGATATTTGTAGTGTTTCGAAGTTATACAATTTTATACTAGCTGACTTAACAAAGCAACGGATTAATCAATTCATACGAGGTAAGTAAATTGATTCTACTGAACAATCTGCCTTAGCAAAGCCTGGCAGCGTTCTTTTCGGGTGGCATCGTCTGGTTCCGCCAAGGGAAGAGACAAGGCTTTTTGAAGTGATTGGGTAGCCTTATCATTTTCGCCTAAAGCATGCTGGGCCGAAGCTAATCCATACAAAAAAAGGATGTAGTCTTGTTTATATGCGTTTGCTTGCTGAAAGTATTCTAATGACCTGTCGAGTGAAATTCCTTCTGGAAATCCACCAAAAAAAATGCGACATGCCATAAGCTCCATCCAATTAAGCCGCGAAAGCTCGTACTGCCACTTGCCTAAAATAAAATACGCTTCCGCGAATGTGGAATCGAGTTGAAGTATTTTGGTGGCTTCAGAGTGAATATCTTGAGCATACCGGACTTTGTCATGTGGATTGGTGGCGATCTCCGATTGCAAGCCCAACGAAATTACATAAGCAAGTCGATTTTCCGGATTGGAAGGATTAAGTTGAATGGATTTTTCGGCATAGACTTTTGCTTTTTCGTAAAGCTGCAACTTTTTGTTGTTCTCGGCTTTAGGGAGTCGGCCACCTATGTTGGACAGCATACGGCTCGCATGAGTTAGCGCTTCTGTATTTTTTGGATTTTGACGAATGGTCGATTCAAATTTTTCCAGTGCGGCCTCTACTCTAAAAGCTTTTTCCAGAGCCAACCCTTCAGAAAAGGAATCTGCCGGCTGCGCGAAGGCTTCCCATCCTGCTAATATGAACCAAAGAAGAGAAACAATATTTTTCAAGCCTAAAATTAACTGTTGAAGATAAGACATCCACGATGTAAACAATGTCGGTTCGATAATGTTGGAGTAGTTTGCTATACTGGAATGACGAGGTCATCGTGATGAATTTTTGCAAGTATGAATAATTTTCGATGATATGACTTCATTATTACCATTTTGTTACCACTGTTCAATCGATTGCATTAAACTTTCTTCATCGAATTCCCGCAGGATTATTAAATTCACGCCTTCATAAGAAAACCTAAAACGGACCTCCCCCCTCATGATCAACATTTCTAATCTCTTTCCTTACGAGTTCGATAGTAAATACGCTAAACCAGCCGCTTATTTTTCAATGGAGTTTGCCATTGATCAGTCGCTTAAAATATATAGCGGTGGCTTAGGATTTTTAGCCGGCTCGCACATGAGAAGCGCCTACGAACTGAAACAAAATCTGGTAGGTATAGGTATCCTTTGGAGGTATGGCTACTACGATCAGGAACGCAACATGGATGGTACATTACGTGTATACTTCACAGAAAAAAATTACTTCTTTCTGGAGGATACCGGAATAATTTTTCCACTCACTATTCACAATCATGAGGTAAAAGTAAAGGTATGGTTGCTTAAGCCGGGTGTGTTTAATACGGTGCCCATGTTCTTTCTGAGCACCGATATTCCTGAAAATGATCACCTAGCCCAAACCATCAGTCATCGCTTGTATGATCCTCACGAATCTGCCCGCATTGCACAGTCTATTTTGTTGGGTGCAGGTGGAGCCAAACTACTCGATATCATCGGCCACACTACCGATGTATATCATATGAACGAAGGTCATGCTCTCCCTCTTTGTTTCTACTTGTTGAATAAATATAATAACGATCTGGATGAAGTAAAGAAAAGAGTCGTGTTCACAACTCATACTCCCGAAAAGGCAGGTAATGAAGAACATCCGATTTCTTATATGGAAGTGATGGGTTTCTTTCAGAATGTTCCTAAAGAAATGGTCATGCAATTGGCCGCGCCCGATACACATAATATGAGTTATACGCTGTCTGCATTGCGTATGGCACGCGTTGCCAATGGAGTTTCTGTGCTTCATGGAGAAGTGTCGAGGCAAATGTGGAAGGGATTTGAAGGAATTTGTGATATCACTTCCGTTACGAATGCACAGAACCAAACTTATTGGAATGATAACACATTGCAGGATGCATTAAAATCTGGCAATGACGAGGCCTTAGTCCTTCGTAAGAAGGAACTGAAGAAAGAGTTATTTAAGGTAGTTGCCAATCAAACCGGAAAAATATTTGACGAAAATGTGCTGACCATTGTTTGGGCAAGACGCTTTGCAGGTTATAAGCGCGCCAATCTTTTGATTCAGGATTTTGAGCGATTTCTAAAGCTCATTGAAAACAAAAAGCACCCCGTACAAGTGATTTGGGCTGGCAAACCATATCCTGAAGATCAGGCTGCCATTGATATTTTCAATGATATCTATTGGAAAACAAAGTATCTCCCCAATTGTGCAATCCTTACGGGATATGAACTGAGCCTTTCGGCAATTCTGAAAAAAGGTTCTGATTTATGGTTAAACACTCCCCGCATGTATCGTGAAGCTTCAGGTACTTCCGGAATGACAGCGGCCATGAACGGAAGTATTAATATTTCTATTCCGGATGGTTGGGTGCCAGAGTTTGCTCAGGATCGCCAGAATAGCTTTATCATACCACGTGCTGAAACAGAAGATCATGATGAGCAGGCAAGTTTGGAAAATGATTTGCTGCTTACTATGCTTGAAAAGGACATCGTGCCGCTTTATTATACGAAACCAACCGAGTGGTTGCATGTAGTGAAACAAAGCATGAGCGATGTGGTGCCTTTCTTTGATTCAAACCGTATGGCTCATGAGTATTATGACAAGATGTACAGCCTTGTGGGTTCTTTGCCTGAAGTGAACAGTCAATCAAGTGTTGAAGCAGTTTGATTGAAATTTATTTAAAAGAGTAATCGCTCCATTTTTTCGACACGTATTCGTACTTTCGATGATCAACTTTTGTCGTTGCTCCGACATTAAGAGCACGAGATAACGTTCATCTTTACAAGGTATGAAACACATTGTCATCATTGGTAACGGCATATCAGGAATTACGGCTGCACGTAACATTCGCAAGCGTAGTGATTTCAGGATAACAGTTATTTCCAGCGAGACTAAACATTTCTATTCACGCACAGCCCTTATGTATCTATACATGGGCCACATGAAGTATGAAAACATCAAACCCTACGAAGATAATTTCTGGAAAAAGAACAAGATTGATTTGGTGTTTGATCATGTAGATCAGGTCGATACAATATCAAAATCACTTCAACTTAAATCCGGTAATCAATTTGCATTTGATCAATTGATTATTGCCTCTGGTTCAACATCAAATAAGTTTGGTTGGCCGGGGCAGAACCTGACTGGTGTGCAAGGTCTTTATAGTTATCAGGATCTTGAGACTATGGAGCAACACACCAACAAAGTAAAGCATGCCGTGATTGTGGGGGGAGGCTTAATTGGTGTTGAGATGGCAGAAATGCTTCTGTCAAGAAAGATTGAAGTTACTTTTCTCGTGCGCGAGAAAGAATTCTGGAATAATGTTTTGCCGATCAAAGAGGCAAATTTGATCAGCAGGCATTTACGCACTCATCATGTCGATTTAAAATTAGAAACAGAACTAAAGGAAATAACAGGTGATGAGCATGGTAGGGTAAATGCTGTGCTAACAAACAAGGGTGAAACAATACCGTGTCAGTTTTTGGGCTTGGCGGTAGGAGTATCTCCAAACATAAATTTTCTCTCCAATGCTGGAATTGAAGTGAAGAAAGGAGTGTTGGTTAATGAATTTCTGGAAACTAATATTCCGGACATCTATGCCGTTGGCGACTGTGTTGAACGAATCTATGATTTATCTGGTAGAAGAAACATTGAACAAGTGTGGTACACCGGTAGAATGATGGGTGAGGTGGTGGCACAAACGATTTGTGGCGATAAAACAAAATACGAGCCTGGTCCATGGTTTAACTCCGCCAAATTCTTTGACATTGAATATCAAACCTATGGTCGGGTAAGTAATGAGTTAAAACCTGACGAGCAGGATTTTTATTGGGAACATGCCGATGAAACAAAAGCCATGCATTTGGTCTGGTATACAAATTCAAATGCATTTAAAGGCATCAATGTTTTTGGGATAAGACTTCGACACGAGTGTTTTGATCGCTGGCTGCGCGAGGGAAGAACCATTCAATATGTTTTGTTGCATTTGAGTGAAGCTAATTTTGATCCTGAGTTTTTCAACAGGTATGAAGCACAGATCGTTTCAGGTGTTATAGCAAAGTATCCTGCCGTAAAGATGGAAATTAATGCCTAATGGTATGAGAGTAATAAAACTAGTTGGGTTAGGTCTTTTTGTTACCGGCTTTGTGATCTTTAACACCTTATTTTTCAATGCCACTTATGTGTTGACCGAATCGGTTATTGAAGATACTTTCCGGGACTCAGCAAAAGCATCTCTTTTTCTGCAGTCTTCTTCCACGATGTTAAACCAGAAGGATGGTTCTGTTTTTTCTTTTGTTTCTGATTTAAAGAAAATTTTTGAGTCAGCCAATCAGAATCAATTTGGCATTTATGGGATTACCCAGGAAGAAGTGTTGGATCTGGTGGCACGGAGTGGCAAGAAATTTTCGATAGCCTCGGTTGACTCTCTTTACGTAGGTGCCGATGAAGTAAGTGTGTTTAAAAGAAAATCATTCAAAGATTATGGAAGTTGGCTGGATGGACGCGAGTTTAGCTCACCTGAAGAATTGCAAAATCAACTTCTAGGTGTTGTAGAAAAAATTCGCACCTATGCGATCATCAATCAGGTGGGATTTGATCGCTATCAGGTTAAAGATTTAACCTATTCAATCACCAAGGCTTCGGCCATTAGTCCCGTCAAGGCGAATTCTAGTCTTTATCTTTTTCTGACCTTCGGTTTTTGCATTTTGGGTGCCTTGCTTTATATACTTCCTAAACTTCAATTACCCGTGGGTATTAAAAACAACGGTATCTTTTTTAATGTTATGAAAAGCACCGGGTGGCTTGGAATATTCACGGGTACATGGCTCATCGCATTTTATTTTGTCCTTTATTTTTTTCCTGAATACATGACCAATTGGGTATCTATGGTTGACCCGATTAGTAAAGCTCTCAATGGAAATGAAGCTGGCAGATTTTTTCTCTATGGATTCATTTACACCATTTGCATTCTTGTAATGGGAGGGAGAATGATCATTCACTACAGACACAGTAAATACCAGATTCTGCGAACAACATCCGTGATGTTTTTCCAAACCGCTTTTGCTTTTCTGATACCAGAGGTTCTGGTCCGTCTGAATAAACCCTACTTTGATTTTAAAAACATCTGGCCATTAGACTATAGTTTCTTTTTTGACTCGCGATTAAAAGAATTAACATCCAATGGTACATTAGGATTGTTCATGTTAGGCTGGGGCATGGCGCTGATTATCATCGCGGTGCCTGTGTTTGTTTATTTTTTTGGAAAGCGTTGGTATTGTTCGTGGGTGTGTGGCTGCGGAGGATTAGCCGAAACATTAGGTGATCCATATCGTCAACTGTCAAACAAATCAGTGAAGGCATGGAACGTGGAACGTTGGATGATTCATGGTGTATTAGCATTCGCCATCGTAATGACGGCAGGAGTTATTTATACGTATTGGTCTGGCTCTTCATGGGTTTTATTTTTTGATAGCTATCAGCTGCGTGAAGTTTATGGGGCCTTTATAGGTGCAGGGTTTGCCGGAGTAGTAGGTACGGGGTTTTATCCACTCATGGGCAACCGTGTTTGGTGTCGGTTTGGTTGCCCGCTTGCTGCCTATCTTGGAATTATTCAACGATTTAAATCGCGATTCAGAATCACAACCAATGGAGGACAATGTATTTCCTGCGGAAACTGTTCTACGTATTGTGAAATGGGAATCGATGTGCGCTGGTATGCGCAGCGTGGTCAGAATATTGTACGCTCCTCCTGTGTAGGTTGTGGTGTCTGTTCAGCCGTGTGCCCACGAGGTGTGCTTAATCTTGAAGTAAAAGAAGAGGCGGGAAGATTCGGTAAGCCCATTCTCATTGGCAATAATCATATTAAACTTGTTGAATAATCACTTCCTTTGCGGATAAATTGAATGCATGTTGAGCGCTGTTGTTAAGGTAATTATTCCTGCATATAACGAAGAGAATGGTGTTGGTCAGGTGATTGCTGAGATTCCAAGGCACATCGTATCTGAAATTATCGTTGTTAACAATGCATCAACGGATAATACTGAAGAGGAAGCGACTAAAGCAGGTGCTACAGTTTTACGCGAACTCATTCCCGGCTACGGGCGTGCATGCCTTAAGGGAATTCAGTATTTAAGACAGTTGGAGGAGAAGCCTGACATCGTAGTTTTTTTGGATGCTGATCATTCTGATTACCCTGAAGAAATTGAATCGGTCATTAAACCAATTTTGGATCTGCAGGCCGACATGGTAATAGGTTCCCGTGCTTTGGGTGCCAAGGAGTATGGATCCATGACTCCTCAACAAATTTTTGGCAATTGGTTAGCCACACGTTTGTTGAAATTGTTTTATGGAATAAAATTTACTGACCTCGGTCCGTTCAGAGCAATTACCTATTCAGCGCTTATTGAACTGGACCTGCAGGATAAGACTTATGGCTGGACGGTGGAGATGCAACTGAAGGCCACTAAAAATGGTTTGCGATGTATGGAAGTACCGGTTCGATATCGCAAGCGAATAGGATTTTCTAAGATCAGTGGCACAGTAAAGGGAACATTGATGGCGGGATATAAAATTTTATACACTATTTTTAGGTATATCTAAAAGTGAGTAGCAAGCTGATGGTAAAATACCTGAAGCATGTTGTTGTCTGAAGCAAATGGAAATCATCATTTCATTATTTTACGGGTTATCACTTCTGTATATTTTTTTATTCAGTCTGGGGCAATTACATCTGGCCTGTATTTACATCCGAACAAAAAAGCATCAAACCGAAGAAGTGATTAAACCTATGGAGGTTTACCCTCATGTTACCGTTCAACTTCCCATTTACAATGAAAAATATGTGGTGGAGCGCCTGATCGATGCCATCAGTAAATTTCAATACCCGAAAGAAAGATTGGAGATTCAGTTGTTGGATGATTCTACCGATGAGACCACCGAAATTATTTTGAAGAAGATTGATGCTATTCGTTCTTTGAATTTGAACGTAAAACTTATTCATCGCACGAATCGGGTAGGTTTCAAAGCAGGTGCACTAGCCGAAGCCCTGCAATCTGCTAAGGGAGAGTTTATAGCCATATTTGATGCTGACTTTATTCCAAAAGAAGATTTTTTATTGAGAACCATTCCTCACTTTATCAATTCAACTATTGGTGTAGTTCAAACGCGTTGGGGACATATCAATAGAGATTATTCCATCCTGACAAAACTACAGGCCTTTGGTTTGGATGCACATTTTTCTATTGAGCAAACTGCCCGCAGTGTTTCTGGAAGTTTTATCAACTTCAACGGCACCTGTGGCGTATGGCGAAAATCGTGCATTGCTGATGCTGGTGGCTGGAGTGCCGACACGCTTACCGAAGATCTGGATCTAAGTTATCGCGCTCAGTTAAAAGGTTGGAAGTTCAAGTATCTTGAAGATATTGAAACACCAGGAGAGTTGCCAATGATTATGCCCGCGATTAAATCGCAACAATTTCGATGGAATAAAGGAGCTGCTGAAAATGCCAGAAAGAATTTCGGAAAAGTGCTTAAAGAAGATTTGCCGATAAAGAATAAAATTCATGCTTTCTTTCATCTCTTTAATAGTTCTGTATTCATATCATTACTTATTGCAGCTCTGCTTAGTATTCCCATGTTGATCATTAAGCAAAGTCATCCGGAAGTATCATGGCTGTTTAATCTGGGTATCGTATTTATCTTAGGATTTATGTCCATCACCTTTTTTTATTGGATAGCAACAAATCGATTCTACTCAGATCATCCGGTAAAGAATTTTCTTTCCCTTTATCCGCGCTTCCTGATTATCTCCATGGGATTATCATTGCATAATGGTATTGCCGTATTTGAGGGAATGATCGGTAAGAAGACTCCTTTTGTTCGTACACCTAAATTTAATCTGCAGAAAAATCAATCGTGGCTTAGCAATAGTTATATAAAAACCAGATTAGATTTCAATACGTTGTTGGAAGGGATTTTGTGTTTGTATTTTGTGTTTGGAATATTGTTGGGAATCCGAATCGGTGATGTAGGACTTATTTTTTTTCATGTCATGCTTGCCTTGGGTTTTGGCAGCGTATTTTATTATTCGATAAAACCTTTATTTCATGCTTAAACAAAAGCCAGTTGAATACGTGCTGATCATCAGTTCACTGGTTTGCTATTTTTTTCTCGCCTTTAAAATTCAGCGCCACGACACATTAGAGTTATTTGTCGCGTACGGAATTTTATTTCTGATTTACCTCTGGATCGTTAACAAAAGCTCAGATCAATCCATATCGTTTTGGATTTTTGTATCGCTATGTTTTAGGGTTAGTTTACTTTTTGCTTTGCCCCAACTGTCGGATGATTTTTACAGATTCATATGGGATGGTCGTTTATGGGCCGCAGGGCAGCATCCATTTGCAGCGTTGCCAGGAGAATATCTGAAATTAAATGTTGCAGGAATTAATCAGGAGCTATATAATCAGCTCAACAGCAAGGAATACTTTACGATCTATCCGCCTATAGCTCAATATATTTTTTGGGTAGCGGTAAAGATCTCCCCTCACTCAATTTTAGGAAGTGTTATCGTGATGAGGGGTTTAATCTTGGTTGCTGAGATAGGCTCTATCGTTCTTATGGTTAAGCTTCTTAAGAAGTTTAATCTTTCAGCCAAGAATGTATTGATCTACGCACTCAATCCATTAGTCATTATTGAACTTACTGGGAATTTGCACTTTGAAGCTTTTGTGATTCTTTTTCTTTTGCTTTCTACTTTTTTCCTTAGCCGAAAGGTTCTGCGGGCATCCGCTGTAAGTATTGGTGTTGCCATTTGTGCCAAGCTGGTTCCTTTGATTTTCTTGCCATCATTTATCGGACGGCTTCGTATAAAGAAATTATTCTTATTTTATTTTGCGGTTGCTATCACTTGTTTGATACTCTTTTTTCCTTTTTTCGATTGGAAAGTTTTTAATTCGTTGCAAACCAGTGTTGGCTTGTACTTCAATAAGTTTGAGTTTAACGCAAGTCTTTATTACATCGTTCGTGAATTTGGTTTTTGGAAATATGGCTATAACATTATTCAAACAGTGGGATGGAAGTTGGGACTAACTACGTTTATTTTGATTATTACTTTTGTTTGGATAAGGTACAGACAATCAAAATGGAAGCAAGAGGAAATTAGTAATCATCTATTGCTTCCAGACTGGATGTGGATTCTTTCTATTTATCTGTTATTCACCACTACGTTGCATCCGTGGTATATCACTACACTTTTGGCGTTAGCAGTTTTTACACCGTATCGATTCGTAATGATCTGGACAGGTCTTATCTTTTTGACTTATGCAGGCTATACCCAAGACTCATTTCACGAAGTTCTTTGGCTAACGGCTTTGGAGTATGGTATAGTGATCGGTTATCTGATCTATGAACTCTGGATCAGAAGAGGCACACTCATCTTTCATTGGAATGAACCGCGTTCACTTTAGTTATGCGTAAGGACAAGCAACTCCTAATTCTATTCTATAGAAATCCCGAACTGGGTAAAGTTAAAAGCAGACTTGCCGCAGCAGTAGGTGAAGAACGTGCCTTGGCTATTTATTTGTTGATGGCGGCTCACACAAGAAAGATTTCATTGTCAATCCCAGTAGTTAAAATAATTTATTATTCTGAGTTCATTGATTCAGATGACCATTGGCTGAATGATAATTTCCGAAAACAACTGCAGCAGGGCAGCAATCTTGGCGAGAAGATGAAGCAAGCATTTGAAGAGGGGTTCAATTCTGGATATGAATCTGTTTGCATCATTGGCACAGATTGTTTGGAACTAACTGAAGATATTTTAGTCAAGTCATTTGAAACATTGCAACACAGCAATGCCGTAATTGGCCCCGCTGCTGATGGTGGATATTATTTATTAGGGATGAGTAAATTTATTCCGGAACTATTCAACGATAAGAATTGGAGCACCAGTTCGGTTTGTGATGATACCATTCAGGATTTAAAACGCCTTCATTGCAGTTACCACTTGCTGCCAACCCTGCAAGATGTTGATAGGGAATCAGATCTGCCGCAGTACCTTCGTTAGATCTTTGGTTTTTTAATAGTGAACACTCTGGATATAGTGAAGCCCAAACGAATATCTCCTTTAAAGAAATTTCCGGTTGTTTCACAGATGTAAGTTCGTTCTGTCATTCCTGTAGAATTGGTGCAATACAACTGGAATACGTGTCCTCCAGTCTCGATATCTACACCAATGGACAACGAGTTGGTTGTTCCAGGAAGTTTATAGTCTGGTAACTGATAATAATACTCAGCATTAATACTTACACGCTTGCTAATCTTTATTCTTCCGCCTGCACCCAAGGCATAGAGATCATTTGGGTCATTGGAACCTTCCACAAGATTGTAATGAACAATGGTTGGCATCAACTGAAAAGAAAATCCCTCACTAAATTTTCGACCTATCAATAGCTGACCCGAATAATACATATTTGATGTATAGAAATTATCGCGATTTGGGTCATTAAATTTTAAAGATTTATACATCATACTGCCAACTGCGCTAAGAGTAATCGGCATCGATCGCGACCCAGATGCCTGTCTTAGGATTTTAAATTTTGTAAAACCGTCATATTGTTTTTGGTAAGTGCTTCGGCCTATGCCAATCATCCATCTTTTTGATAGGCCATAATCCAGACCAAGTCTCATGCTGGCTTGATCCAATCCCCAAAGTTCATAGGCACCGCCACTGATGTAACCAAATCGGTGCGAGATGCGAAAGTCAAGCACACCTGTGGCCACGTTTTCCACGGAATGCCCATTGATCAATCGTGTAGTTTTGAAAGTGGCTGTAGCGTAATCAGGTTTTTTATCCTTTTCAGTTTCAGCTTCCAGCATCTTCATAAGATCGTCTTGTGCAAACGCGGGCAGCGATAGTAATGCAAGAAATAAAATGATACCGAGTTGGTATTGGTTAAGATTTAAGTTCATATTGGCAGTTAACGCGTATTTCGATAGTTGGAGAAATTTTATCAGCTACTAATGATGGTATCTCGATTTTGTAGTCAGCAAGTTTGAGGGTGAAGGTGGATACGGCAGTAATTTTTCCTTTTGAAACGGTGATGGTTCCCATTCCTTTATGAAGTTGTTTTACACCATGCATGGTAAAATCGCCCTCTATAGTGGCTTCGTAGGTGCCATCTTTAGAAAAGTTTATAGCCGAAAGATTAGTTATCTTTCCTTGAAATGTAGCCTTAGGATATTTATTTGATTCTAAATAGTTTTCATTGAAGTGTTCTTCCATAAGAGCCTTTTCGAAATGAAAGCTCTTAACCAGAACCGCGAATACGAGATCACCCTTTCCGATATCGATCATGCTGGTTACTTCATTATTAACACCTTCAATATTCTCTACGGTAGTTTTTGAAAAGAACGAAATTTGACCGCTGCGAGTCATGAATATCGTTTGTGAAAAGACAGCAGCACTGATTGTGCTTAGTAAGATTAGGGTTAGTACCTTTTTCATAGTTTGTGAGGTTGTTTTGTTTAATTATTTAATGCTCCCAGGTCGATCCACTCTTGAATCGTTCCAATTTCGCAAGAGCTCATTTTACCGGAGTTTTTTGGCATGGCAGAATAACCAGATGTTTGATTCATGCTTCCCATCAAGCTTCCATTGTTTACATACTTTATTACTTCGGTGTGGCTGGTAAGAATAATTCCTCCTGAAGGAGCTGATCCTCCGTGACAACTATTGCATCGGTTGGTAAGCAGAGGAAGAACGTTAACACTAAACGTGGAAGTTGTGGGAACGGTACAATTTGCAGATTCGGGATAAAGAGTTTCCTCGTTATCGTAATAACATCCTGAAAGCACCGTTAAAGAAAGTAGAAGGACAAAAGATTTCATTTATTTGAGTCTTACATTAATTATTGGACGCACCTGCAGCAATCCAATTTTTTATTTGTATAATTTGGCAATCAGAAAGCTTAGATCCTTTTGGCATAGCTAAGTAACCAGCGGATTGAGTTACGCTGCCCTGAAGCTTGCCATTATCAACCTGTACTTTCACAAGTGAATAGGTAGAAAGATCAATGTTGCCACCTAACGATGCTGGCTTATGGCAACCTACACATTGATTGTTTATAATGGGCTGAATGATGGCAGCGTAAGTAAACTCAGTCGGGTCGCAAGAGCAATTACAATTCACAGTATTCTTTCCCCCCTGATTGATCCATGCTGCAATGGAATCTTTTTGAGCTTGAGACAACGGTGTGTCAGGCGGCATCTGATCATCACCGGATTCAAAAAGCACCTTGTACAATTTGCTACCGTTAGCGTTACCAGGAGTGATTCCCTTCCTTACAATATTGTTATAGTTGTCAAGCACGTAACCTGCTTCTTTTTTTACTGCATCATGACAGCCACTCCGGGCACAAGAGGAGAGAAAAATCGGGAGTACGCTACTTTCAAAACAAACTGTTCCACTGCTTGTGCAGCCGGGTGTGCTACTTTGTCCGTTATTTAGGGAAGATGGATCAATGAATGGCTCATGAAGACAGGATCCCACGATGAGAACCAACATAAATATTGAGCATGATACTGCTACTTGTTTCCTGATGCTTTTACGTGATTTCATATTCTATTCAATCAGGGTTGCTTTAATTATAACCACATCAGACAGGTACCCAGTACAAATTCCCTTAATGGTAACGGAATCTCCTGGTTTGGCATTTACAGTACCCTCGATGGTGCATCGAATTCCAAACATGGGATTTTCAGTTTGAAGGGCCACGATGGCTATCAACTCCTGGTT
The DNA here is from genome assembly GCA_947470895.1 of Bacteroidota bacterium. Lineage (GTDB taxonomy): Bacteria > Bacteroidota > Bacteroidia > Cytophagales > Cyclobacteriaceae > ELB16-189. The sequence goes on from CANIVF010000004.1 coordinate 97,638, forward strand.
GGTTGTTACTTCTGAAATTCGTCCACTAACCTCCAGCACTTTATCAAGATACAGTGCGTTGGCTGCTACTTCGTCAGTTTCATAACTTATGAATAATTCGGTGGCGCTGATTTTAATGGATGCTTCGGATGCCGGATCTCTATGCGGTTTGTTATACATTCTGAAGACAATCCAAACAACTGATAGAATGAGTATAACGATAATAGTGACATATAATTTTTTCATAATTTTGATTTGCAAATAACCATAATAATCTGCTGTTATTGTTCGGGCTACTGATAAAATAGTGTTTTTCTTGCCGATTTGACATTAAGTTCGATCAATTATCATGCTGATTATTTGATGAAGCAAAACTCAAACTTATAGAGAGAATTAATAATGACTTACGTCACTTTTGCAGAAGATATTTGGTACGAAACCTATTTTAGATTTTCTAAATTGCGGATCAGGATTTTCTTGCGATCGAAGTTGATTAGATTTTTTTCTTTGAGTTCGTTGAGAATGGTGGTCACCGTTTGACTTGAAGTGCCGGTGAGTGAGGCAATATCTTTGTGTGAAAGTCGTGTTGGAATCATCGTTTCAAATCCTACTCTTTTCCCCTTCCACGCGGCTGTGTCTTTTAAGAATTCAATGATCCGGGTTCTTGCATCTTTAAAAACGAGTAATTCCATTTTGCGCTCAAGTTTCATTAATCGCAAGCCGATAAGCTTAAGCACTTTGAAGCTTAGCTCACGATTTTCAAACATTAATTCTTTTAGTTCCATTAAACTTAAGGGGCAAATGGTGGTGTTTGCATCCATGGCCAGAGCGTAGTCTTTTCTTTTCACCAGCCAGGGCCAACTCTCCAAAAATTTCATCTGTTGAAAGAATGGCGGTAACGATGTCTTTACCATCATCCTGGTAGTGACCAATTCTTACCCGACCAGACACAATCATGTAAATATGAGTGGCTTGATCGTCAGGGAAGTAAATGAACTCGTCTTTCTTGTATATATTGTAGGTATGCTTGTCGGCCATGGTCTTTACCTTGTGAGGGCAAAGAATTTTATAGAGATTGACGCTTTCGAAGTACCAAAGAGCTGAAGTATTATTCATTTTCGAATTTCAATAGTAAGTTAGCACAAAATTGAAAAGAAAGGTTCATGTCAAAGCTGACGTTAAGTGAAATTTGGATTTATCCCATCAAATCGTTGGGAGGCATCCGAATGACATCCTCTAAGGTTTTGCCTAAGGGTTTGCTTTATGACCGAAGGTGGATGTTGATTGATGAGTCGGGTACTTTTATTACTCAACGGCTTCATTCAAAATTGGCTTTTTTTAGATTATCACTCACTGGAGAAGAGTTTGCCATTTCTTTTAATAAGGAACAAATTCATCTGCGGGTCGATGCCCCGATATCTACCATTCCTGTAAGTGCCACGATTTGGGATGACACCGTAGAAGTGTTTGAGGTGTTGGGTGATTACAGTGAATGGTTTTCTCTGCGACTGGGTGTCACATGTCGTCTTGTATATTTCCCCGAAACAAACCTGCGACCGGTAGATGAAAAATATAGCATTGAAAATGATCAGGTGAGTCTCGCGGATGGTTATCCTTTTTTAATTGTTGGGCAAAGTTCGTTGGATGATCTCAATATGAGATTGGAAACTCCGATTCCGATGAATCGCTTTCGGCCTAATTTTGTATTTACAGGAGGTAAACCCTACGAAGAAGATAATTGGCGTAATTTTACAATTAGGGAAAGTCGGTTTATAGGAGTAAAACCGTGTGGCCGTTGCTTGTTAATAACGGTGAATCAGGAAACTGCCAAGCGTGGCACCGAACCTCTTGCCACGTTGGCAACATATAGGAAAACAAATAATAAAATTCATTTTGGTCAAAATTTACTAGCCCTAACATGTCATGAAATATATGAAGGCGACAGCATTCAATTGGTTTCTTAGAAGATCGCGATTTATGCGAATGAGTTATTTGGTATGCCCCATGGTCATTGGATTTTTTTTGGTTTCGTGTGCAACCAGGGATGAAAAGCTACCGGTTTTTGGTGAGCGCGAAGTAGATGGTGTCGATACGGTCTATCATACGATTGCTCCGTTTTCTTTTGTTGATCAGGATAGTTCGACCATTACCAATAGCACATTCAGGGATAAAATCTATGTTGCAGATTTTTTCTTTTCAACCTGCCGAACCATATGCCCTATCATGAAAACCCAGATGCTGCGCGTCTATGAGGCAACCAGCGAAATGCCGGACGTGCTACTTCTTTCTCATACCATCGATCCGGAGTATGACAGCGTAGGTTTGTTGCATGACTTTGCTGATCGTTTAGGGGTTGAGAGTAAGCGGTGGCATTTTGTTACGGGCATCAAGGATTCTATTTACAAGATAGCGCAAACCAGTTATTTTGCCACCGCTATGGATGATAAAACGGAACCTGATGGGTTTATACATAGCGGAGCATTTCTTCTTATCGATAAGCAGCAACGTATACGGGGTAAATATGATGGCACCAAGGAGGAGGATGTGAACCGCCTCATCGTTGATATTAAAAGATTACGAAGGGAATCTGAAAAATAATATGCAGAAGCGTCCCAGAAAGTGTAGAGAGTCATCGTTTTTGATTGCAATCTTCTTGTTATTGATATCATGCACATCTTCGACAGCAGACCGGGAAGACTATTCACCTAAATTTCAGCAATATTATGTGCAGGGTGGAGTCTTGTATCAGCAGTACTGTAGTAACTGTCATCAAAGTAATGGAAAAGGGTTGGGCAGATTATACCCACCCGTAGATCAATCCGATTTCATGGAGGATAACTTTGAAGAGGTTGTTTGTATTATTAAATATGGAAAGCAAGGTTCTTTACGTGTTAATGATGTCGATTATAATATGACCATGAAGGGTAATACTAATCTAACCGAGTTAGAAGTAGCCGAGATAACCACCTTCATCTATAACACATGGTCACACAAAAAGGGATTGGTGAATGTGAAGGAAGTTACGCATATTCTCTCAAGCTGCAATAATTAATCCCAAGTTGTAAAACGTATCACTTTCTTAGTTATTTTGGTAAATAAATGACATTTTGAAGAGTGAAAAAACCAACCTATAGAAACCTCATTTTATCCCTTCTGGGTTTATTTATATTCTATGGAGTGATCATGGTTTTGCTACACTCTATTGAGTCGGACGTTCCGGGTTCAGAGATGGTTTCATGGCAAGATGCCTTATGGTATGTGGTGGCAACCATCACCACGGTTGGTTATGGCGATGTTTACCCGGTTACCTATGAGGGGCGTATACTGGGATTTGTAACCATGTTATCCAGTTTAGGTGTATATGGTTTTATTATAGGGCAGATTGCTAATTTTATGAGTACGCTAAAAGAACAACGAGCTATGGGTTTAAATGGAACAGAATTCAAGAATCACGTAGTCATGATTGGATGGAATGATTTTGGCCAGGCTGTCATGAGTCACCTGATCGCTGCCGGTAAGCGAGTAGCCGTGATCACCAAAGAGCGTTCGTCCATCGATATTATCAGGGAGTTTTATAATTCAGATCAGGTGTTCACCCTGTTCACTGATTATAATAATTTTGATATGCTTGAAAAATCTAATATCCGTGATGCCTCCATTGTTTTTGTAAACCTTAATGATGACACCGAGAAACTGGTGTATGTGATCAACCTTAAAAAAAAATTCTCCAAACTGAATTACGTAGTGACGCTGGATAATGGGAACCTGAAGAGCACATTTCAAAACGCGGGGGTTACGTATACCATTTGTAAGAATGAAATTTCCGCAAAGCTTATGGCGAGTTATATTTATGAACCCGATGTAGCCCTATTCAGCGAAGAGATTATAGCCTACGCTCATGATGAAACGGAGTACGACATCAAACAAATTCAGATCAAGCGAGACAATCCATTTGTACACACTTTTTATGAGAAAGCTTTTTTTGATTTGAAGAAAGCCTGTAACGTCATTTTAATTGGTATTGTGAAAGTGGATGCAGAAGGACGCAAGTTTCATAAAAACCCCGAGAACTCCCTGAAGATTGAAGTCAATGACTACCTCGTAATCATGATGGATGGCCGGGGCACCGACAAGCTTAAAAAGTATTTTCAAATAACCGAAGGCCTTTAGACTACTAAACCATATAAACAAAGAAGGAGAGCTTAAAGCTCTCCTTCTTTGTTTATAGAAAATAATAAGACTATTTACCTAGCGCTTTCAGCATCGTGTCGCCAATCAGTGCTGGGGACTCCACAACATGAATTCCACATTCACGCATGATTTTCATTTTCGCTTCAGCGGTATCATCGGCACCACCAATAATAGCTCCGGCATGCCCCATTCTTCTTCCGGGAGGTGCTGTCTGGCCAGCAATGAAACCTACTACTGGCTTTTTATTTCCATGTTCCTTAATCCAGCGAGCTGCAACAGGTTCATAATTACCTCCGATCTCACCGATCATAACAATAGCATCGGTTTCAGGATCGTTCATCAATAATTCAACAGCATCTTTGGTTGGGGTTCCAATAATCGGATCGCCACCAATTCCAATGGCAGTGGAAATTCCCAAGCCAGCTTTTACGATCTGGTCGGCAGCTTCATAAGTAAGTGTACCTGATTTTGATACGATGCCAATCCTGCCTTTTTTGAATACAAAACCAGGCATGATACCCACTTTCGCTTCTCCTGGGGTTATTACTCCGGGGCAATTTGGTCCGATCAAGATAGTGGCTCTTTCGTTCACGTATTTTTTGGCGATCATCATGTCTTTTACAGGTATTCCTTCTGTAATGGCTACAATAACCTTTATTCCTCCTTCTGCAGCTTCCATAATAGAATCAGCGGCAAATGCAGGGGGAACAAAAATGATTGACACATCCGCCCCCGTCTTTTCAACAGCCTCTTTTACAGTGTTAAAAACAGGTCGGCCCAGGTGTACCTGTCCACCTTTTCCGGGTGTTACACCACCCACTACATTGGTACCATATTCAATCATTTGGCCTGCATGAAAGGTTCCTTCGGTGCCTGTAAATCCTTGTACTATTATTCGGGAGTCTTTATTAACTAATACGCTCATATCAAAACGGGTTATTCACAAAATTAGGAGAATATAATTGTCTGACAAGGGAACAGACGTGCAGGAAGTGCAATAAAAAACCCCGTTGTGAGGCGGGGTTTTTACTTTGCGTGAGGAATCCTTATTTCTTCAGATCCTTCAATTTATTTCGTAATAGAAATTCCTCATAAGCCTCTTTGTAGGAAGCATTATCGGGAGCCATTTTAATAACGTCTTCATAGGAAGCGATCGCATCGATAAACAATTTATTTTGCTCATAGAAAGCAGCCTGTATCAGTTTATTCAATTCAGAGGCTTCGGTACCTAATTCTTTATTTAATTCCGTGTAGGATTTATTAACTGAATCATGTCTGCCTTGAGATAATTTCTTGATTAAGTGTTGCTCAGATTTCGTTTTGCCATCTGCTTTTGATTTCACCTCAACCAGAATCGCGGTTTCATTGGCAAATTTGGGATCATTCAGATCTACCATCACCGAGGTTTCCGGAGTTTCAACTTTTACCAGTTCCTCATCAAACATATTTTTGAAAGAAACAACATAAGGGGCACCGCCTTTATCTTCCCAGTTCACATAAGCAATGTTGTTGAAGATTTCAGCATTTTGATTTTCAGGAAGATAAACCTTAAGGCTTTCTGGGCCACGATGCACAGCCCCTGTTGCACTAAGCCTGTTTTTCTTTGCTTCAGCTGAATTACTGCTCAAAATGAAATCGGTATACTTATTAAGTACACTTGATCCTCCGCTAACTTTTGAAGCAAGATCAGCAACTTTATAGGTGCCTGGCTGCTTTACTTCTAATGGCTTTCCGGTAGAATGCACCAATCCTACGGATGCGTTCTCTGTGATTCTTAGTTCATCACCGGATTTCAAGCTTGCACCTGTTTTTACAGGCTGCCATGAGTCACCTGATTTTATTTCATTCGACCCTTTGGTGGCCAAAACGCGGAAAGTATCTTGACCATTAACTACTGTGTTTAACAGGAATAAGCCAACTAAGAATAGAAATCTGCCTTTTTTCATGGTATTTAAAATATTTGCAATTACGAAATTAGTAAAAAATCGTGCCAATTCGATATCATTCAGTTAATACCTCATTCTCGGTTTTGGTAAGCTTCCTTTTGTATTGCCAGATGGTAATTTGGTTTTTGAAACCTTTATAGATGTCATAGCTAGGACCGACTAAGGCAGCAGCAGCCAAGGTGACTGTAAGATCTAATTTGAAGGTAAAAATGGCGAAAAAATATACTACGAGACCCGAGATAGCTAGAATTTGTAAGATCTGAATAGTTACGGAAAGAGTGTCAAACCAGGCAGGTAATTTTCGGTCTATGGTTATGAATAGCGCAACCGTTAAAAAGCAGACCATAAACGCAATGACATATTTTTGCCATTCATGAAGAGCATTAACATAGTCTTCATTGAGAATCATAGAGGCAATATTGGCGTGAATAACCACTCCAAACATATCCGGGTTAGCCCGTCCTGCTACTTTTTTATTCAGAGGAGTAAAGTATTTATCATCCCAGGCAGGATCGCCAAAAGCTTCACCCAGGAAGCCCATGATCACAATTTTATCTTTAAATAGAGATGAATCAAATTCGTAATTGAAGAGCTGATCAACATCTAGAGCAGAGAACCTATTGTTAAAATTTGTTGTAGCAGTTTCTTTGTCATGTAATGTTTTTAACCGAATGTTTTGGAACTCAACATTGCCACGGTAATTAATAAACTCTTCTTCTTTATTTCTGATCAGAAAACGTTTTGTCTTGGCCGAGTCAAATTGCATGCACATCTGTACAGCGAACGCATAATGGTCTTCGTCATACATTTTATAGTTGGGAATAAAAGAGCGACATTGTTTCACGTCTTCCTGATAAACAGCCGGAGGATCAGTGACCAAATTGGCAAACCCGTGCTTGGCAAATAAGCTAAAACCGATATCAGAATATTCCATAGAATCGTAGACATCAATCGCTTCCGAGTTAAGTGAGGTTTTTGTTTTTTGCATGAGTTTCGAAACCAACACTACATTTCCGGCTTGCTTTATAGCATCCTCCAGCATCAGGTTCCCCAAGCTATCCAGCAGCTGTGGACAATTAATACTATCGCGAAGACGACCCTCGCAATTATAAAAACCATCTATTCCTATTACTTTTGGTTTGAATTGTCTGATAATATTTAACTGTTGTGCTACTTCCCTTCTGTTTAATGTTCCGATATTAACAACAACGATTCGCTGTTCCGCATCGGGGTTGCTGCGCAAATTTGAGAATGAATAGTCAGTCATTTCAAAATCTGTTAATGCCTGTGATATTGGATCAAAAGCATTAAATAGTTTAAAATCAGTAATCTGACTTACGCCCCACATCATCATAAACACAAACGCGGTGATGGAGAGGCATTGTAACCAAAATGTTTTCATAAGCTGTAAGTTCTTAAGTAAATTTAGAAATTTACCGCTGATATAGCATATACTCTTTTGAAAAACGCATCACTCCTTCGCCCTTCTTTGCAGGATTTTGTCCGTGAGATCTCACAGGGCAACCGGGTAGTTCTTGCGCAGGCGATTACATTAATTGAAAGCAAGCTTGATGAAGATCGGGCATTGGCTGAACAATTAATTGAAAAGTTGCTTCCCGCCACAGGTCATTCCGTGCGTTTGGCAATAACCGGTGTGCCAGGTGTTGGTAAAAGTACTTTTATCGAAACGTTTGGTAAATACCTGACGTCATTATCGAAGAAGATCGCCATACTCACCATCGACCCGAGTAGCACAAAAACCAAGGGAAGTATTTTAGGAGATAAAACGCGCATGGAAGAGTTGGGCAGAGATCCCCTCGCCTTCATCCGGCCAACGGCAGCGGGTGATACATTAGGCGGGGTAGCCGATCGCACCCGCGAAGCCATTTTGTTATGCGAGGCAGCGGGGTTTGAAATTATTATCATTGAAACGGTGGGGGTAGGTCAATCCGAAACGGCTGTGCGCAACATGGTTGATTTTTTTCTATTGCTTATGTTGGCCGGTGCTGGCGATGAACTGCAGGGAATCAAAAAAGGAATCATGGAGATGGCCGATGGTGTCGTGATCACCAAAGCCGATGGTGAAAATGTGAAGCGAGCCAATCAGGCGTGCAGTGATTTTCAATATGCGTTGCATTTGTTTTCCGAATCAGATTCTAAATGGAAATCGGAAGTGCTCACCTCATCATCACTCGAGAAAAGAGGAATCAAGGAAACCTGGGATCTTATTGAAAAGTATGTACAATTTACAAAGCACAATCTTTACTTTGATCGTCAGCGCAAACAGCAAGACCTGATCTGGTTTAGGGAAAGTATTCAGCAATTGCTGATTCAGCACTTATCAAAGTCAGAAGCTGTTCATGCTAAGATGAAATTGCTCGAAGAGCAGATCATGAGTAAATCCGTACTTCCTTCCCGTGCTGCGAAGGAAATTATTCGTGATTTTTTGTCTGCTTAGATTTTTCGCTCACTAAGCGATAGGGGCAATGGCGACAAGCATTCTGGCAGCAAAAGCCTCTTTTAAGATGATATTCAGAAGTGAAAACCATAAGACCGCGTTCGATGTAGTAATCTTCCGCTTCTTTCAGGGCTACCTTTTTAGAATTTACTTCCATGTTGATCATATTAAAGGTCTAACGCTGATTTCAACATTATGTTTTTTGGGATCGACACGACTCTATTCAATAAAAAAAACGAAATGCGAACGAGCCATGATATATTTTATAATCTTGCACCCATGATTTTGATCAACAGATTATTTCTTGCTGCATTTATTCTTTTAGCATGGGCTTGTTCAAATAGAAAGGAAGCCAAAGAAGCGGCTATTGGAGTGAGTTCATTAAAGTATGCAACGGGTTTTTCTTCGCGCACAGAAGGAAACGCAACATATATAACGGTTAATTATCCCTATCAGGGCGCAACCGAAGGCTATCAATACCTGTTGGTGCCACACGATGCAGCTGTACCTGAACATGATAAAAAAACTCAAGTCATACGCACACCCATACATAAGATCGTATGCACATCCACCACGCATATTCCTTTACTGGATTATATAGAGGAGACTAACTCATTGATTGGTTTTCCAACCACCGATTATATTAGCTCTGAAGTGATGCGCAAACATATTGATGAGGGTAGCGTTAAGGATCTAGGTATCGACAAGGGAATGAATATCGAGTTATTATATTCGTTGCATCCTGACCTGGTGATGGGTTATACCATGAGTAATGATTTGGGCCAGTTGAAAAAACTACGCGAGCTTGGCATTCCTGTCGTGATCAATGCCGAATACCTGGAGAAGCATCCGTTGGGAAGGGCCGAGTGGATTAAGTTTGTGGCATTGTTCTATAATAAACAGAACGAAGCTGATTCCGTTTTTGATGGCATCGAGCGTGAGTATCTGGCCACGCAAGAATTGGTCAAAAATGTTTCAGTAAACCCAACGGTACTTAGCGGGATTGTATATGGCGATGCCTGGTTTATGCCAGCTGGGAAAAATTATGCAGCCCGATTATTTAGCGATGCAGGAATGAATTATCTATGGAAGGACACCGATGCCAATGGATTTCTTGAATTAAGTTTTGAGTCAGTATATACCAGGGCGAAGGATGCAGATCTTTGGATTGGTGTCGGGTCGTTTAATTCTTTGCAGGAGATTCAAGTTACTGAATCGCGTTATGGTTTATTTAAACCATTCAAACAGAAACAAGTTTACACTTACAATGCGCGACAAGGAGCGAAGGGGGGAAGTGAATTTTTAGAGTTGGGTTACTTGCGCCCCGATTTGATTTTGAAGGATCTGGTGAAAATTGCTCACCCGGAATTATTGCCTGATTACCAGTTATTTTTTCATAAGAAATTGGAGTGATGTTTCCCTCACCTCTTATGGTGAAGGAAACATAGAAACTCAAAGTCCTTTTCTTAAGTAGACATTCCCATATTTCGATTCGAAACTGTATTTAGGTCCATTTCCTGACTTAGTGGATACGTAGGTGTGAAAGTCTTCAAACTCGGAGCCGGAAAATTTTAGATCAAGGTTGGAATAAATCTGACCATAATTAGTTTCGGCTGTCAATTCACCGGTGATTTTTTCGGGTACGGTTACATCAACTCCTCCGTACGTTGCCTCCACAGTAAGTGGTCCGGTGTAATTTTTTACTTCAATCATGCCATACACGGATTCTAATTTTACTTCAATTCCCTTTGGCACTTTCACCTCTAATAAAATGTCCATGTCTACACCTTCCGAACGTTGATTGAAGTTGCGTCCATTCACTTCGCAATACTTCTGGTAGTCGGCTTTGTTTTTGAAGGTGATTTTTTCACCATCGCGCACGATGGTGATTCGATGCGGCAACTCTTTCAGGTTGCGGATTTTGTTTTCAATGGAGATGCTGCTCGCGGAAGTTGTTTGTGTTAATTCAAAAGCATTATCGTTTTCGCCTCCATTGATACTGACACCTCCGCTGATGGAGATTTCATTTTTCTCCCACGTGCTGATCTTCACTAATTCAGGGAAGTCGAATCGCAGGGAAATCTTTTGTCCTGCAGCTACCGGGTAGTTTTTGTTCACCGGAGTTTGGGCGGCCAATGCTCCGGTGAATAAACTTAACAGAATGATGACTGCGGCTCTCATTTCTTTCTTAGATAGATTTTGCTGTAGTCGGAGCGGAAGTCGATGTTGATGCCACCGCCATTGAGCTTACCGTTGACACGGTCGCTGTAGCGAACCATGTCTCCGCTTTTGTCGATTTCGATTTTGAATTCAGGAGCAACCAGGATCTCACCATAGGAGGTGCTCATTTTCAAATTTGCTTTCGTGCCCACAGGTAACGTTACATCGACATATCCATAAATCGAGACGATGGAGATCGGCCCTTTTACATTCTGACTGAAGTCGGCTTCGATGTGACCATATACGGTTTTGGCTGTAACTGGTCCTGTTACATTTTCCAACTCCACACTGTTGTAGGTGACGGATATTTCAATTTCATTTTCCATGTTTTTGAAGGTGCCGGTGCCGCCATATTGCGATTCATGACTGAATGAAACAATGACACCTTTTGGAACCATAATCTTTACATCAGGCGAATTCATTTTCTTCAATTGATTTACTTCAATCACGTTTCCTTTATCTGTTACGTTGATGCCTAATCCTGTGTTATCTTCTAAACCCAGGCTATTGATGGCACGTAGTCCTTGTGCCCTTTCGTCTCTGCCTTCACTATGATCTTTGGATGAGAATATGATTTCATTTCCGTTATACCCTTCTACGGTTATACGGCCAATATTCAGTTCCAATCTTCCTGTGTTTTTGGCCAGCTTAAATTCCTGCGCGAATGCTGTTGTGCCAACGATCCACACGGCTGCTGCTATTAGTATCTTTTTCATGTTATCAGATTTTTAAATTCTATTATTATTTTATCTATCTATTACTCCTTCATGTTACTTTTCTCTCTGCAGTGATATTCGTGGTTATGAAAGTTTCAATATTCCTGAATATGCTTCGTCTTTTACCGCCTTCATCGTGGAGGCATCTTTTGTCATTTGTTCCAATTGCTTCACCACACCGGTCTCTTTCATCTTCACTAATAGTTGAATGAGGGCAATCTGAACGATGGGATCTTTTTGCGTAGACAACGATTGAATCAATTCATTTCTCACTGCGGCTTCGTTGCTGAACTTACCCAGTGCATCCATGGCGGCCAGGCGTACGTTGGAGTTAAGGTCTTCATTCATCGTATTCACTAATACGCTTACAATTTCGTCATCGGGCTTGTCCATTTGATAAGCTACCGATAGACCGGTCATGCGTTGGCTTGCTGATTGTTGATTCTCCAGCATGGCCATCATTACACGCCTGTTTTCATCCACTTGCTGTTTCAACTCGGCAAGTTCTTTTTCTTGCTGCTTATTGTTGTTGATCCAATTTCCGATGGCAACTCCAGCCATCACCAAAAGGACAGCTGCTGCAGCACGATAGAAGATGGGAGTGAAGAAAATAGTTTTCGTTTTCTTCTGCGCTGCTATTTCTTCTTGCAGGGCTTTCTCGAATTCTATTTTTAATTTACCAGAAGGCTCCAAAGGCTTCACCTTGTCCATGGTTACCATCACTTCGCGCAATTGCTCATAAAGTGCATACGAAGTCTTGTTGTGAGCTCGTTCACTTTCTATCACAGCGCGTTCCTGCTCTGTTCCTTTTCCATCGATATAATCGATGATCCTGCTCTCCAGTGTTTCCTTATCCATATCTTAAATATTTTCGAGTTGAAAATAATTCTCTCTTAATTGGCCAATGGCTCTGTGCACTTTTACTTTTACGTTTGCTACTGTCATATCCAGATAGCCGGCCACTTCTTCATATTTCAAATGTTGAAATCGGGTGAGCACCAACAACTCACGATAGTCATCGGGCAATTGGGCCAACGCGCGAATCAATCGTTTTTCGTTTTCCTCTTGTTCCATGGCATCGAGTATGTCGGGCATACGGTCATTCAATTTTTCTACTTCCATTCTCACTGGCTCGCGTTGCTTCTTTTGTTGATAGTAATCTGAAAAAGCATTGCGTGCCATTTGATATATCCACGATTGGAATTTCATTTCCGGATTGTAAGAATGACGGTATTTCAGCAACCGCAGAAAGACATTTTGTGTGAGGTCTTCGGCAGCATCCCGATCGGCCGTCATGCGGGCCAGAAAATTAAAGATTCGTTTGTGGAACCGGTCAAAAAGCAGGGAAGCCTGTTGGAGATCACCGTTTTTCACGGCTTCCATGATCTGTTCATCGCTCATCAGGTCTGTGCTTTTTTGTCGAGTTTCGGGTTAGTTACCGGAAGGGATTGAAATGGTTACAAGGAAAGTTAGAGAATTTTAGGATTATGCACTTGGCTGGAAGGGGCTCGAACACGAGACAGACTTGATGTTTGAGTTTTTCGGTTTGTGCTCATGGGACGTCTTATTCGGGCACTATACCCTTGGTATCCCCTTGTTATACCCTTCTTATCCCCGGCTTGAGTACGAAGGATGGCGCCTGATGTCTACTCCTAAAAACAGCAATACAGGTTTAACCAATATTCCTGACCCAGCTATACAGCGTAGCTGCGATCCTAAATTAAGCTATTCATATCCATTTTTCTGATTTTTCCATCTCTTTTTAAGATTCCCTGATTTTAAGTGGGCTTGCCTGGAATCAGGTAAGCACTCTCTTCTCCATAGGTGATCACACTAAGCATGATGGGTTAACCCGGCATCCCACCAAAACTTGGTTTAGCCTAATCTATCAGCTATCCAGCCAATTTTTAAAATCGGTAACACGCTCGCGACTAATAATTGAAGATTCTCCTTCCAAGTAAGCTGAGGAGATCGATAAGCGATTATTGAAATAGGGAGCAACCTTTCCAATGGCGTTAATATTAATAATTACTTTTCTGTTAATCCTGAAAAAATCTGTTGGCTGAAGAATGGATGCCAGATTATCTAACGTATAATCAATCGCGTATTTAACACCTTTTAGGGTAACTAAAAAAGTAAGACTATCATGGGTGATGAAGTGATGGATGTCGTGCGTTTGAATGGTATCAATAGTCTGCCCCGTTTTAATTAAGAACCTATTTTTATATTTTACATTCAGCTGGGTGTATGCCTTCTTAAAGTTCTCAATCACATTTTTTTCTAGTCCTTGTTTTTGCTTCGAGTATTTTGTCAACGCAAATTGAAGATCATGCATCATAATGGGCTTCAACAAGTAATCAATGCTGTTTTGTTTAAATGCCTGTATCGCATAGGCATCGTAAGCTGTTGTGAAGATGATTGGAATATCTAATTCAGTCTTAGAAAAAAGTTCGAAGCCGTTGCCGTCCGCTAGATGGATATCCAACAAGAGTAAATCAATTTCCCTGTTTTTAGAAATGAATGCAACCGTTGCTTTTACCGTATCTAACACAGCGTGTATTTCAATTTCAGGAGAAATCTTACGTAACAGTACTGCCAGGTGATCAGCGGATAACTTCTCGTCTTCAACAATAACTACTTTCATGATTTGGTAAGTAAGGGCAACTTAACTCTGAACACATTTTCGTCCTGCATGATTTCCACTTTCTTTTCCGTGAAAAATGAATAGCGCGATTGAATATTGCCTAATCCTGTTTGAGAACTTGCCCTCACATCAGATCGAAGTTGAATTGGGTTTTCAATGATTATGCAAAAATTTTCAGTAAAGATCGAAACCGTTAAGGGCCTTGCTTGTGAAGCCTCATTATGCTGGATGGTGTTTTCAACAAGCATCTGTAAACACATCGGTGGCAAATAATTGTTTTGTAATGATCCGTCTATCGTAAAGTCAAAAGAAATGCTACTGTCAAATCTTATCTTCAACAAATATACATAGTGATGAAGGAATTGAAGTTCATCTTTTAGCGCAACGAGTTCAGCACTTTTATTCTCCAAGGCATATCGATATACTTTGGAAAGCTCATTGATAAAGACAATTGCTTTGTCTTGATCTTTACGCACCAGAGAGGTAAGCACACTAAGGTTGTTAAATAAAAAATGAGGATTGATTTGTTCCTTCAAATTTTGTAGTTGAGCATTGGCACTTTCTTCTTTATATCGTTGAGACTGGAGCAAACTTTTCTTCCATTCTCCAAAAAAGTAGGCACCTGTTTCCACGGAAATAATTATTACGGTTATCAAGATGCCCGGTATTAACAACGGATTGATTCCTTTCGGAATGCGTGAATCGTTGCGATCGATAAACAGATGCGCAAGTGCAATAAATATCATCAACACCACGGGCGTGGCTACTAAAGTGATCAAAACTTGTAATAGTAGGCGTCTCCGAACGTTGCTTATCCAGCTGAAATTATGATCTAACCACTTTGTTATTTGGAGATTGCCTTCCCAAAGGATAATTACCGATGAAGTTATGATTAAAACATCTATAAGAAATGGATGTGGAGGAGGGTTGTGACTGATAACAAACCTAAAAAGCAAGGCGATAAGAATGCCCAGGCCCACCATGTACAAAAATCTAAAAGGTGTTTTTAGCAAAGTCGGTATTGTTAAAATTGTACTTTATAAACGAAGTTAGGAAATAGACCGAGTTGATAAGTAGTTTTTAACGATTGATTTCCATTATCGTAACTATATGAAAACACATTGCTATGATTGGTTATGTTTTGTATGTCTAACGAAAATGACTGGGATAACTTTTTTGAACGGCTGTTGCACGTGTAACCTGCTTTTACATCAAACCGAAAGTAATCCGTGTACCGTGCTGAATAAGCGTCACTTGCCAACACCTCACGCCCTGTTGTCTGCGAGGCGCTTAGATCAATTGGTGTATAGGGACGCCCTC
>CANIVF010000005.1 GCA_947470895.1 Bacteroidota bacterium
GGATGGTTTGGAATAATACTTGCTCAAAGAGTCTGATTTTCATAGAGTTATATCGAATTCTATTTTTCTAATGCATGATCTCGGTTAAATGTCATGCTCATAAATAAAGGCAGAGTTCGATTTTCGGCCAACCAGCGGCAACAAGATAAAGCCCTCTTTCACTTGCGATCCAGAGGGCTTACCGATTAAACACAACGCTAGACACGTTATCAGTAATGCTTTTTCACAAACTCGTAAGCGTTATTAAAGCATATCATGCGGGCGAGATCTTCTACGTGGTAGCTTCCAAACCAAATTGGATCTTCGCGCTTCATCTCATTTAAAATTTTTATTAAGTCTTGCTCAAAGGTGGCGAACTGCAACACGGAAGAGTAACGCTCCATCGGTTGCATAAACCCATCAAAGCCACTCCCCAAAGCGATGCGATGCCAGATGTCGTAAGGCTCTGGCACATGGTAGTCGAAAGGAATTCGTACGAATTGTTGCAGCGTACGCTTGATCAGGTTAAGGGTTCGCTTTCTTGCCAGTGGTGCAAAGGGAATGTTATTGAGCCACGTGGTACTGTTTCCTCCAAGTAGATGATGGTCGAGTGTAAGACCTAGCAGACCTTGACTGTTGAAAATTTGCAGAACATCTTCATCACACAAGTTTATACTCCAATTCAAAAATCCATTTTGATGACTATCGTCTGTCTCTAATCCTTTCTTACCTTGGTCGATTTGATTTTGCAAATAGTCAGTGCCAGCATAACCCGCATGACTGGCAATGACAGGTATGGGATTTTCTTTATTAATGCGGTTATGCGGTTCAACAATGGTTTTGTAGTAAGCAAGACGCGATGCTGCACTCATGTGATGCACATCAATCAATATGCGTGGTGAACCCGTTGGTTCAAGCATATGGGTTAACCCAAGTAATTCACACCACACATCCTGGCAGCCGGTAGTCGTTCCTTCATTTATGCCTTTGCGTTGATCGAATAGCAGCGATGCGGGTAGAGAAAACCTTTTTGTATGACCACATAGTGTGTTATGAAAGTGCTGCGCGAAGGTGATATAGAAGGGGCGATGTTTCCATTTGTTAAAAGGACTATTTTCGAGGACTTCCTCACCCTTAAGTTGGCGAATTCGTCTTTTGATGGTTTCCAATTTTACATCCATCCTGTGCTGACCTGGCCGGTTTTCTGAGTCTTCAGGGTTACCAATTCCAAGGGAATGGATGCCTCCGAGGGTAGGCACGATAAAAATCTCGTTATTATCCGGATCAATTTCTATTTCATTTCCACCTGATGCAAGCGTAAAGGTTCCCCGCCACGTGTGAGGAATGCTGGTGTTTTCTATTTGTATTTCGTACGGGGTAGCGGTGGATTGTCCGGAACGTTCCAGAAAGAATTGATACTCATCTTTGAGCGATTCAAAATAATCGTACTGCCCATTTTGCAACTTTTTTACCTGATCTGGATTAAGGTTCATGCTCCGTGAACATAGAAACATCATATCACCATGGGTGAAATTCATACGCGGGTCACGCTGATGTATTTGTTTGAGAAGCCACTCACAAGTATTCTTATCTCCATCGTTATGCCAGCGCTCATGCAATTCAATCATGAACTGCTTGTTGAAGCGACTGCCTCCCATGCCACTAAAAAAACCTTTTTCTATTGGTGATAATGATGCAAAGAGTAAGCGTGTATTTGATCGAAGGCATTTGGCAAGATCCGATTGACTATAGCCTGCCTTTCCTTTAGGGCGATCTGACCTTTTAATGTTGCTGGGTGCTATCGCCCAAGGATGCCGATGGTCTTTATCTTCTTTGTCTTTCAAACGGACATGATCGTAGCCAAAAGCAGCAGGATGCGAATGTAAATCTGCGTACATCGATTTCTTTTAATTAAGCCACAGCTCGGTGTACTTCATTTTTTGCACTTCTTTCAACGTAAGCATGGATGCTTTCAACCGTCCTGCTAGCTTCGTGTAGCTAAGGGTTTCATTGCCATCGGTTAGCATAATCACAGGCACCTGCATATTGATTGAAAACATTCTTAATGACCTTACCATTTCAAAACCGGTAACCACCGGCAAGTCATAGCTGCTGATGACCAAATCATAATGCTTGGTGCGTGCCTCAGAGAGGCCCACCCATCCGCACGTCACACAAGTGACTATGCACTGCGGAAGCTGATCTTTGATATGGTCGGCAATCGATGCCTGCCGGTGAACTACCAGAACCTTCATAAACTAAACTTGTAAACCCGAATTTCTATGTTGTGTGTAAGTTGGCGAACTCGATTGACTTCGGTTTTTGCCAAAATGGGAAAGCGATTGGAAGCGAGCGGTTAAGGCCTGCATTTGGTCTTAAAAAAGTGCCTTTTTGAGCTATTTTAAAAAACATCTAAGGATATCCTTAGATGGAGGTGGTGTAAATTCTTAGAAAAATCGGAAAAATAGTATTTCTTAGAAATGGGAATTTTCCAAAATCGGGCCTATGGGAGGTTTAAAACGCAAAAGATGGGTTATCGGATTATCCCCATTTCGAATGCAGCGCGCACCATGCCTACAGTAGTTTTTACCTTTAATTTGGTTATGATATTTCCCTTATGACTGAACACTGTTTTTTCGTTAATGTTCAAACGGGCAGCTATTTCTTTGATGGTTTTGTCTTCACAAATTAATCGGAGGACTTCTTGCTCGCGATCTGATAGTGCTGCGGCACCGGAGAATTCGGGACGCCTTGCTTTAAGTTGGTTGCGCATGCCCTTGCGCAGAAGTGACATTAGCAAGTCATTATGATAGAAATCTCTATCCACCACAGAATAAATCGCCCGTTCAAGTTCGGAAGGATCACTGCTTTTCAATAAGAAAGAATGCACACCAATCTCAATCATGTGCAAAATGGATTTCTCATTATCGTGCATGGTGAGAATCACAATCTTAACATCGGGAAAATTGAGTACGAGCTTTTCTGCACAATCTACTCCGTTCATCACGGGCATTTCCAGATCCAGAATTACCACATGGGGTTGTTTTTTAGCCACGAGTTCAAGGCATTTCTGTCCATTTTCGGCATCAGTTACAGTGTTGATCCGAGGGAAGGTTTGCACCAATTCACAAAGAGCCTTTCTAAAAATGTGATGATCGTCAACGATGCAAATATCAATGTTATTCATTAAGCAGTATTGATTGTTTAATCTTTTGGTTCACTGAAGACTCATCTATTTAACAATTTCCAATTTCACGGAACATATTATTCCAAAGATAAACCAATTACTTACCCGTTAATCATGAAAACTTATAGAAGTAAATTTTTCGTGAACATGCTCAGATAGGGTAATCAAATGTCTTCGGTTTTTTAAGACAATCTATTATAATCTTTGACTTTAGAGGATGATTTTTTGGTGTTTATGGATTTATCTTTGACACAGAATATTCCAAATTCAGTAAGATGATTACAATCAGGCAGGCCGCACAAAACGATGCGTCCACAATCAGTGACTTTCAGCAGAAGATGGCCAAGGAAACAGAGAATGTTCTTTTAGATCCAATTGTACTCTCAGAAGGAATACAGCGTTTATTTGACGATCCTGCCAAGGGAAAATATTATGTGGCTGAGAATGATGGAGACGTGGTTGGCTGTATGATGATTACCTATGAGTGGAGCGAGTGGCGCTGTGGCAATGTGTTGTGGATACAATCAGTATACATTAAGTCATCACATCGTGGCAAGGGTGTGTTTAAAAAGATGTATAAGCACATGCAAAGCATGGTTACTCCCGGGGCGGGCTATCGTGGCATTAGGTTGTATGTGGATAAATCCAATGCAGTTGCACAAAAGGTCTATGAAAAACTAGGAATGAATGGAGAACACTACCAGGTGTATGAATGGATGGGCTCGTGAAACCACCTCTTAAGTGATTACTTAGCGCCTTGGAAATACTAACTTGACCCTACGGTTTCTTTTGCCACCCACCTCAACAAAGAAGCGTGACTCGCGCAAGTTTCCCTGGTGATCCCAGAAATAATTAATACCCATTTTGCCATCCTTAATACTTTGGGTAGTCATGCGAGTGAGCCAGTATGAATTCATTTGACTAAATGGCATACATCCAGCAGCGGATAAGATCGGTGACTGATAAGCACTTTGCATTTGATGTGCCGGCAAAAATTTGTTTGACTTGGACTTAGTTGATTTTGTATCTAAGATATACAGATTAACGGGCTTTGTATGAGGGCGAAATTGTGCTACAGCGTAAACACATACTGAGATGAATAGGCCATAATTCACTTTATGAAGTTACAAACTTTAACTGAAACTGGTAACTTCGGATAAACTTTGCAAAGTCTATGTCAGAAGTGTTTCGTTGTCCGTGGTGCCTCAAGTTTGATCAATACATTCAATACCACGATGAAGAGTGGGGTGTGCCCGTGCATGACGATCATGTGCATTTTGAGTTTCTGATTCTGGAAGGAGCGCAAGCAGGGTTGAGCTGGGCAACAGTGTTGAAGAAGCGCGATGGCTACCGTAAAAGCTTTGCTCACTTTGATCCTGTGAAAGTTGCGCGATTTACAGAAAAGCGCATCGAAAGGATTTTATTGGATCCGGGCATTGTTCGGAACAAATTGAAAGTATATGCCGCTGTGAATAATGCGAAGCGATTTCTGGAAGTTCAGAAGGAGTTTGGAAGCTTTGATCAGTACATCTGGGGTTTTGTTAATCACAAGCCCATATTGAATAAATGGAAGACCTTGGCTCAGGTTCCTGCCACCACCAAAGAAGCGGATGCACTTAGTAAAGATTTGATCAAGCGAGGTTTTAAGTTTGTGGGTTCAACAGTGATCTACGCACACATGCAGGCTTGTGGGCTGGTAAATGATCATTTGGTGGATTGCTGGAGGTATAAAAAAGGGAAGGAGTAGATAGTTAAAATTCATCAGGTACTTAAGTATGAAAAAACAATACAGGTTCAATTTCTTTTTGATATTGGTCTCAATCTGTTCGTCACAACATCTTTATGCGCAACAGCCAAACATTCTTTTCATTCTTGCTGATGATATGAGTTACCCCTATTCCAGTGTGTATGCAGGTCAGGTGGTAAAAACACCCAATCTCGAAAGGTTGGCTCAGCATGGAGTAACATTTACAAACGCGTATAGTGCAAATCCTTCCTGCACTCCGTCAAGAGCTGGAATTCTCACGGGTCGTTATCCACACAAACTGGGTGAGGCTGTCAATCTGGTCGGAAGGTTAGATGCATCTATTCCCACGTATGTGCAGTCGCTACGCAAAGAGGGATATGAAGTGGCTTATGATCGAAAGGGTTGGGCTCCCGGTGATTTTACACAGATGGGCTACAAAGAAAACCCAGCCGGCAAGCAAATGGAGTTTCAACAGATGCTTGGTCAGTTGTCGAAGGATAAACCTTTCTTCTTTTGGTTTGGCACCAACGATCCGCACCGTACCTTTCTATTTGGTAAGGGAAGAGCATCTGGCATTGATCTTACTAAAATAAAAGTGCCAGCCTTCTTACCTGATGTGCCTGAAGTGAGAGGTGATCTCGCTGACTATTTTTATCTGATCAAAAGATTGGATGATGAAGTAGGAGAGCTTCTTAAAGCACTTGAGCAAACGGAAAGACTGGAGAATACAATTATTGTACTGTCTTCGGATAACGGCATGCCATTTCCACATGCCAAAGCAAACTTATATGATTATGGAACGCGTGTTCCATTAATCATCTCCAGTTTTTCAAAGAAAGTGATACAAAACAAGAAGAATGATTCATTCGTAAACCTGATCGACTTGACTCCTACATTTCTGGAACTGGCCGGAGCCAGAAATAAACCACCGATGGATGGCAAGAGTCTTGTGCCAGTGCTTACCGGACAAACTACAGCTAATCGGAACGAAATTTTTTTAGAGCGCGAGCGTCATTGCATGGCCCGAAATGAAATGGATCGAGGAGCAGGATATCCGATGCGCGCTATTCGAACCAAAAACTTTCTATTCATCGTTAACTTACGCTATTACCGCATGCCCGGTGGCGATGAATCGATGCCCGGCACGACTTCTGAATTTGGTGATGTTGATGGTGGCCCAACCAAAGCATTCATTCTCGATAACCGCAACGATCCTAAGGTAAAACCATTTTTTGATTTAGGATTTGGTAAACGTCCAGCGGAAGAACTATATGATTTAAAAAAAGACCCCTATAACGTAACCAATCTAGCGGAGGTGGCTGAGTATGCACCTGTTAAAAAAGAACTCAGCGAAAAATTAGCGCAGTGGATGAAAGAGGAAAAAGATCCGCGCTTAAATGGCGGAGGCGATGAAATTGATCGCTACAAACCAACTACATGGGCTTGGATTAAAAAATGGAGTATTGAATTTGTTAAAGAATAATTTACCGGACAGAGTACTCAATATCAAAGAAGATATTTTATAAATGCATAAAGGCCCAACACGAGCAACGTAACTCCGGGCACCATCTTCACGATTTTATTGTCTTTTACATAGTGGGCAAGTCGCTTTGCCAGAAAGGCAAAGATGATGAGCAGGATCATCACGCCAACGGCAGTACCCAACACATAGCTATGCACAAACCAAGGAGTTGACAAATCAATCCAACCTTGCGATTTAAGGAATGCCGTATAAGCAACCCAAAAGGGAATTGCCATTGGATTGAGAATGCTAAGTACAATCCCTCTACGAAACCCACTTTCATTAAATCGCACCGAAAACTCGCTGGGTTTGCGAGCCGACCAAATAGAAAACGCACCAATCACGGTCATCACAATCGCAGTAATCAGTTGAAAATTATCAATAATTATTGGTGAAGAAGTTACCCAATCTTCAAACACAACCCCTATCCACGCATATGGATATTCAATGATGGAAACAGCCAACGAAAAGCGGAGGGCAGTTTTAATTTTTTGTTCCATGCCCAACTGTAACACAGCCAGGTTAAGCGTGCCGGGTGGTATAGAACCAATGAAACTGATAATCAATCCGACTAAAAATACCTGAACAATCATACTCCTGGGGCCATGTTTTTTTTTACTCGCTTATAAATTTTTTTTCCTTCCTCCAGCGAAAGGTATGGAACTCCACGTTCATGATTTTCTTTACTTACTCGATATAAATTGCGCCAGTGAGTGATCAATACTCCAATTGCTTTAATGATTGAAGAGCCAGGATGGTAGATATGAGAAGGTTCGGCACCACAACCATTTAACTCCATGATTTTTATATTCCCATTTTGCAAATCCTGCAATGAAGCGCAGCGTAAATCATAACGACCAAAGTAAAAGCCGTTGATTTGTTTGCTGATGGTATCGAACGAAGCATTTAGCTTTTCGTTGATCAAATGATTGAAGTTTAAGAAGGTGGTACCCAGACAATGATTACCAATGGAAACGAGTTCTATTTTTTGGTCCGAAGAAATGATTTCGCTTAAGCGATTGGCATATGCCGCGCTAAGTGAATTCCACTGAATTTTAGCTCTGTCTATTTCAAGAATCAATTCCTGTAAGTTTTTCTTCCCATCACCAGTAACGGATAGAAATTCTTTTCCGGTAATGGAATTGACGATCCCATGCTCTTGCGATGGAAAGCGAACATAATACACTCCAAATTCCAGAGGAAGATCGACCAGTTCCTGCACGATAAAATCAATTTTAATTTCGTTCAGATATTGTTCGATATCCTCTTCGTTTTTTATTCTGCGCACCATCCAGCCGCGCTCGCCCAAATCGGGTTTTAGAATAATAGGGAAAGTTAAGCCGGCTTCACGCATAATCTCTGTAACACGGGTTACAGTAGTGGGTAGTTTAATCAAAATAGTTTTTGGCTTTAACGATTCGGGAACCAGATGCAGCACCTCATACTTCGATTCGCCCAACATACCTCCCGTAAGGATAGAGGGGTTAGATGCAGAAAAATATAAAAGAGATCGTTCCTTTAATGCATACCAAAACCAGATAAAGAAAATAGGGAACTGAATGATGCCAAAAGGCCAGTATTCCCACGAAGTGAACTTGATAAAAAAATTACTTCTGAAGAATTTTTGCACAACAATTTAGGAATGGCTCAAAAATACAGAATTAGTGAGTAGCCACTACCGATTCCTTATATCGCAATGTCGAAACAGCAATCCCAAAATCTATCGGCAAGGTGATGTAATCAGCTATTTCCCGGATTCCGATTTTCATGATGGCCATGTGGTGCACAGCATGCTCAATGTTGTATACCAATTCACGCAGGTAGTTCGTGTTGATCGTTTCACACACATCGCTATCGGGTAAATACCCCACTTCCAGCTTTAGTACCTTGTCTCCCTGATTGATATTGATAAATTCTTGTATCTGTTTTATTGTATGGATCGCAATGAACTTGTCATTTTCCATCGCCTTATTGTGAATGCGTTTGTCGTAATTAACAATGCCTTCAGCGTAGCCCTGCTCAAGGCAGATGAAGAACTCAAGTGTATGGCGCAAGTGTTGACCAACGGTAGCGTGCAATGAATGTGACGGTTTACTAAAATCATCTTCTGTGATTTGTTCCACCACTCCAGCTAATTGTTTCAGTATGTTATTCGCTGCCTGAGAAAGCTGCATGTTGCTTGAGGTAATTTTATAAAATGTAAAGTTATACGAAATCTCAAATCTTATATGAAAGAAAAAGACTCAGGCGTTCATTGAACGATCTTCTTCCAATTTTGATCGGCTTTTGACTTTAATTGCTTCTCATTCTTTTTCCAATCGGTAAGCGTGTTATTTCCCCAGAAATTATAGAATAGGTAGAGTTTGCCATCAATGATTTTAAAAGTCTCTGGGTCTACTTTTACTTTTTCACCTGTTTCTCCCATAGCATAAGCACACCATCCTCCAGAATCGGGTTCATACTTTTCGGGAGCGGCCATAAACTTTGCCAGATTTTGTGAAGAGGTAAATAGATACGGGGCTCCTTTAAATAAAACTTTTAATTCAGATTTTCCCTCCACCGGTTTGTTATCGAAATAGCTTAGCGGGTCATATCCCTCAAGGGCAATCTGTTTTTTCAAATTGAAATGTTTAGTTCGAATATTATCGCTTTGGCCCCACACCAGCGACCTAAACAGAACAAGAAGGATGGTTAATTTCATACTGGTAAAAACGTGAGAAGTACAAAATTGGGGTTTGTTAATTCCTTGTTTTGTCGTGCTGCTTGCAAAAGTCTTAATCAGCCATCAAATCTTTAACACATTCCCACACCATGTCGGGTTCGTAACCCTTACCGATAGCAAAGCGGGCTACTTTGTCACGTTTCTTAAAAGGATTTTCTTCTTTGCTTTCGGATGCTTTTTTTTTGATAAGCGCCTTTAGTGTTTTAGAATAATCACCAGCCTCAATTTCTTTCAAACCGCGTTGGATGCAGTTTTTTGTAAGGCCCATAAACTCCAATTCATTTTTGATTTTCAGTTTGCCCCACTTCTGCATTCGAAATTTTCCACCGGCATACGCTTTGGCAAAGCGCTCTTCGTTGAGAAAGCCATCGGTAATCAGTTGAGATACGATCTCATCCACCTCACTTTGATAGAGCCCGTAATCATGTAGCTTACTTTTTACTTCTTTGTGCGACCGCTCCTGATAGGCACAGTAGTGTTGAATTTTTGCCAGCGCTTCAGTGGGAGAAAATCTTTTCTTCGGTTTTGATTCCTGATCTTCGTAGCCAGCCATGCGTCAAATATCATCATGTATTCAGCTACAATCAAGTTTCGATCGGCTGGGCTGGCGCTGAACAACCATGAGCGAATAACCAGCAGCTATTTTATCAAACCCTTATTCCTCAACACACTGGTCAAAAACTTGCGTTCATTTTCGGTATTAAAAATCTTGAATGGCAAATGAATGAGTTGAGCTTTGTTTACAAAAAGCAGAAAATAGTCTTTTCCTATTTCAGCACTTTTAATTTGATCCCATTTGATAGGCATGCCTTCGCGGGCGTTGAGTTTCATGATAATCTGTTGACTGGTGATTTCGTAAGAAAAACGCTCGAACAGCATTTTGCCTTGCTCCAGTTGAGTAACTCCGTAAAATTGAATCCACCAAAACAACAAATACAAACCGGCACCAAGAAGGGCACCGATAAACCACCAGATGCTGGCCACCCACAAATAGCCAAGACAAATGGCCACTACAATTAATCCAACCCACCATTGTTGCTTTAAAATGGCTTTAAGGGCCATTTTGATATAATTATTCTTTTCCAGTCGATAATTACGTGTCTTCACAATCATAGCAAACCTTCAATTTTAATGCGGGCAAAAATAACGGGGATTTGTGGGATTTTCTAATCTGAACAAAACAAGCCACAGATTCAAGGATTTAAATCAGTGAATCTGTGGCTGCTAAATAGTAAATCCTATTTTACTTCTCGACTTTCAGACTCAAATCCAAACTTTTTACAGAGTGTGTAAGTGCACCTACGGAAATATAGTCCACACCACATTCTGCCACTGACCGAAGTGTGGTTTCAGTCATGCCACCACTGGCTTCTGTTTTATATTTTTGGTTGATGATTTTTACCGCTTCTTTCATATCCTCAATGCTCATGTTGTCGAGCATGATAATATCGACACCACCGACATTCAAAACTTCTTGAACTTCGTGCAGATTACGGGTTTCGATTTCGATCTTTAGATCCTTATTCTTTTCATTTAAATATTTCCGGGTGTTCTCAATCGCAGTTCGAATGCCTCCGGCCATATCAACGTGATTATCTTTCAACATCACCATGTCGTATAGCGCAAAGCGGTGGTTCTTGCCTCCTCCAATGGCAACAGCCCATTTTTCCATCAGGCGAACGTTAGGCGTAGTTTTGCGTGTGTCCATGAGTTGAGCCCTCGTTCCCTCAATCATTTTGCAAAGTCGCTGGGTATAAGTAGCAATGCCACTCATGCGCTGCATACAATTCAAAACCAGGCGCTCGGCAGATAGAATAGACTGTGCCGGGCCTTCCACGACAAAAGCGATTTCTCCTTTTTTTACAATCTCACCATCATGTTTAAAGAACGTAACACCCAAAGCAGGATTAACTTCACCGAAAATTCTTTCAGCCATATCAAGGCCGGCAATAATGCCGTCATCTTTTATCAGTAGCCTAGCTTTACCTACTTTGGATGCTGGCACTGCTCCCAACGAAGAATGATCACCTTCGCCAATATCTTCGGCTAGCGCACTTTTGATAAAATCATGAATGGCCTGATGGGTAAGATAGGATTGCAGCATTACTCTTTCACAAAACTGATTTCGTGCACGAGATAATCATTCCCTGTTTGCTTTACGCGAATGAGCACGTTGTAGGTTTCATTATTGCTCTTAAGATTGCCAATCGCATACTGAAGCCCTCCTTTGGAGGAACCCGTATGCACGATGGTAAAGTCGGTAGGGGGATGTTTTTTGAAAAAATCGCGTAACACAAACTCGGCCTGTGCTTTACTATAGGTGTTGATTTCTCCTTCGAGGTTAATATCCAGTGATTGATTGAATGA
Source organism: Bacteroidota bacterium (assembly GCA_947470895.1). Lineage (GTDB taxonomy): Bacteria > Bacteroidota > Bacteroidia > Cytophagales > Cyclobacteriaceae > ELB16-189. Next base: position 11,525 of record CANIVF010000005.1, read on the forward strand.
TTTCACGGCTTCTTTGGCACTTCCAGCCTTTATGGCATCTTTTATAGGCACAAAGATCTCCGCCTGCGCCCATAATAGGTGTGCAGCCAGGATCAAGATGACGATAAATGCCCATTTCTTACTCTTCATAGCGTTCACGGTTAGACCAAAATTATGCCATTAATGCGGTACTGAAAAATTAATTCAAATATGAATGAAAGAAGCCTAACATTTGTTGTTTGGTTATTCACGACAGAACTGATCAAAGAAGGTCAAAAAACCATAAATCAACTCTATATTTGACCTGGAAAATTTTGAAAAATAAAGACTATGAACAAGAAAGTGTTGTTGATGATTTTAGATGGTTGGGGTATCGCAAAAAACCGGAAGGTATCGGCTATCGATCATGCACAAACTCCGTACATCAAATCGCTCTATAATAAATATCCACATAGTAAGTTAGAAGCCTCAGGTCTTGCCGTGGGCCTGCCTGCAGGCCAGATGGGCAACTCAGAGGTTGGCCACATGAACATTGGTGCCGGACGCGTAGTATATCAGGATTTGGTGCGCGTAAACAAAGCTGTGCAAGAAAAGGAATTGGACTCCAACCCGGTGCTGGTGGAGGCATTAATTTATGCCAAGAAAAACAATAAGGCAGTTCATTTGATTGGATTGGTTTCGGATGGTGGTGTGCACTCACACACGGATCACCTGAAGGGACTTTGTACCATTGCTGCCAATTATGGACTCAAAGATGTATTCATCCACGCGTTTACCGATGGTCGTGATACCGATCCTAAAGGGGGGATTGGTTATTTAACAGACATTAAAAATCATATTGCCAAAACAACTGGGCGCATTGCCACAATAGTAGGTCGATACTATGCCATGGATCGGGACAAGCGATGGGAACGCGTGAAACTTGCTTTTGATGTGATGGTACATGGTACTGGTGAGAAAACAACAGATGTGCTGAAGGCTATTGAAAAATCATATGAAGCTGGTGTGACCGATGAATTCATCAAGCCAATTGTTGCCGTTGAAGCCAATGGAGCACCATTGACTACTGTAAAAGATGATGATGTGGTTTTATGTTTCAACTTCCGTACTGATCGTGGAAGAGAAATCACGAAGGCACTCACACAGCAGGATTTTCATGAGCAGAATATGTATAAGCTCAACCTTCATTATGTTACACTTACCAACTATGACGATTCATTTGTTGGGGTGAATGTGATTTTCGATAAGGATAACCTGGTGAACACACTGGGGGAGATTGTTTCTAAAGCGGGAAAGAAACAAATCCGCATAGCGGAAACAGAAAAATACCCTCACGTTACCTTCTTCTTTTCAGGAGGTCGCGAAGAAGTTTTTCCGGGAGAATCACGATTGATGTGCCCATCGCCAAAAGTGGCTACTTATGATCTAAAGCCCGAGATGAGTGCCAATGACATCAAAGATAAAATCATACCCGAACTCGAGAAACGCTCTGCAGATTTTATCTGTTTGAATTTTGCAAATCCCGATATGGTAGGACACACGGGTGTGTTTGAAGCGGCCGTGAAAGCATGCGAAACGGTTGACAAGTGTAATGAATCGGTTACGGAAACGGCACGTAAAAATGGATATGCCATTATTATCATTGCCGACCATGGCAATGCTGATATGATGGTGAATGAAGATGGTAGCCCCAACACGGCACACACCACCAACTTGGTGCCTTGCATTTTAGTGGATGATGACTATAATGGAAAATTGAAAGATGGTAAACTGGGCGATCTTGCCCCTACTATTCTTACCTTGTTGGGAGTGCCTATACCAAAAGAGATGACAGGAAATATACTGCTTGATATCTAAACATAATGAGCAGAATCTTTCTTCTATTTTGTGCAGGTGCATTTATGCTTTCTGGGTGTGATCGTACCAACCAAAGATATGACAAAGCCTATTTTGATTTTGATAGTTTGATCAATGTGCAGGTGGCAGGTTTGTTAAGAGCGCAAGCAGCCATCAGCAAAAAGTCGATGCTTAATGGAAAGCAGGATGAATCTTCATTCGTTCCGGATAGTCTCAAACTAGCTTATGAGCTGGAAGTATTCCGGCAACTGGACATCATCAACAAGCCTCTGTATAGAAACGTTTATGAGATCAAAGACGGAGAGCAGGACACTAAAAGCAATTTGCTTATCCGAAGCTACACGGCAAAGGCTCCCTCTCTGGTACAGATCGTAAGATTTTATTATCACTCGTCAATGCAGGATATAAGGAAAATAGAATCCGTTTTTCACGAAGAAAATACCTTGTATGACACCAAAAGAAATTTGTTGATGGAGTTTGAAGATAGCATCCACTCCTCATTACTTAAGGGTTATCAATTAAGCGGCACTCAAAAAATGATCATGAACGATACGGTCAATTTTTCGGTGAACGTTTCTTTTTCATCGGGTAAACATTAAGTCTAATTTTATTTTAGTCTGTTAATCAACTATGGCCAAGCGCAGATCACTGGAGGAGGGAGAAAAACGACCTTTGAATAAATCAGGTATTGAAAAACTGATTGGCATTTTTCGGTTTGTTCTTCCTTACCGATGGACGTTTATTGTGGGACTTATAGCATTGGGTCTTTCAAGCGGAACGTTGCTTTCATTCCCCTATTTTGCAGGCAAGCTATTGGATGTGGCACAGGGCAAAACCGATTTTGTCTTAACAACCATTAATCAGATCGGACTAGCACTCATTGCAATTCTATTAGTGCAAGGTATTTTTTCTTTTTTGCGGGTGTACACGTTCACCACTGTAAGTGAACGCACCCTGGCCGACTTGCGACAACACGTTTATTCTAAAATCATCTGGCTTCCTATTTCATTTTTTGATCAACGCAGAGTGGGTGAGCTAATCAGTCGCATCACATCTGATGTAAGCACACTGCAGGACACCTTTACATTTACGCTGGCAGAATTATTAAGACAGGTACTGGTTTTGATCATCGGTGTGCCCATGATATTTATTCTTTTTCCAAGCCTTACCATTTTTATGTTGCTCACGTTTCCGGTCTTGATCCTGGCGGCATTGTTTTTTGGAAAGTTCATCCGCAAACTTTCCAAGAAGACACAAGATCAACTGGCAACTTCGAATGTGATTGTTGAAGAAACATTACATTCTATTGCGGTAGTGAAATCATTTACCAATGAGCTATTTGAAGTATTGCGTTATAAGAAATCATTGAATGAAGTAGTAAACACAGCAATCCATGCATCGAAGTTCAGAGGCATCTTTATTTCATTTACCATAGTAGCATTATTTGGGGGCATCGTGGCCGTGAGTTGGTATGGTGCCTATTTGGTAGAGGCGGGCAAAATATCCGTGGGTGATCTGTTCTCATTTGTATTATACACAACATTTATTGGAGGCTCTATTGCTGGCCTTGGAGATATCTATTCTCAGCTGCAGCGATCCGTGGGCGCTTCGGAAAGAATTTTAGAAATTCTGGATCAGCAGGATGAGCAGGCTCCCGCTTCGAATAAGCTGAAGCTATCTGGTAAGATTGAATTTGATCATGTTCAGTTTTCATATCCAACCCGAAGTGATGTTACGGTATTACAAGGCATCTCCTTCTCCATAAAACCAGGTCAAAAAATTGCCCTGGTAGGGCCTAGTGGTTCGGGTAAGTCGACTATCATTAACATGCTGATGAGATTTTATTCACCTTCTGGTGGAGAAATCAAAGTGGATGATTTGAGCGCGTTGAATTATAATCTTTCAGACTATCGCAGCAACATTGGCATCGTTCCGCAAGAGGTAATTTTATTTGGCGGCACCATTCGCGAAAATATTACATACGGAAAGACAAATGCAACCGAAGAAGAAATCATTGAAGCTGCCCGAAAAGCCAATGCATGGGAGTTCATTGAGAGTTTTCCTGAGAAATTAGGTACGGTGGTTGGTGATCGTGGAGTAAAGCTATCCGGTGGGCAAAGGCAGCGCGTGGCGATAGCGCGAGCAATTTTAAAAGATCCAGCCATTTTAGTGTTGGATGAGGCCACCAGTTCATTGGATGCAAAATCGGAGCAATTGGTGCAGGAAGCACTTGAGGAACTCATGGAAAATCGCACCACGGTAGTCATTGCCCATCGCCTGAGCACCATCCGCAAAGTGGACACTATTTTTGTAATTAAAGATGGCTCTATTGCCGAATCAGGCACTCATGCCCAGCTTGCTTCTTTGGATAACGGTATTTATAGTACTTTGCTTAAGTTACAACTAGAGCTACATTGATCATGCAGAAACTAGAAGGACAGATTCTGAAAGATTACGAACTTAGAACCACCACAAGCCGGTCGGCCATATTAAGGCTTTTCATAAAAAACGCATTTGCACTTTCTTATTCCGATATTGAGCGTGAAATAGCGGCCACTTTTGATCGCGTCACTGTATACCGGACGCTCAAAACCTTTTTGGATAAAGGGGTTATTCATAAAGTGCTTGATGATGAAGGTAGCTTGAAATATGCTTTGTGTAGCGAGCCATGCTCCACCCATGAGCATCACCATGAGCATGTCCATTTTAAATGCTCCACATGCGGACACACCAATTGCCTGGAAGATGTAACGATTCCCATGGTTAGATTGCCTAAAGGTTATGTGGTGGCAGAAGTAAACCTCTTGATCCAGGGAACGTGCAATAATTGTCAATAAATGGCCCTCATTATTGCGTAGTATTATTATTACAGGAACGATAAAGAAATTAATTGTAGATTTACCTATAGTTGAAAGGTGATTAAGTGACTTTTATGTCAATAATTACCTATTTTTTTGATTAAAACCTGAGAAAGACATAATGCTTTTATTTACGCTGTTCAATTTCGAGATTAATGATCAAACCTTTCTCTATAGTGTATTTGCAACTATAATTTCCGTTTTTCTTATACTCGATCTCGGGATTTTTAATAAATCAGCTCATAAAATTTCAACCCAATCAGCGCTTTACCAGTCGATTTTCTGGGTTATCGTCAGCACAGCTTTTGGTTTTTTGGTTTATAAAATGGGTCCTTTTGAAATTGAAGAGGACGGAAAGTTTTTAAGTGTTTCAGGTTTAGATGCGTCTGTTGAATATTTCTCTGCATATCTTACTGAGTATGCCCTATCCGTAGATAACATATTTGTTATTCTCCTTATTCTCAAGTTCTTTAAAGTCAAAGAGCAATATTTTCACAAAGTATTATTTTGGGGCATCTTAGGAGCTGTTCTCTTCAGAGGCGTTTTCATTTTCGTGGGTGCTATTTTAATCCATCACTTTCACTGGATCTTGTATGTGTTCGGAGTGTTCCTGATTTACTCTGGTATTAAAATCTACTTTGATGACGGTGACGAAAAGATAGATCCTGAAAAGAACCCCATACTAAAGTTTTGTCATAAGTATCTGCCGATCACTAAAGATGACATGGGCGGACATTTTTTAGCCAAAGTGAATGGAAAACTAATGTTCACCCCTTTATTTCTGGTGATCGTTCTGATTGAAACAACAGACCTTATTTTTGCTGTTGATTCTATTCCGGCAGCCTTTGCAATCACGACCAATGAATTTATTATTTATACCTCTAACATTTTCGCGGTGATGGGCCTCCGGGCCATGTTCTTCCTGCTTTCGGGTATCATTGATAAATTTTATCTACTACAGAAGGGCCTTTCGGTCATCCTATTCTTCATTGGTGCAAAGATGTTGCTCGAAATAGGAAAAGGTTCAGATGTGCTTCCCAAAGTTTTAACGGATATGCCACCCACCTTGTCCTTCATCATTATCATTCTTACGTTATCGTTGTCTATTGTCTTTTCCATTCTTATTCCACAGAAGAGCAAAGAATCAGAAGAACTTTCTTAGCCTTTATTTGCCGATCTCAGCGAAGAAATTATTAGGCAGAATTTTTAACAACATAGGGAGTGTTAGAAACCGCTGAGGCAACGACATAATTACAAATGTGGGTATAGATTTGAGGATCATCAATAGCATCTCCTGCATTTGTCTTTTTTCCTCATCGCTCAATTCCTGTGAATTTGCTTTTGCAAGAAGAGTCATCAACTCCTGACTTTCCTGAACTTCCTTCAGGAGACGATTTTTATGAGTACTGGTAATTTTGCTCATGCGAGAGACAAACCTATCGCTTACTTCCTGGTAGTCTTGTTTGTTTTGTAGAGAGGTAAGGTGCTCCCAGTGTTCCAGAACAAATCCTTCTATAGCCATCAGGCTGTTTTCAAGATCTTCTTCACTAAATCCAAGGTTTTGACTCAGTTTTCTTAAGAAATCCATCTCAGAGTCTTCCACGCGCTTGTCGGCCCATATGGTGAGAATGGCAATTTCGATAAAGTATTTTTTAAGAATCCATGAGTTATTGGTGGGCAGATTAATTTCTTCAATGGTAATTCCATCGTCAAATATTTTCTTTGCCTCTTTCTTTTTCTGAGGAGATAGATCAGAGCTTTGCAAGAAGAATTCCAAAAGCCTGCGCTCTTCATACTCCACATTCGCATTGGCATGAGCCGCACAGGCAATCACCTTCACTACAGAGAAACGGAGTTCGTCACTTTCAAATTTGAAGAAGTCGGAAACAATGCGATCCGCATTGGTGTGAATCCATTGACCAAAAATAAAAATATCAAGGAAGAACAAGCTGTTGTGAAAAAATTGTGTCCAGAAATTTTTGCTGAATTCGCCCGCCCGATCGATGCGCTTGTCCAGAATTTTTTCAGCAAGTTCAAGTGCGCTCTTCTTCTTTCCAAAAAATGTTTTACTTGCCGTAGCTAACTCCGGAAAAATAGTATTGTAGAAATTCCCGATTTTCTCAAGACTTTTGGCAATAACCTGACTTAGTTCATCAGGATTCCTAATAGGCTTATCATGAAACAGTAATGAACTGCAAATGAGACTTTCGGCTAATAATATTTTCATCCTGTCCTTTTCATCCCACTGTTCAGATTGTGGAAGAGAAATAGTACCCACAGGTTGACCATACATGAGTCCAGTTGGCTGAATAACTCTATAGAGCGAGTGCTCTGGATGTGCCGATCGTTTCACATTTTCGTTAAGATCTTTTAAAATATCTTTTCGAAATTCTAGATACTCCTTAAGCCAACCCTTTTCGCCTGGATTCATAGATTGATTTATGCATGTGCGAAATTAAGTTACACCTTTGTTGAGGATTATTAAAACATCATTGGATGTGTCGCCAACCCTTTTTTTCAATGACCTTGAATGAGTCTTCAACTTTTTTGCGAAGACTGGCTTTAAAGGCATCTAATTTTTTGGCAATCGATTTGTCATGTGAACCTAGTATCTGCGCAGCTAAAATACCGGCATTCTTCGCGCCATCCAATGCTACTGTTGCAACGGGGACTCCTCCGGGCATTTGAAGAATGGAAAGCACGGAATCCCAACCATCAATGGAGTTGGACGATTTGATGGGAACACCAATTACCGGAAGTGAGGTGAGTGAAGCAACCATGCCTGGCAAATGGGCTGCTCCGCCAGCTCCCGCTATAATTACTTTCAATCCGCGCAAGCGAGCAGAAGAGGCATATTCAATCATGCGTTGAGGGGTGCGATGTGCTGACACTATCGTAAGTTCAAAAGGTATTTTCATTTCTTCAAGAAATTCGGCAGCCTCTCTCATGATTTTAAGATCTGACTGACTTCCCATGATGATGCCAACTACGGGTTTGCTCATGCTTTTACTTTCAAGGTTTGTTTTACAAAGTTGGCTTTCTTTTTCAAACTTTCCAGATCCAGATCAACCAACGTAACGTGCCCCATTTTTCGAAAGGGTTTAGTTTGTTTTTTTCCATAAAGGTGAACGTGCACGCCTGATAAAGATAATACTTCATTTAGGCCTTCGTATCGGGCCAATCCAGCAAAGCCTTCTTCGCCTAGTAGATTAACCATAGCGCTAGGTGCAGTGCAACTGGTATCACCCGCGGGAAGCCCTAAAATAGCACGAAGATGTTGTTCATATTGTGAGGTAACATTGGCCTCAATAGTTTGATGGCCACTGTTGTGTGGCCGCGGGGCGACTTCGTTAACGAGTACTTGCCCGTCTTTAGTAACAAACATTTCAACAGCGAGCAGGCCAACTAAGCCAAATGAATGAATCACATTCGTTGCAATTTCTTTTGCTTGCAGCGCAACGGCTTCATTGATATGTGCAGGTGAGAACAGGTATTCCACCAGGTTTGCCTCTGGATGAAACACCATTTCTACGGCTGGGAATGCTGCAATTTCACCAGCTGTATTGCGTGATACAATCACGGCTATTTCTTTTTCAAAATCGATGAGCTTTTCAAGTAAGCCTGGTGCGTCAAATGCTTTTGAAAGATCTTCTTTATTTCGAAGCATCTGCACACCACGGCCATCATAACCTTCACGTCCTAGTTTATTTACCGCAGGCAAATAAGATTGTTGGGTAAAAATTTCTTCTTTGTTCTCTATAAGCAAAAAATCGGCAGTGGGGATATTGTTGTTTTTAAAAAACTGTTTCTGTTTTCGTTTGTCTTGTATCAGTTCAATAATGGAGGGCTGAGGAAAAACTTTTTTGCCTGCCTTTTCAAGATCGGCCAATGCCTTTGTGTTTACGTTTTCGATCTCGATGGTAATCAAATCACAATCCTGACCAAAATCCCATACGGTTTGATAGTCAGTTAGCTTACCACAGGTAAAAGATGCCAATTGATGACAAGGTGCCTGCGGATCTGGATCGAGCACTGAAAAGTTAAGGTTAAAATCGATGCCGGATTGAATGAGCATTCGGCCTAGTTGTCCACCTCCTAGTATGCCTATTTTAAACTTCTGATAGAATGCCTGCGTCATAATTACGCAAAGTAATTAATTATCCAGCAGAAGAATGCTAAGAATTTTATACCCTGCTTCAATTTTGAAATATGTTTGGCAAGAACCATCCAACAAAAAGAAAGTATGCAAAGGCAAAAAATCCAGCCTTCAGGTCTATTTGACTTGCTTCTTGGCGCGGTCTACTACATCATTAAACTCAATGCCACCGGCTGCTTTGATGGAATAAAGAAGAAGACGTACCTCTTTTATGTGAACCGCACCATCTACTTCAGACAGGTTGTAAAGATTGGCAAAGACATCTATTTTTTGCTGGTCAGTACACTCGCTGATAAGGTCAATTCCCGTTCTATAGATTTCCTTTTCTTTCTTATCCTTGATGCCATCTTCAAACTCTTTGAAAACGGAATCAGGTATATTCTCTCGGTTTTTTAAACGGAGCAAGGAGGTGAATTCTTTTTCATCAATGACACCATCAGCAGAGATGAGTAAGTGCACGAGGTAAAGTAAACCCATCTGATTTTTTTTTGATGAATTCATTGGTGGGGATTGTTTGGTAAATATCAAGAAATTTAATACGTATTAAATAACAAGACATAGAAATTTATTTTCAATTGCTATGAAAGCGATTGATAGACTAAAAAAGCCGATAGATAGGCAATGGCAGTCATGTAAGCTAATTGTATCGCAGGCCACTTCCATCCTTTTGTTTCCCGCTTCACAACGGCAAGAGTGCTCATGCATTGCATAGCCAGTGTGTAGAACACCAAAAGAGAAAGACCTACAGCAGGAGTATATCGAGGGCCTCCGGTTTCAGGATTGATTTCTCTTTTCAAACGTGTTTTGATGGTGAGTTGATCTTCTGAACTTCCCAAACTATAAATAGTAGCGATTGTGCCCACAAATACTTCTCGTGCTGCGAAAGATGTGATTAATGCGATTCCAATTTTCCAATCATATCCCAATGGTTTTATTACAGGCTCAATAGTTTTACCTACGATGCCGGCATAAGAATGTTCAAGTTTATAAGCAGCGATGTGATCTTGAATTTCCTGTTGGCTAAACCCTTGAGTGGTTGGATCGGATAATACTCTCATTTCAGCATCCTGCATACTTTGTCCGGGTCCGTAGCTGGCGAGCACCCACAGAACAATCGATATGGCCAGAATTATTTTACCGGCTTCAAATACAAATGCTTTAGTTTTCTCAAGAATGGTGTATCCTACATTTGCCCACTTTGGTTTGCGATAGGTGGGTAATTCCATGATGAGATAACTTCTTTCTTTTGATTTAATCAGAAACTGTAAAGCCATAGCTGAGAATATGGCAGCTAGAAAGCCAAGGATGTATAGAGCCATTAATACAAGACCCTGATAATTAAAAAATCCTAAAATCTTATCATCAGGAATGATTAGGGCCACAAGTATGGTGAACACTGGTAATCGAGCAGAGCAACTCATGAACGGTGTAACAAAAATGGTAATGAGTCGGTCTTTCCAGTTATCGATGGTGCGTGTGGCCATAATGGCTGGGATGGCACAAGCTAAACCTGAGATAAGAGGCACGACACTCTTTCCATTAAGGCCAAATTTCCTCATGATTTTATCCATCAAAAAAACCACGCGTGCCATATACCCGCTTTCCTCCAGAATAGAAATGCAGGCAAATAGAATAACGATTTGAGGAATGAAAATAATAATGCCCCCAATGCCAGGCACCACGCCTTGCGATATCAGATCAAACAAGGGTCCGTCTGGTAAATTGTTATCAGCCATGTTGCTGAGGGCTGTAAATGATTGGTCAATAAAATCCATGGGTATTTGTGCCCAGGCAAAGATCGATTGGAAGATCAGGAATAGTACAGAGAAGAAAATCAAATAACCCCACACTTTATGCGTAAGTACTTTATCGATGCGATATGAAAATTTTTTCCATTCGGGATCGGATGTTTTTAGAATAACTTTATTCAACAAGTCCTGAATGAAACCATAGCGCATTACGGTTTCTGCACCTTGGTATTTATGCGGAAAGAATTGATTCTCTTTTGCTTCCTTACGAATAAAATTTCGCTCCTCTTCGCTTAAAAAAACGAGATTATCAGTTTGTTGCAGAAACTGATAAGCTTCATAGTCCGTAGCGAGATGAAATTGATCTTTAATTTTAGTTACTACTTTCTTAATCTCATTATCCAATTGAAAAATTGTTTTGGTGGATGGACTAAGCTTCGTTTTCAACGCCTGCTTTAGCTCATAGGCACCTTGACCGCTCCGGGCATTGATCATGACCACTGGCACATCCAGTGAGGATGTCAGCATTTGAATGTCTATGCTTTGACCAGACTGTGCCGCGAGGTCCATCATGTTTAGGGCAAGCACCGTTGGTAATTTCAAATCCATGAGTTGAGTGAGCAGAAGTAAGCAATTTTTGAGATTGGTCGCATCGGCCACCAACACCACGGCATCGGGGTATTGTCTGTTGTTTTTATCCGCTAACAGTTCGGCCACAACTTTTTCATCCAGCGTTCGAGGATAAAGACTGTAGATTCCGGGCAAATCAATGATCTCGGCTTGGGTTTTATCATCCAGATTACAAAGACCAATACGCTTATCAACAGTGACACCGGGAAAGTTTCCGATTTTTTGGTTAAGACCGGTGAGTTGATTGAAGAGCGAAGATTTACCTGAGTTTGGTTTACCCGCTAATGCTACCCTAAGAATCCTCTGTTCAGCCATTAGTTCAGAATGGTAATGGATGAGGCTTCACTAATACGTAATGAAAGATCAAGACCTGAAACACTTACACAAACAGGGTCTCCGAAAGGAGCAGTAAAATTAAACCTCACGGCAGTGCCAGGTAAAAAACCCATCTCCAGCAGTTTTACTGAAATCTCTTCGTCCGTAAAACCTGAAATTACCGCTGTTTCTCCGGGAACCATCTGTGCAACTGTTTTGGTCCTTGCCACCTTCTTATTTAGATTGATTTTAAACAACGCAATATAGGAGTAGACAAACAGTTACGCAATGATTATATTAGGCCGTGAAAAAGAAAGTTAAGAAGTCGCACAAAACCCAAAAGGAACTACCCAAGCCTAGCACGCAAGTGATTGTGGAAATAGCGGATCCATTTAACTTTGGTGGATTGCCTCAACTAGATTTAAAGAAAAATCTGGGTTGTGGTTAAAACTTATGCATGAGATGAAACAGGTTTTCAAGATTCTGGCCAATGTAAATAAGGTAATCATGCCACGCTTTAGTCAAAAAGATATCACACGACTATCAAAAATTGAAAAAGCATTGGTAGCTTACCGCTATTGGGTAACCATTAACGCATTAGATTAATCAAATACTTTCGGCATAGTAAATTCTCTTTACACGCTCGCTGGTGTTGGTGAGAATTTCATAGGGAATGGTATTTGCGCGAGCTGCCAGCTCCTGAATGGGCAAACCATCACCAAAAATAATTACTTCATCACCTTCTTTGGCTTCAATACCAGTCATATCAATCATGGTCATGTCCATGCACACATTACCAACTACGGGAGCTTTCTTTCCATTTATTAAAACGACACCTGCGCCTCGGCTAAAACTCCTACTGAATCCATCAGCATAGCCTATCGCAATGGTGGCCAGGGTCATCTTATAGTCTGCTTTTCCTTTTCTTCCGTAGCCAATTGATTCCCCTGCTTTAATTGTTTTTACTTGTGAAATAACAGTCTTTAGAGTGGCAGCTGGTTGAAGCTGATAGAATGCTTCAGAGGTGGGATTTAAACCGTATAAACCAAGGCCCAACCTTACCATATCCATCTGATGTTTATGAAAACGTAGAATGCCTGAAGAGTTTAAGATGTGCCTGATCGGCGCAATATTTAATTGAGAGGAGATGGTATGGTACGCATGTTCATAGCGGGAAACCTGGGATTTTGAAAATTCATCATGAACCGATTCATCTGCTCCGGCCAGATGTGAAAACATCGATGCTATTTTAATATTAGGATTAATTTTTAAGATGCTTATGGCTTCCTCTAAATCCTCTGCCTCCAGTCCTAAACGGTTCATTCCGGTTTCTGCCTCTAAATGCACGGTGCATGATTTTGATCCAAGGAAATCGGATAACGAGCGAAGCATGCTTAAACTATACATCACAGGTTGCAGATTATAATCAACGATAGTTTGAAAACTTTCTTCTGTCGCATTCATCACCATGATGGGAATAGTGATATGATTTTTGCGAAGCTCCACTCCTTCATCCGCATAAGCGACACCTAAATAATGGACACGATGATATTGTAAAAGTGTAGCGATTTCTTCGCTTCCACTACCGTAAGCAAAAGCTTTTACCATCACCATTATTTTAACCCCAGACTTAAGCTGTGCCTTGAAAAAATTAAGGTTGTGAACAATTTTATTCAAGTCGATTTCCATGCGGGTGCCATGCACCTTGTGCTGTAGGAGTCCAACTATTTTTTCGAAGTGAAATGTGCGTGCGCCTTTGATTAAAATAACTTCCAGGTGAAAGTCATTACGGTTTATTTCCTTTAATCCACTTTCGCTGTCAGGATAAAATGTGGTTTCAATGGATAGTTCTTTAAACTCATCCTGACACTTCTTGAGTACGGGACCGATTCCAATCAATCGGGTAATGTCACTTGTGAGAATAAGTTCTTTGATTTTTTGTATCAGTTCTTTTTCATCAAGTCCGGATTGTAAAATATCAGAAAGGATAATGGTTTTTTTCTTTTTTTGAATTCCTGCCAGGAAATCAAGACTGATGCGTAAGCCACCTAAATCATTATTATAAGAATCATCGATAATCTGGCAGTTGTTGATTCCTTGCTTGAGCTCAAGGCGCATGGGCACCGTTTTCAATAAGCTGATTCGTTCTTGGATGGTTTGAACCGAATGTCCTAAATGTAACATCACTGCAATGCAGTGAAAACAATTTTCTGCTGAGGCAGGGTCTCTAAACGGAAGCTGGATCGTTTGTTTTTGCCCTTCCCAACTTAACATGAAGGACTCGCCTGATGGAGTAATTTGTAAATCTGCGTTGTTATAAAACGCCCAAGAGAATGATGGGATACATGTGGCTAAAACAGCGGATTGCACCAGCTCATGATCAGCACAATAAATTAATTTCTCAACTTTTGAAAACAGCTTTAATTTCTCAAAAATCTTTTGTTCGAAAGAAGTAAATCCTTCATCGTGAGCGGGGCCAATATTGGTGAAGATTCCTAATGTTGGTTGAATAACTTTTTGCAATTCTTGCATTTCATTGGGCTTCGAAATACCCGCTTCAAAAATGCCAAACTCATGATGCGGTTGCATTTGCCATACTGAAAGCGGTACTCCTAGTTGTGAATTATAGCTTCCTGGATTTTTTATAATTCGATAATCAGGTGAGAGTAATTGATATAGCCATTCTTTGATAATGGTCTTACCATTGCTTCCTGTGATGCCTATAATAGGAATAGAAAATTCATTTCGATGTGCACTGACTAAACCCTGTAAGGCTTCCACCGCGGAATGAACGAGAAGAAAATTTGCTTCTGGAAAATTTTCAACCAATACCATTCTTTCCAAAACAAACTGGCGAATGCCTTTGGCGTAAAGCTCGGCTACATAATTATGCCCGTCATGTCTTTCTCCCGGAATGGCGAAGAACAATGCGTGTTCGGAAAGCATGGCCTTGCGACTATCAATCACAAGGTCTTCTACATTTCGATCTTTAACCAATTGAATGATTACGCCATCGCATACAGCGGGTAGTTGTGTAAATTGAAACATAATCTTAAAAAAATTTGGAACCATTAGGGACGGGCAGGCTCACCGAAGTAAGAGCCACTCTGTTTTTTTCATCCGGAAAGCCAGTCACCAGAACTTCAGAGTTAAAATTGGCAATTTTTTTTGGGCTAAAATTGACCACACAGACCACCTGTAGTCCAATTAATTGATCTAACGTATAGAGGTCAGTTATTTGGGCACTTGATTTTTTTATTCCCAAATGGGGTCCTAAATCAATCCAAAGCTTGAATGCGGGTTTTTTCGCCTCCGCAAACGCTTCCGAACGAACAATTGTACCGACTCTCAAGTCAATTTTATTAAAGTCTTCCCACGTTATCATTTCCAAAAAATTACTATTTTGCACAGCTTACCCCGAAGGTAAGAGGTTAAAACCAAATAAGTTCGGATTTAGATGAAACCAAATTTTTCTCATTTTCTAGGTTTTTTCTTCGTGCTAATGACGCTGGCAAGTTTTTCTGTCAGTGCTCAAGAAGGTATTCCTAATAATGAGATTCCGGATACGAGGTTTAACCATGAACTTCAGGGTGAAAAACCACTTTTATTTGAGCCTGAGCGATCTCCGTCCAATTCGGAAAAAGTAACACCTCTTGCGAAAGGTGAAATGCCTTCAATCCCAAAGTCAGGTAAATCAAAATCATCTGAATCAGTTAAAAATTCATCTGTAAAGCATGAAGATGATGCTTTGTCTTTCAACTTTCTCTACTTTATCATTCAAAAGTTTAAAATATCGGATATTGTAGAGCAATAGTTCCGGTCGTGTAATCGATTCTCTATCATATCTTGAAAAAAGTATCTTTGCAACTCAGTTGCATTTTGAAAAAATCAGTTATTTTCACTTTCATTCTTTCTTTCCACACATGGTTAGCAGTGGGACAGGTTACGTGTAAATTATCCGTTACCGGTAAAGTGCTGGATGAATTTAAAAATCCCCTGCCGGGTGCCACCGTATTTATCAAAGAACATAATGTTGGAAAGGTAACAGACCGGGATGGTATATATGTCTTTTCTGAAGTGTGTGAGGGTGATTATGCACTTGAGATTAAGTTTTTAGGATACCAAACGCAAGTAGTGAAACTCAATCTGAAAAAATCTGAAACGATACAATCAATACTCATTACTGAAGATAGACTTCTTTCCGAAGTAGTTATTGCTGACCATCTCGATCCAATAGGAAAAGCATCTAATTATGGGGCACTTTCAGGAAAGTCTTTAGAGGAAGTAAGGGGAAAATCTTTGGGCGAATCGCTCCTGAGCATTACCGGAGTAAACACTATTCAATCAGGGCCGGCCGTTTTCAAACCGGTCATTCATGGAGTGCACAGTCAGCGCATTTTGATTCTTAATAATGGCGTTCGCCAAGAAGGACAGCAATGGGGAGCTGAACATGCTCCTGAGATTGATCCCTTTATTGCTTCCAACCTGGTGGTCATAAAAGATGCGGGCGCAATCAAATATGGTACAGATGCATTGGGTGGTGTGATCATCGTAAAACCGGCTGATCTTCCTAAGGATCAACAGCTAGGTGGACAACTTCATGTGGTTGGGTCCAGTAATGGAAGGTCTGGTGTAGTTTCTGGCATGCTAGAGGGTGGAATAAAAACACATCATGGTTGGGGATGGCGAGTGCAGGGTACGGCAAAAAAATCAGGAGATCTTCATACGCCAGATTATAATCTATCTAATACAGGATTTAACGAATTGAATTACTCAGCCTCAGCGGGCTATCATCAAGAGGGAAAAGGATTTGAGGTTTATTACAGTCATTTCAACACAACTATAGGAATTTTGAAAGGTTCGGTGGTTGGCAGCACCGAAGATCTTGCCATTGCGTTGGAGCAAGAACCGCCTCAAAACACGCACCAGTTTACCTATCAGATAAATTCACCAAGGCAAGATGTAAAGCATGATTTTGTTAAGCTTATAGGCCACCTTCGCAAGGGAGAGAGTCTTTTCAATTTTCAATATGGTCTTCAGATAAATAATCGAAGGGAGTATGATTTGCGAAGAGGAAGCCTTAATGAGGTTCCTGCTCTTGGATATACATTATATACTCATACTCTGGATGCAGAGTGGGAAAAAACTAAAGAGAAATCTCATATACGCTCTCTTGGAATAAATGGTATGGCACAAGACAACAATAAAATGGATGGCACTCAAACACTGCCATTCATCCCTAATTTCAATAATTATTCAGCCGGATTATTTTGGATAGAGAAATTTTCAAAGACCAACTGGGATTGGGAAATAGGGGCTCGCTATGATCTCAGGTATTATAAAATTGTTGGGTATGATTTTAAAAATAAATTGTATCGAAGTGAGTTCAGCTTTCATAATGTAAGCGCCACAGCCGCAGGAACTTTAAAAATCAATTCATCATCAACGTTTACTTCAAGTTTAGGTAGCGCGTGGAGGCCACCAAATGTGGCAGAGCTTTATAGTTTGGGCACCCATCAAAGCGCTGCCGCCATTGAGTTTGGATTGTTGTTGGATGAAATCACCAACGAAGTACGATCACCAGATGAAGTAAATTTTCGTGCCGAACAGGCAATAAAATGGGTGAACACTTATCGCAGGCAAAAGGAAAGATTGACTATAGAAATTTCGGTTTACATGAATTACATTTTTAATTACATCTACCTGAAGCCTCGTGGAGTGACCGAAAACACGCGAGGTATTTTCCCATACTTTCGATATACTCAAACCGATGCTTTCTTTCTCGGTGCCGATCTTTCGATGGGTTATGAGATGACAAAAAAATTAAAGCTAAATGCACGGATTTCATTGTTGAAAGCAAAAGATGAAACCAATAACGACCATCTGACTTTTATTCCATCAAACCGGTATGAAGTTTCTATGCGATACGATGCCTCCAACATACAATCATGGACAAGCCCTTTTGTTGAGGTGAGATTAAAGTATGTCGCAAAGCAGAATAGCGCCCCAAGAGTTGTGCCTATCCGTGATATTATCCTGGCAAAAGAGCAAGGGATTGATTTGTTTGAAAATGATAGTCGCAATTTTGATTTTGTTGATTCACCTGAGGGTTACTTTCTGGCTTCTTTTAGTGCCGGCATTTCCAAGCCCATTAAGAAGTCAAAGTTGGATTTTAGAATTTCGGTTGAAAATTTGACGAATAACGCATACCGTGAATATTCAAACAGGATGCGCTATTATGCCGATGAAATCGGCCGCAATATTTCTATTGCCCTGAAATACAGCTTTTAAATTGTTGAAAATAGGTAGTGGGAATCAAAGTTTTATTTTATTATTGCAACATTGTTGCATAAATATTATAATCATTAATATGAAAGTCTATTTTAATTTCCTGCTTCTTTTACTCAGTACTACTTCGTTCATCTTATTAACTAGCTGCAAGAATGACGACCCAGAGCCGGAGAATATCCCAGAGTTAATAACTAAAGTGACTTTAAAATTTACCCCTGCTGGAGGCGGGGCTGAGATGATCATTACGGCAACTGATCCGGATGGAGAGGGAGTGCAGGACATTAAAGTGGATGGCCCCATCAACTTAATAAAGGGAACACAGTATACATTATCATTGGACTTAATCAATGGGTTATATAAACCAGGAGATGCTGGTTATAACATCACCACTGAAGTTGAAGAAGAAGGAGAGGAGCATCAATTTTTCTTCCGTTTTTCTGACGGGATATTTTCATCGCCAACTGGCACAGGAAACATTAAAGACAATGCATCTTCTACTGCGGAAAGTATTAATTATTTAGACAATGATGTTAGCAACATACCGATAGGCATTAGTACATCTTGGACGTCATCCAATACGGCGTTAATGGATAAATCATTCAGAGTACTTTTAAAGCACCAACCCGGAATAAAATCATCCACCTCTACGTCTCTAGATGGAGAGAGTGATCTGGACATCAGCTTTGTGGTCAATGTGAATTAATCAATCCATGAACTGCTGATAAAAAAACCCGGAGCATTCCGGGTTTTTTTATTCAACTTTTCTTCACGATGAATTGTTCCAGATCTTTAAGCTTAAGAATTCCCTCATAATAAGCTTTGCCAAAGATGACAGCAAAGATTCCCATGTCATTGAGTTTTTTTATGTCATCTACTCCACGCACGCCTCCGCTGGCAAGCACTTTTAAATCTTTAAAGTGATCGAGGATTTCCTGATAAAATGAAAAGGCCGGACCTTCCAGTACACCATCGCGCGATACATCGGTCGATTTCACATACTTCAATCCTCGGTCATAAAAATATTGAAGATGATCGAACAAGGTGATTTCAGATTTGGTTAACCAACCGCGAAACGCTATTTTCTTTGAAACAATATCAGTAACATCAGCACCCAAGGTCATTTTTTCTCTGCCATAAGAAATAATCCATGAGGCAAATAATTCGGGATTGGTAACTGCAATGCTTGAGGCTGTGATATAATCAGCACCAAATTCATAAGCTTTTCCGATATCGCCATCGGTGCAAATGCCTCCGGTAAAATCTACTTTAAGATTGGTGTGGCCTGCAATAGCTTCAAGCACATGATAATTCTTAGGACTCCCACGTTCAGCACCATCCAAATCCACTAAATGAACAACTTCAATTCCGTGAGATTCAAATCGCTTTGCCAGATCTAATGGATTTTCATTATACGCTTTCTCACTGGCCGGATCGCCCTTCCTCATTTTAACAACTTTTCCGTTACGAATGGCTATGGAAGGAATTACCTGTATCATTTAATTGCAATTACTTTGTAAAATCAAAAGTACCACCACTTCATTAGATTCAATAAAGGTTTCCAACAAGAAATTTCAAAAAACTAGGTGTCAGATCTTTTATTGATTTGTAAAAGGAAGAGCCACTAAAGTTTTGTCCCAAATAAATGTTAACTCATGTTCTTCACCCATGTTTTTTTCAACGGCTATGGTGAATTGCTCAAATTCTTTTTCTATTCCTACAGGAGAAGCCTCGATTGAAACAACATCTTTGGCCGGATTCCGATTCGCTTCTCCGTTAAAACCAACTCCCCATTGGCCATACTCAGAATTAAATATAATGGTCCATGATTGTTCGCCAGGTACCGTCCACAAGCTGTATTTTCCTGCTTTTAAGCTTTTACCTCCAAAAATTAAGTCTTTACTGGTTTCAAACGTAGTCGCTTCGTTGGCACCGGTTCTCCATACTTTTCCGAAAGGAACAAGTTCACCAAAGATTACCCTTCCTTTTTTTGACGGACGATTATAAACCACCACAATTTTTAAAGTCCCATCTTCAAATTTAACCTGATCCTCAGGGCTGAAAGACTTGGTATAGTATACTCTGAAATAGGTAAGAATCCCCAGAATGATAACTAAGATGATACCCAAAACAAGAAGAAATTTCTTCATGACATAGTTTGTTTAAATCCCTTTTGGTTAATAAACCATTAAAATAAGGTTTCGAGTTTACAATTTTTAAAGATCATTTTGCAAATAATCTGGCCATAGGCTTTAAATTTGATCGATTTTACTTTTCAACAAAATAGACAACCATGGTTTTTTACGTAGTGCTTGCTCTTTTCGTCTTAGCTATTGTTTCGGTTTGGGTATTTCCAAATAGTAAGGTAAGCGACAACGAACACGACATTAAGCACTAATTTTCAGGGCTTTAATGAATGTTTGCGTCTTTTGTGGGTCAGCTGCTGGCGCAAGAAATGACTATGCAGATGCCGCAATAGAAATGGGCAATCTTATCTGTAAGACGCAATCCTCATTGATTTATGGTGGTGGCAACATCGGTCTGATGGGTATTGTTGCCGATGAGGTAATGAGGCTTGGAGGCCATGTAATTGGCGTGATTCCTGACTTTCTTTTGCAACGGGAAGTAGCACACAAGGGAATAACACAACTGGAAGTTGTGAATAGTATGCATGACCGAAAAAGGCGCATGGCGGATCTGGCAGATGCTTTTGTTGCCATGCCGGGCGGTTGGGGAACGCTGGATGAACTGGCAGAAATTCTCACCTGGAAGCAATTAGGATTAATCCATGCTTCTGTAGGTATATTAAATACACAGGGTTATTTCAACCCACTAATAGAACAAATGGAATTAATGGTGAAGGAAGGATTTCTTCAGGCAAACAATCTTAAGGAATTAAAAATTTCAGAAACTCCTCACCAACTCCTCCTTCAACTTGGCGTTATAACAAGATAAAGCTTAAGGATTTCCGAAAAAATCTTAGCTTTAACTTAAGCCGCTGTATTGTATGGGTACAAATCAATTTGTCGGGTTTATTTTGTTTTTTCTCGCGGGCATCTCATCAGGCTACGCTCAGGTACTGGGTTTCTCTCTTCCGGAAGGAAAATCCAAGGTTCAATTTCCAATAGAAGTATATAACAACCTGGTCGTGTTGCCTGTTATATTAAATGGTCAATTGCCATTAAAATTTATTCTGGATACTGGCGTACGCACTTCTATACTAACGGAGAAAGCATATAGCGATATTCTGAATCTTCCATACTCAAGAAAATATACGATAGCTGGACCGGGTGGTGAAAAATTGGTAGATGCATACGTAACCAACAACGTTACGTTGGATATGCCCGGTGTGCATGGGCAAGGGCATGCCTTGTTGGTGTTGGAAAAGGATTATCTCGAACTTCGAAACTACCTGGGCACCGATGTTCATGGAATATTAGGGTATGAGTTATTTAGTCGATTCATTATCAAGATTGACTACGAAAGAAAATTGCTCACCCTCATGCATCCCGAAAGGTTTAAACCTAGCAAGAGGCACAACTGGTTACCAATTACTGTTGAGGACACAAAACCGTATATCATTGTGGGTTTGCAAATGAATGACTCCACATCACTTTCAGGAAAACTTTTGGTGGATAGTGGTGCAAGCCATGGAATTTTTCTGGAAATTCAATCCAATCCTAAAATCACCATTCCACAAAATCATGTGAGCGCGATAATTGGCCGAGGGCTTGGAGGAGAAATTACCGGCCAAATGGGAAGAATAAAGGCGGTTGAAATAGGCAACTATCTGGTTCCTGGCATAATCGCAAATTTTCCTGACCATCAAAGTTATAGCGACACATTAAAAACAAGTCGTACCGTTTTTAGAAATGGATCTATTGGCGGGGAGATACTGAGCCGATTCACGGTCATCTTCAACTTTCCGGGAGAAAGAATTTACCTGAAGAAGAACTCATCACTAAAGAAGGAATTTTATTTTAATTTGAGCGGACTCACCGTTAGGGCTCGGGGAGCGAAGCTAAGAAATTTCGAGGTTTCAGACGTACGCGAAAATTCGTCAGCGGCAAATGCAGATATTCG
Source organism: Bacteroidota bacterium (assembly GCA_947470895.1). Lineage (GTDB taxonomy): Bacteria > Bacteroidota > Bacteroidia > Cytophagales > Cyclobacteriaceae > ELB16-189. Next base: position 33,439 of record CANIVF010000005.1, read on the forward strand.
AAAAGGCGACAAAATCATTTCGGTTAATGGAAGGGATGCCAGTGACTTAGAATTAAGTACGATCAATGGTTTTCTAAACTCAAAGCCTGGCAAGAAGATATTCCTTCAGATTCAACGGGATGGTACTAAAGTGAATAAGGAATTCAAGTTGAAAAATAGTATTTAATTCCACCTAGTTTAAACAGATCTTCCATGGTTAGGTTTTTTCATCGAGGTGAACTTATAAAATGAATTGCATCGTCATTGTTGGAGGAGGACTATCGGGATTGATTGCTGCTAATTTCTTAGCCCGTGTGGGCGTTGAGGTAACCGTGATAGAAAAAAAGAGTTATCCATTTCACCGTGTGTGCGGAGAATATATTTCCAATGAAACAATTCCCTTTCTTAACTCAATTGATCTGTTTCCATCCGAATTTAATCCACCGTCAATAACAAAATTTCAACTTACTTCCGTTAACGGCAAGTCAGCTCGGCTACCTTTAGATTTGGGCGGTTTTGGAATTAGCCGATATACCTTCGATAATTTCCTGTACAGAAAAGCTTCTGAAAGAGGTGTTAGGTTCTTGTTAAATACTGAAGCAGAGCAGATCGTATTTGATGGGAATCAATTTCGAATAAAGGTAGGCGATCAATTTTTGTATGGTGATGTCGTGATGGGGTCTTTTGGTAAGAGGTCGCGCATGGATGTTGCCATGAAGAGAACATTCATTCAAAAAAGATCTCCTTATGCTGGGGTGAAGTATCACGTTCGCACCGACCAGCCGGCTGATCAAATATCACTTCACAATTTTAAAGATGGATATTGTGGAATCAGTCAGATCGAAGATCAGAAATTCACCTTGTGTTACCTTACGCATCGCGACAATCTGAAAAAGTATGGCAGCATAAAAGCGATGGAAGAAGTGGTGTTGCAGAAGAATCCTTTCTTAAAATCTTTGTTTGCTGACTCAGAGTTTCTTTATGATCGCCCCGAAGCAATCAATGAGATTTCATTCGCTACTAAACAGCCTGTTGATAATCATGTGTTAATGGCAGGTGATGCCGCAGGAATGATTACACCCTTATGTGGTAACGGCATGGCGCTCGCCATTCATTCGGCAAAAATTCTTAGTGAATTGATATTGCAGTTTGTCAGAAAGGAAATTAGTCGCGAGCAGATGGAGTCTAGCTATCAGAAAAAATGGAATGCTATGTTTGCACGCAGGCTTTGGGCAGGAAGGCAAATACAGCAACTCTTTGGCGCAGAGTGGACATCAAATCTGGCTGTTAATCTTATGCATAGCGTTAAGCCCGTTGCCGGTTTTCTGATTAGGCAAACCCACGGCAGTCCATTTTAACTTCTTACATAAGATTATCACCGCTTCAAGCAATCCGGGCGTATTTTTATTATTCATGCGTTACCTTCATCTCAATTAAACCTTAAATAATGAATCGCGAACAATTTATCAAATCCCTTGGCTTAATCACCGTAAGCGGATTAAGTGCCAGTACATTTTTAGCCGCCTGTGCAGGAAAAACTTCGGAAACATCTACGGCAGTAATCTCGGCTGTAAATAGAGAGTTATTTTTTAAAATTTCTTTAGCAGAATGGTCACTGCACAAGGCTCTTTTTGCAAAGGAATTTGAAAATCTTGACTTTCCCGCTAAGGCTAAAAATGAGTTTGGCGTCAGCGCTGTAGAATATGTGAATCGATTTTTCATGGATAAAGCTAAGGATACAGGGTATCTAAATGAATTAAAGAAACGAGCCGCTGATGTAGGCGTTACCAATGTATTAATTATGTGTGATGGAGAAGGAGAAATGGCAAATCTGGATGCAAAGAAGCGAACCGAAGCCGTGGAGAATCATTACAAGTGGGTGGATGCTGCGAAATTTCTGGGATGTCATTCCATACGCGTCAATTGTTTTGGAATTGGTACGGCCGAAGAAGTAGCGAAGGCGGGAGCAGATGGATTGAGAAGACTGAGTGAATATGCACAACCCATCGGCATCAATGTAATTGTTGAAAACCATGGTGGATATTCATCAAACGGGCAATGGCTGGGTGGAGTAATGAAGGAGGTGGGTATGGCTAATTGCGGAACACTTCCTGACTTTGGAAATTTTTGCACCAAGCGTGAAGGGGGTGATATGTGGGAATCAAAATGCATTGAAGAGTATGATCGCTATAAGGGTGTAGAAGAGATGATGCCATTTGCAAAAGGCGTAAGTGCAAAAGCCAACAACTTTGATGCGCAGGGAAATTGCATCGAAACAGATTACGCTAAAATATTGTCGATTGTAAAAGCAGCAGGATATACCGGTTACATTGGTATCGAGTTTGAAGGAAGTGAGTTGAGTGAAGCAGATGGAATTAAAGCGACCAAAGCATTGCTTGAGCGTGTGGGAGCTACAGTATAGTACTGATTCGATAACAGATGCCAGCCTTTTGGTATAGGCTGGCATTTTTATTTAGTAATTTATTATTGAAATAGTTGTCCAATATGAGTGTTCTCCAAAAAGAACCAAACAAAAAATCCGTTGAGGCATAAAGCCGATAGAAAGTTAAGCCACATCGTGTAGAAAAAATTTGCCTTGGCGGGGTTCTTCAACACGAGGAAAAGCCAAATTAAAAAGAAGACCACCACTGGACTTAAAGATAGCAGGAAGGCGATTCCAAAGCGCAATTCAAAAAATGAATAGAAGTACCCCACATAACCGGCAGCCGCTAAGGTGAAGATGATCAGAACAAATAGAAACGTGCCTTTTATGCCTAGCATTAAACTGATGGTACGATCGCCCCGCCTAGCATCTTCTTCATGCTGATAAACCTGTGTCATCGGGTAAGTACCTAATAAAATAATACTGGAAAGTGTAGCCGGGATCAGAACGCGTGCATTCATGATATTCTCAATTCCAAAATCATTGATACCGACATAACACGTCAGAAAAGTAAATAACCCTTGAAAAATGCCCACGGTAAGCCAACCTCCAATCGGAAATTTCTTCAACCGAATAGAAGGATGACTGTAGGCTTTTGACACCAGACCGTAGACTAAAAGCATCACTGCGAACAGCAGGCTTACTTTGATAAGGCTTAACACAATAGCAACACCATCAAAGAGAAGCGATAAATAATACAAACCTTTATTTACCGGAGGAGGATTCTTCAATCCGCCAATGCTCTTTTCATCCTTATCAAAATAACTATTGAACCCGTTGCTGGCCGGATACAAAAACAAGTGGATGATGATAAACGACCAAAGCAAACGGCTTTCGGTGAAGTTGGGCGAAATGCCCAAAGCGAAAATATAAACCGGCATCAGAAAGAATGAAAAGGGTATGCGCAGGTGAAGCCAGGCCGAACGTGAAAACATTGTTTTATAAATTATTAGTTGATCAAGGTAATGAATTCACCAAAGTTAAATCAATGTGAGTAGTTTTTTGTTATACTTGAAGTCATGAGTTTCATAACCGCCATTGGCACAGCTAATCCCGAGAATAAATTTAGTCAGTCGACCATCGCTGATTTTATGGTTCGCGCTATGCACATGGATGATGAGGATGCGAGAAGGCTTCGCGCTCTATTCCGCATGACGGGCATCGAAACGCGTCACTCCGTGATTGCCGATTACGGTAGAGCGGATGAATACGATTTCTATTCGAACACAAAGAACTTTGAACCTGTTCCTTCCACGGGCACCAGACTTTTGCTTTATCGCCAAAAGGCGTTGATGTTGAGTGTTGCTGCGATCAATCAGTGCTTTAATAAGGTAAGCAACTTTGACAAAAAATCAATCACGCATTTAATCGTAGTAAGCTGCACAGGCATGTATGCACCGGGCTTAGATATTGATTTAGTGAAAGCATTGGGATTGCCCACCAACACGCAGCGGTTGTGTATCAACTTTATGGGATGTTACGCAGCGTTTAATGGATTGAAGCAAGCCGATATCATCTGTCAATCAGATACCAAAGCTAAAGTGCTGGTGGTTTGCACGGAGCTGTGCAGCATTCATTTTCAGAACGAAAATACAGACGATAATTTATTGGCCAATGCATTGTTTGCCGATGGATCAGCAGCGTTGCTGGTCGAATCTTCGCCTCGCAAGGGATTAAATTTAAAGCCAGTAAGTTTTTATTGTGATCTCGCCCCCGAAGGAGATCAGGATATGGCATGGACCGTGGGCGACCTGGGTTTTGAAATGCGATTATCTTCATATGTTCCAGATGTGATTCAACGTGGAATAAAAACACTCACGCATTCACTGCTTGACCAGATTTCATATGATCTTGCTGATGTATCTTATTTCGCTATACATCCGGGGGGCAAAAAAATACTGGAGGTGATTGAACAGGAGTTGAACCTAACGAAAGAGCAAAACAAATCCGCTTACGAAGTACTTCGCCAGTATGGAAACATGTCGTCACCAACGGTTCTTTTTGTGCTTCAGGATGTTTGTAAAAACTTGGATGGTGTAGATGATCGAAAGAAGATTTTAAGTTTTGCTTTTGGACCAGGATTGACGCTCGAAAGCATGGTGTTAGAAATACAAAATCATTAACATGCCAATAGATTTCTCTAATCGATCTTCAACCATCGAGATCATGGACGATTTGGCCTGTGATGGCGAAGTCGTATTTCAAACTTTGAGGGAATTAGACATCATCAATCAATGGTTGGGCGGCAATGCAGTAACGATTAATGCACTTAAAAAATGCTGGGCAACAGTCCCTAAAGAATACATCATCACGATTGCCGACTTAGGTTGTGGCAGCGGAGAGATCTTGCGCATCATTTCAAATTTGGCTGAGAAAGAAAACCGAAAAGTAAAATTGATTGGCTTTGATGCGAACCCGCATATCATCGCTTATGCCCGAACGCATTCCAGAGAGGTTCCAAATGTTTCTTTTGAGTCTACCAACGTGTTTTCAAAAGAGTTTCTGGATCAGCAGTTCGATTTTGTTTTGGCTACTTTGTTTATGCATCATTTCACCGAAGCTGAGTTGATCAATTTGTTTTCCTCACTGAAAAAAATAACCAGATCGGCTATTATCATCAATGATATCCATCGCCATCCGCTGGCGTATTATTCTATCACGTGGTTGACCCAATTATTTTCGCGCTCCACGATGGTTCGATTCGATGCGCCCTTATCGGTGATGCGCGCCTTTAAGAAGAAAGAATTTGATGCGGTGATGAGTAAATGCGCCATCACGAATTACTCCATGAAATGGAAATGGGCTTTTCGGTGGCAGCTAATCATTCCCGCTAATGGAAACTAAACTCTGGCACAATTTTTACTAATTTTAGTTTCGAATTATCAAACTACCCCATATGAAGACAAATCTGATTTCTTTCGCCATCATTTTATTGGTGCTCTCTGCTTGTGGTTCAAGTCCTTTCGGTCAGAAAGTAAAAGAACCTTTTCGCGGCAATGCCTACGAATCCAATAACCGATTTTTCCGTGGTACCGGTAAGGGAGAAAGTTCTCAGGACAATATTGCGCGAAGCAAAGCTGACCTTGATGCGAAAGCGCAATTAGCAGGACAAGTAAACACCACGATGCAACAGGTGGCTGATCAATATTTAGGACAAACCGAAAATGAGCATGCTGCAGATGTAGCTGATAAGTTTCAAAGCTTAGTGCGCCAGACTATGAACACACAAATTGCCGATTTGCGTAAGATTGGTGAGCAAAAATATTTCAACAAGAAGGAAAATAAATACACCGTCTTTATGGCTTATGAAATAAAGAAGAACGCCATGTTCCGCTTTATGAAAAAGCAAGCCCGTGTAGATAAGACCATCGATGAGCGCCAGATGGATATCATTGATAAAATCCTGGACGAACAAATCAAAAAGGCTGAAGAAGAAGGAGAGAATTAGTCCTGCTATGGATTGGCATCGTTAAACCTGATCAGGTAACCCACTTGACACCAAACGAAAGATGCCCTTTCCAAATCTCTCCTTGCTTTACGTCATTGGGTTGCATCCATTCCGTTGGTTCGTGTTCAACACTTGAGACAACCGCATCAGTAGCATCATATATTACTGATATATGACGCATACCCAAACCAGCATAGAGATCATAATAGAATTACCTACTAATTTGCCCGATAAACCCTATTTTTCCACAAAGGCCCCAAACATTTCGATCAATATTTGCCTTTGTGTATTCATAGGTTAATCCATCGGAATAGTAGTAACCATTTTCCTTTGTATACTTTTTTGGTATTGAAAAATATTCCACACCAATATATCGTTTTGATCTGTTTGTGAAATAATAACGGACTTCAGTTCTGATTTTGTAATAGTTTAAATTCTGAAGAGATTGGTTCCAATTGAAAATTGATTCGTTGATTTTCAATCCATATTCAACCTGTCCGCTCCATTTATCTACACGATACTCCACACCAAGTGCAACTGTGGGAACACCAGGTTCAATAAAACCAAGAGGAGCATGTTTTATGAATAGATATTTTCTTGTTGTGCGCTAGACCTATAAGCCCCCGCAATAAGCAGAAGACATAACCAAACAAGTTTAGAAATGGTTGGCATAAACAACGGTTGACGGTTGAAAAAAAATATCCAGCTATTTGAAAGTAGGATATTTATTCTGAAAATAAAAGCTACCTACCCCCCTCTGCCATTTTCTCAGCAGTTTCAGCAATCTTAAGCTGATTAATAAACTCATCAACCTCTCCGTTCATCACTGCGGGGAGGTTGTGTTGTGTATAGCCAATCCGGTGATCGGTAACACGACTTTGCGGATAATTGTAGGTACGGATTTTTTCTGAACGATCGCCACTGCGAACCTGGCTTTTGCGTGAAGCACCAACTTCTGCCTGCTTCTTTTCCACTTCAAGTTCATAGAGCTTCGCCCGCAACATCACCATGGCACGCGCACGGTTTCCGTGCTGAGAACGTTCTACCTGGCAAGTAATCACAATGCCTGTTGGCTTGTGCGTCATCTGAACTTTCGTTTCCACTTTGTTCACGTTCTGACCACCAGCTCCACCTGATCGTGATGTGATCACTTCTATATCGGCTGGATTGATCTCCACATCAACATCTTCAGCCTCCGGCAAAACAACTATCGAGGCAGCAGAAGTATGTACGCGACCTTGTGTTTCTGTTTCAGGCACACGCTGTACACGATGAACTCCCGATTCATATTTAAAAATTCCGTAGGCGCCATCGCCTTCAATGCTGCTGATCACTTCTTTATAACCACCTGCAGTACCTTCGGTGATATCCAATACTGACATTTTGAACCCCCTTCGTTCACAAAAACGCTGATACATTCTCCATAAATCGCCAGCAAAAATCGCGGCTTCATCGCCACCGGTGCCTGCCCTGATTTCGAGAATGCAGCTCTTATAATCGTTCGGATCTTTAGGCATCAGCAGCTCTTTGATCTCTGCCTCCAACGCTTCACACTTTGGCTCAAGTTCTTCGATTTCCATCTTAGCCATCTCACGAAAATCAGCATCTTTTTCTTTTTGCAGAATTTCTTTGGCATGCTTCACACCATCCAATGCAGCCTGGTATTGATCGTATTTAATCACCACCTTTTCCAGGTCTCGGTATTCTTTACTGAGCTGCTGGAATTTTTTCTGGTCTTTAACAGTCTCAGGCTGCCCCAAAAGTTGACCAACTTCCTCGAAACGGCTCTTTATATCTATCAGTTTCTCAATCATACATCCAAAAAGAAGGCTGTAAAGTTAGTAAATTAGTGATTCGTGTTAGCGAAGACTTTTTACCTTCGCATTTGTTTTAAAGAGATATGAAATATTCAATCATGTTGATCGTGGTAGTCTTGGTTTCTTGCACGGGTTCCCTAAGCGATTCGCAAAAGGATAGGATCAAGGAAAGTATGGAGCAGGGACAAATCAAAAAGGTATCGGAGGCGCAGGTGATTGAAGCGGCATTTACCTACGGCCGTAAGATTGCTGGCCAAGTGAATAATAGCGATAAGAACTTAGCTAAAACGACATTGCTCGATTCTCTGTCGCAAGCCTATCAGGTTGTGATTGTTTCTCTTCAGCCCGATAATCAGACTATGCGAGGTGTAGAGCGAAAATTGCTGGAAGCCTATATGAATGGAGGTGCATCGGATGATAATATTCAGAAGATGGGCACCGATTCTCTTCTTTATACGATGCCCATCGTTGGTGAAAAGCCGGATGGATCTAATGAATTTTTAAAAGCGATCGGCATTCGTATGACGCGCAAACAAGTGGTGCTATCGATCAAAAATTAATGAACGCAATGCCCTGGAAAATCTGGGTGGACACAGGCGGCACGTTTACCGATTGCATCGCTCATGATCCTGACGGAAAAACTAAACGATTAAAGGTTTTAAGTAGTGGTATACTGAAGGGGCAGGTAATGGAAAGACTTGATGGCAAGTCAATTGTAGTACAACTCAGTTGGCCTGTTCGAAGAGATATCTTTAAAAATTTTTTGGTTACGTTTTCAAAAAATCCAAAAGAGACATTTACCATTGCTTCAACAGAAATTGAAAAGTCTATCCTTCATTTTGATGACTCAATTTCGCGCAGCATCGGGAAGGGTGATGTTTTTGAAATCAGTTCGGGAGAAGAAGTGCCGGTGTTTGCAGCGAGATTGATCACGCAAACAGGACTTCTTGAAAGCTTTCCTTCCATTGAAATGAAGTTGGGCTCAACGCGTGGCACCAATGCATTGCTTGAGCGAAAAGGCGCTCGTGTTGCGTTTCTGGTTACGAAAGGATTCAAAGATTTGCTGCTGATCGGCACACAACAACGAACCGATTTGTTTGCGCTGAAGATCATCAAAGAGAAACCTTTGTATGATTCTGTCATCGAAGTGGATGAACGCATAGAATCCAATGGAGATGTTTATAACTTGCTTAACAAAAATGAAATCCTTCGCATTGTATCAAAGGTAAAAAAATCAGGTTGTGATGCAGTGGCGATATCCTTGCTCAACAGCTATAAAAATCCTCAGCATGAAAATTTGCTGAAGGAAGCGCTCATTAAGAATGGTTGTCAGTTTGTTTCCGATTCACATTCGCTTTCGAGTCAGATAAAAATCTTGCAGCGTGCTGAAACCACCGTGGCAAACGCGTACCTCGATCCGATTGTTCATAATTATATCAATCGCATTCAACAAGGCTTGCGCGGGGCACAATTAAAAATTATGACTAGTGCTGGCGGCTTAGTGGACGCAAGAAATTTTTATCCGAAGGATAGTTTATTGAGTGGGCCGGCTGGAGGGGTAGTTGGAGCAGCCATTTCTGCAAAGCAATCGGGCGTGGATCAACTCATTACGTTTGATATGGGTGGCACAAGCACCGATGTTTCGCTTTATGATAAACGCTTTGCTTATCGCTACGAATCGAAAGTGGGTGAAATTAAAATTCTTTCACCGTCACTGGCCATTGAAACTATTGCTGCAGGTGGAGGATCGATTTGTGATTTTGATGGACACCGATTGATTGTTGGTCCGCACAGTGCAGGCGCGTCACCCGGGCCAGCTTGTTATGGCAGTGGTGGGCCGCTCACGATCACCGATGTCAACTTGATACTCGGTCGTGCCGATGCAGAATTCTTTTCCATTCCGCTTTATCGTGAAAGATCAGAAGCAGCATTGGAAAAGCTAATGTTGAAAATTCAACGAGCTACAGGTAAGAAGGCAAAGGCAGAAACGATATTGGAATCATTGACCCTAATCGCCAATGAAAAAATGGCTGAGGCCATTAAAAAAGTTTCTGTGCAGCATGGTCATGATCCTGCGAGCTATACACTCTTAAGTTTTGGTGGAGCTGGCGGACAACATGCGTGTTCGCTGGCGGAGATTATGGACATGAAACAAATTCTTATTCCCTATGATGCGGGTTTGCTGAGCGCGTATGGAATTGGAAAAGCCCGTGTTGAACGCTTTGAAGAGCAACAAGTGCTTCAACTTTATTTGCAAGCAGAAAAGAATTTATCTCGCTCCTTTCAGCAGTTGTTTGAACGAGGCGTAAAGCAATTTGTGAAAGATGGTTTTGCTGAAAGCAAGATTGTGAATGATAATGAGCAACTCTTTTTACGATTTAAAGGACAGGAAAGTACGATAGAGGTTTCTTATGAAAAAGGAAAAGGAGTGCTCGCGCGTTTTCAGAAAAAATATAAAGCCATTTATGGTCACTGGCTTACAGATCGCGAAATAGAAATTGAATCCATCCGCACAGTTTTGTGCCTTGAACAAGAACGTAGAACTAAAAGGAGGACCCGAGTCACATCATACAAGCCATCGCCAGTAAAGCAATCTAAAATCTTTTTTAACGGTGCTTGGAAAAAGACAGGTGTGTATTTGTGGGAGCAACTGAAGTATGGTGCAATAGTAAATGGCCCCGCTTTAATTGTGAGCCAGAATTCAACTACCGTGGTGAATGATCATTGGGAGTTTAAGTTGGATGAAAATAACAATGCCTTGCTTCGCGAAAAGCAAAAGCGCAGAGTAAAACCAAAAAATCAAAATCACGAAGCTTCTTTAGAATTATTCAGCAACCGGTTTACAGCTGTAGCCCAAGAGATGGGAGCGCTTTTGCAACGCACGTCATTTTCTGTGAATGTAAAGGAACGACTGGATTTTTCCTGTGCGATGATGGATGCGGAAGGATACCTGGTAGTGAATGCACCGCACATTCCCGTTCACTTGGGCAGCATGGGCGTATGCGTGCGTGAAGTGAGGAAAGTTTTACCTATGAATGAAGGCGATGTCGTGATCACGAATCATCCTGCTTTTGGTGGCTCGCACTTGCCGGATGTGACGTTGATCAAACCGGTGTTCTTCAAAAAAAAATTAGTGGGCTATGTAGCGAATCGTGCTCATCATGCGGAGATCGGTGGAAAGAAGCCAGGTTCGATGCCGGCCGATGCGGTGTCGTTAGAGGAAGAAGGAGTGATCATTCCTCCTGCTTACTTGGTGAAGCGAGGCAAAGTGCAATGGCCTCATGTGCGGAAAATATTTTCGTCCGCGTTATATCCTACGCGATTGCCGGATGAGAACATGGCCGATTTAAATGGAGCACTGGCCTCGGTCAACATTGGTAGCGATGCTCTACAAGAACTTTGTAAAAAGCACAGCCTTAAGCAGGTGAGCTTTTATATGAAAGCATTGCGCAACTACGCCTCGAAGCTTCTTAAGGTAAAGATCAAGGAATCGAAAGTTAAAACATTTCAGGCTGAAGAGCGGCTGGATGATGGCTCGTTGTTGAAAGTGAACATCTTGTTGGATAAAAAGAATAAGTTGTTCATTGATTTTTCAGGATCAGCCAAAGTGCATCATGGTAATCTTAACGCCACCAAAGCGATTGTTCAAAGTGTGGTGTTGTATGTGTTGCGTCTGTGGGTAAACAAGCCGATTGCCATGAACGAGGGATTGATGGAATCGGTGAACATCAAGTTACCAACAGGCCTGCTCAATCCTGATTTTTCAGGAATTAAATTACCTGCAGTGGTAGGAGGAAACACCGAAGTAAGTCAACGATTGACCGATACGTTATTGAAAGCTTTCGATCTGGTAGCCTGCAGCCAGGGCACCATGAATAATTTTCTGTTTGGCAACGATCGTTTCGGATTTTATGAAACCATTTGTGGCGGCACCGGAGCAGGATTTGGCTTCGATGGTGCGAGCGGAGTACATTCACACATGACCAACACGCGCATCACCGATCCTGAAATTCTCGAGTTGCGCTATCCTGTTCGCTTAGAAAAATTTGAAATCAGAACGGGATCTGGCGGAAAGGGAAAATGGAACGGAGGCGATGGTATTGTGCGTGAAGTAACCTTCAAACAAAAAGTAGAAGTAAATATACTTTCTCAGCATCGCGTTGAGCAGCCATACGGACTGAAAGGTGGGCACGCTGGAAAGCCCGGACAACAAAAGTTAATCAACAAGAATGGTGAAGAAAAAATCCTTAAAGGCATGGATAGTGTGGTTGCCGAAGTAGGAGATCGGGTTCAAATCCAAACACCGGGAGGCGGTGGTTTTGGAATAGTGAGCAAATAGATATTCGTTTACTTAAACGTTGAGTTTTCACCTTTGGCCAGTTGGCGTTGGCTATCTTGATAAACTCACACTGATTCTCATTACAGATTTTTCGAATGTCAGTATTATAATTCAAGTACAGCTTACCCTCCATTATCGTCTACGCTTCGGGATCAGTTTTCGCTTTATATCCGCGCGACATTCTGTAGGCACGGTAACCGCCAAACTGAGGCACATATTTTTCTGGAGATACTTTAAAAGTGTTTAGATTTTCTGCTGAAGCGAAATACCAGTTTTCTCCAGCCAGGTTAGCCGTAAATTCTTTTTTGCCTTTCATCGGTTTACTCTCAGTAAAGTAAGCAACCACACAGTATCCCTGAACGGCACCATCGCTGGTAGAGAAAATTTCAGAGGTCTGAACATTGGATATAAAAGAAAGGAACAGAAGCCCAACAAACATGAAGACAACATATTTTTTCATGGCAGAAGATTAAATTTTTCGGCAAGATATGTGTGCAATTCATTTGTGCTTGTCAAGTAAGCGACACTTGCTGTTATTCGGTGACAAAGAAATCTTAAAGCAATGAATGGATTATCACTTCAATTGTCGCAAATAATGTTGAATGGTGTTTTCAAGGCCCAGGTATAATGCATCGCAAATCAACGCATGACCAATAGAAACTTCATCGAGGTATGGGATGGATTCTTTGAGGAAGCGCAGATTGTGAAGATCCAAATCATGGCCGGCATTTATGCCGAGACCCAATTCATGAGCAATTTTTGCTGCATCTATATAAGGCTGTACAGCTACTATTCGGTTCTGATGATAGTGCGAAGCATAGGGTTCTGTATAAAGTTCTATCCTATCTGCGCCAATTTTTTTTGCTCCTTCCACCATCCTGTCTGAAGGATCGACAAAAACAGAAACACGGACGCCAAATGATTTTAGCTCAGCGATAATTTCGGTAAGCATGCTTTCGTTTTTAATCGTATTCCATCCGGCATTGGAGGTGATCGCATCTGGTTTGTCGGGCACGAGCGTAGCTTGTTCTGGTTTTGTTTCCTGAACAAGCCTCATATAACGTTTGTCAGGATATCCTTCCACGTTAAATTCGGTTGTCACAATTCTTTTCAGTTCAATCACATCCGCATAAAGAATATGTCGTTCATCAGGGCGCGGGTGAACAGTAATGCCTTGCGCACCAAATCGTTCGCAGTCAATGGCCACTTTGGTTACATCGGGATTGTTGCCACCGCGTGCGTTGCGGAGGGTGGCGATCTTGTTTATGTTTACGGATAGATGAGTCATGCTGTGAAAGGTTGTATCTTTAATCGCTTCATAGAGAACAAAAAATCTATTTTTATCTCGATAAAAGTAGCGTTAATTTTGGAGCAAATTTATTAAACGATTTTACATATGAGCCTGAAACAACAAATTGATAGTGATATAAAATCGGCCATGCTGGCGAAGAATAAGGAAGAGCTGATGGCCCTTCGTTCGATCAAGTCGCTCATCCTGTTAGCCGAAACGGAAAAAGGCGTGAGCGCAGAAATAAGTTCTGAGGTTGAAAGCAAGTTGTTGATGAAGGCAGCCAAGCAACGCAAGGAGTCGGCCGAAATTTTTCAGAAAGAAGGTCGTGAGGAGTTGGCTCAGAAAGAGTTACTGGAGCTGGAAGTGATCAGCCGCTACTTGCCTAAGCAAATGTCCGAAGACCAGATCACCGCGGAGGTGAAAAAAATCATCGAGCAGCTTGGAGCAAAAAATCCGCAGGATATGGGTAAGATCATGGGCACCGCTACCAAGCAATTGGCAGGCAAAGCCGATGGGAAATTGATTTCTGAAATTGTAAAAAAAATATTGGCGTCTTGAGTAAAGCAGATCTTGTCATTGCAATCATTCTTGGGGTAGGAGCATTTCTCGGATATCGCAGGGGTTTTTTATTAGAGTTATTCTTTTTGTTGTCTATTGTTTTGGGGGTCTTCATCGGTTTCAAACTCATGGGTATTGGTGTGGAGTATTTATCAAAAGAGTTTAATGCCGATAAAGCAGTATTGCCATATCTTTCTTTCGCCATTATTTTTTTAATTGTGATGATTGTAGTTTCACTGATAGGAAAAAGTATTAAAAATTCATTAGACAAAACCTTTTTAGGAACGATGGATGCCATAGCTGGTGCTGCGCTTGGTCTGATCAAATTTGCATTTGGAATCAGTGTCATCATCTGGTTGGCAGAGGCTCTTGAGATACCGTTTCCGGAAGGGTGGAAAGAAGAATCTACTCTTTATCCGATGGCGGCTAAAGTAGCGCCCATGCTTTCTGAGTATTTTGGAGGAATTGTGCCTTTTTTTAAAGAAACTTTCAAGCAGTTCTAAGGTTCGTTTTTTTTTAGTTACTTATCACAAAATAAGCGTAGTATGTCCTTGGTTGTAAAAGAAAAAGATGGGTTTAAGTATGTGGATGAAGGTAACGGACAGGTGCTTATGTTGTTGCATGGTCTTTTTGGTGCCCTGAGCAATTGGGAAGCCGTGGTTAGCCATTATTCAAGGCACTTCAGGGTCATCATTCCTATGTTGCCGATCTATGAAATGCCCATCAAAGAAGCTGGTTTACCAGGCTTGCGCGAATACGTGGAGCAATTTGTGGTCCTCATGAAATTAGATAATCTTATCATCATGGGTAATTCACTGGGTGGCCATGTGGGTATTCTGTTTACGCTCGCCAATCCAGAAAAAGTTTCAAAGCTTGTCCTTACTGGAAGTTCTGGTCTGTTTGAAAATACGATGGGAGGTTCTTATCCGCGCAGAGGAAGTTATGAATACATCCGCGAGCGCGTTGCTTATACTTTCTATGACCCCAATGTGGCATCCAAGGAATTGGTGGACGAAGTATTCGAAACAACGAAAAGTATACCGAAGTGCATGCGAATTGTTGCGATAGCAAAATCAGCACAGCGTAATAATCTTGCTCTTGAGTTACCTAAAATTAAAGTGCCTACGTTGTTGGTATGGGGTTTGAACGATACGATTACACCACCTATGGTGGGTTATGAATTCAATCGACTTATTCCTAATTCAGAATTGAAATTTGTTGATCGATGTTGCCACGCTCCTATGATGGAGCATCCGGAGAAGTTTAATGATATCGTTGAAGACTTTCTGATGAGGAAAAATTAATGAAGGACGGCATGATTGCGGAAGAGCTTATTAACCACATGATCCCACCTCTGAAAATCACGGATGATGCACACAAAGCAATAGTCTGGATGGAAGAGTTCAGATGCAGGCATTTGCCCGTGGTGGATGACGGTCATTTACTCGGTTTTATTTCGGAGGAAATCATTCTGGAATCAAACGACATTGAACGCACGCTCTCCAGTTTCATATTGGTGGGTAAAGATTGTACAGTTCAATTGCACTCTCATTTTTACGACATACTCAAGGTTACTAACGATCAGCAGTTGCAAATGGTGGCGGTACTGAATGAGGAAGATAAGTATGCCGGTGTCATCACCGTGCAAGACATTATGATTTCCTTTGCTCAAACAGCAGCCGTGCAAATGCCCGGTGGTATTATCGTGTTGTCGATGGATTTGATTGATTACTCGTTGGCAGAAATCAGTCGTTATGTAGAAGAGAATGATGCCAAGATCATCAGTAGTTCTATGATCGAGGACCCCCTGGATAAAGGCAAAATTAAACTTACCCTTAAAATCAATCAGGTAGAATTGAATCGTGTTGTTGCCACGCTGGAGCGTTTTGGATACCGTGTGATTGGTCGATATAATGAGATCAAGCGCGACACCGGTGAGAAAGAAAAGATTGATATGTTGTTACGATACCTCGACATCTAATCAACCCATCCATGCGCATCGGTATACACGGCAGAGACTTTAAGACAAAATCATCTCGATTTATTGATAAGTTGCTTGATCAACTGAAACAGTATAATGCTGAAATCTGGTTGTCATCGAAATTTGTTAAGCAAGTAAAATCCAGTTCACTAAAAGGCATTAAATACAAAAGCTTTGAACTGGGCGACAATCTGAAAAGCCTGGATTTCTTTTTTTCACTGGGAGGTGATGGCACTATGCTGGAGTCCGTAACATTTGTTGGAAAATCAGAAGTGCCCATTTTAGGAATCAATACCGGGCGACTGGGATTTTTGGCAACCACAAGTCGTGAACACGCAGATAAAACGTTGGCCTCAATCTTCAAGGGAAACTATAAAATTGAAAGCCGAACCTTATTAAGACTGATTTCAACACCCAAGCTTTTTGGCAATCTTAACTTTGCTTTGAATGATTTAACTATCATGAAGAAGGACACCTCATCCATGATTACGGTTCATGTATATGTAGATGGTGAGTTATTGAATTCCTATTGGGCCGATGGCGTTATTGTTTCGACCCCAACAGGATCTACAGGGTATTCTTTGAGTTGTGGTGGGCCATTGGTTTATCCAAAATCGGAGAGCTTTGTGATTACGCCAGTCAGTCCGCATAATTTAGGTTCGCGCCCTATCGTTATAGCAGACAATTCAGAAATTTCATTTCAAATTGAAGGGCGCAGTAAAAAATACCTGGTTTCGGTTGATTCCCGATTTGAGACCATTGATGATACAGTTAAGTTGGTAGTGAAAAAAGAGAAATTCAAGGTAAAGCTGGTGATTCTACCGGGCCATCATTATTTCAAAACTTTGCGTCAGAAACTTAATTGGGGGCTCGACATTCGCAATTAACACTAAAATATTCGCCTGTTTTTTTATAAGTTTGTGGTTCTCAAACGACTGTCTCCATGAGAAAAGTAATATTTAGTATTTTATGCCTCGTCTTTCTTATTGGTTTATCAGAGCATGCTCTTGGCCAGATCAAGAGAAAATCAATCAAGAGGAACAATAAGCGAATGGCTTCTTTCAAAGGAAAAAAGTCTGGCTTCAAGAATAAGGCATATAGTGCTTTTGGTGTTTCTTTAAATGCTTTTAATTATTACGGAGACATATCTCCCCAACCTCAGAATGTAAGTACAGATATATCATTTACGAGACCTGCTTTAGGATTTTCATTTATGCATCGTTTTGGACCGAGATATACTTTTTTAACTCAGTTTATGTATGGCACACTTAAGGGTGCTGATGCAGAATCTGCCGACTTTGGTGATCCGGAAAACGGAAAATACAGATATCAGAGGAATCTATCTTTTAGAAACCGCATCAAAGAACTTTCCATGCTCGCATACTTTGATTTGTTTGAAAATGATGCCACCTACCGTAGCCGTGTGAAATGGACGCCCTATGTTTACGTGGGTGTTACTGGTTTTTTGCATAATCCTCAAGCTTTGGCTCCTGCCACAGATTTATCTGGTGCAGCATTGGCGGAGGCTGGCCAATGGGTGGATTTGCAACCATTGGGCACAGAAGGACAATACTCTACCTTGTTAGATACCGATGCAAATAGTGGGATTAAACCCTATAGCAAAATACAGGTTGCTATACCAATTGGACTTGGTGCTCGTTTTAGGGTAAACGAAGTTATTGACTTGTGGGCAGAAATTGGTTTTAGGTATACATTTACCGATTACCTTGATGATGTTAGTAAAAACTATGTTGATCTGGGGGTGCTAAATAGCCCACTCGCAAAAGCGATGTCTTACCGAAGCAATGAATTATCAGCCAGTGAGTTACCAACACTTAAACCCTATCTCGCCAGAGATGGAAAAACATATAATACCATACCCGGCTATGGACAGGAATCTCAATATAATATCCGTGGTTCAAAAGACAAAGATATTTATATGGTAACAAGTATTCGTCTTACCTACATTATCGGGGCTACCTTTCATAAAGCAAAATACAGATAGTCTAATCAAGAATGGGTAAGACACACTTTCTGATTCTTTTATTGTTATTGGTCTTACAAAAAACCGATGTGACAGCGCAACAAATACTTGGGCATAGAGCAGAGCTAGGTTTTGGATTGGGCACTTTCAACTATACAGGTGATTTAGTAAGGACCTATAATCTAGCCACTTCAAAGCCAGCGGCAACTGTTTTTTTCAGGTCTAATATCAGTAACGTAATAAGTTTGCGCACCGCCATCACCGCAGGCAAGATCGGGGCATCTGATTCGGTCACTCCTATTGATGCGTTTGCAGTAAAAAGGGATGCTTCTTTTAACCTCTTTCTGTTTGAAGCCGCAGGAACTTTCGAATATCACTTTTTAGATTGGAGAGATAGCAAACGAAAATTAAGGTTTACCCCATATTTGTTCGCAGGGGCAGGACTGTTTGGTATATCCGGAGCGGAAAAAAAGACGGCAGAGTATAGTAACATACAAATGACCATTCCATTTGGTGGAGGCATGAAGTATGTACTCAATCCCAAGTACTACATAGCTTTTGAATTTGGGATCAGAAAGACGTTTTTTGATTATCTTGATAATGTTTCAGACGGGAGTTCTGCGGTTAAAAATTACCAGTACGGTAATTCATTTGATTACGATAATTACTTTTTCACGGCCATTACCCTCACCTATACTTTTTACGATATTCCTTGTCCTGGAAGCCCATATCGTTAATTTAATCATCGTTTTGTCAACTTTTTTAGTTTTTGAATCATCCTTCTAAGGCTAATTGTTTAAGTCTTTAATTGTAATGAGGAAGTTTGGAAAAAAGGCTACTTTTGCCCCCTTGTGGCATCACTAAAAGAAAATATAGACTTCCGTAATTTACCCAAACACATTGCCGTTATTATGGACGGAAATGGGCGATGGGCAAAAGGAAAAGGTGCGGCCCGTATTTTCGGACATCGCAATGCGATACAGGCGGTGAAAGATGTGACTGAAGGATGCGGTGAATTGGGGATAAAATACCTGACCCTATATGCTTTTAGCACCGAAAATTGGGGTAGACCAAAAGACGAAGTAGACGGTTTAATGGAGTTATTGGTAAACACCTTGCAAAAAGAAATTAAAACGCTGCACGAAAATCAGGTTAAACTCCAAACCATAGGAGACATCAGTCATCTGCCTGTTGATTGTCAGAAAAATCTGGCAAAAGCAAAAGAGGCAACACAAAATAACAGAGGGCTTATACTTCAATTGGCGCTTAACTATAGCGGAAGATGGGAGATTCTGGAAGCAGTGAAGAAACTAGGTGATGAGATAAAAAAAGGACTAATACAACCTGGCGAAATTGATGAGCAACACTTTTCTAAGCACTTGCAAACTTCAGGTGTTCCTGATCCGGAGTTGCTCATAAGAACAAGTGGAGAACTTCGCATAAGTAATTTTCTACTATGGCAAATCGCATATACGGAGATATTCATAACTCAAACCTTATGGCCTGATTTCAGAAAAGAAAATTTGTATGAGGCTATTTGTGCATATCAGAAAAGAGAAAGAAGGTTTGGAAAAGTATTGGACCCAATAGGCTAATTTTAGAATGAAGAATTTTATACTTGTAACCGCGCTTTCTCTTTTTTGCATAGGTGCTTTGCACGCTCAATTCAGAAGCAGCAAAGGCCAAACCCAGTCCTCGACAGATGCGGTACTTAACTATGCATCCCCGCAAGAATATATCATCGCGGGCTTGGAGGTTACCGGACTCAATGTGTTGGATAAAAGCGCTATGATTTCACTTACCGGTCTAAAGATTGGAGATAAAATAAAAATACCGGGAGATGCTATTGCCGGTGCCATACGAAAACTCTGGAAACATGGCCTAATAGGAGATGCCATCATTCTGGTACAGAAAATAGAAGGGACCAATGTTTTTTTAGAAGTCAGGTTAGCTGAACGCCCACGCCTTACCGAATTTTATTTTGTTGGTATAAGCAAATCTCGCCAAACTTCATTGAAAGAAGACTTAAGTCTGATAAAAGGAAAGATTGTAAATGATGCCACGATTCGAAACGCAGAACTAAGTGTTAAAAAACACTTCGTAAAGAAAGGGTTTTTAAACACCGTGGTAAAGATTGTACAGGAATTTGACACCGTGAGCCGTGGCGGTGTGAAGTTACGGATAGATGTTGATCTGAAGTCGAAAGTGCGGATTAACGAAGTTCAGATTGTGGGTAATCAGGATGTTGAAGATGCCAAGCTCAAAAGTAAGTTAAAGAAAACCAAAGAGCATGCGCGGATAAATATCCACAGAGTTATCTTAGGCGAGGCTCTTAGATTCAGACCAAGAAAATTGAAACCTGTACTGGAGGCAAGTCGCTCGGTAAGTTCACTCGATGTAAAAGAATTTATTAATAAGAATATTAAACTGAATATTTTTAGCGGATCAAAATTTATCAAATCTGAATACGAAGAAGATAAGCAGAAATTGATTGAGTACTATAACTCGCAAGGTTATCGTGATGCAGAGATCATTTCCGATTCAATCGTTCGCTATGATGACAAAAACATTAATGTAATTATCAATGTTTATGAAGGGAGAAAGTACTACTTCCGCAATATTAATTGGGTAGGTAATTACATTCACAGCACCAATACACTGAATAAAATTCTGGACATCAATAAAGGAGATGTTTATAACAATGAGCTACTTGTTAAAAAAACCACGTTCAATCCAAAGGGTGCCGATATCAGTGGCCTCTACATGGATGATGGTTATTTATTTTTTAGTGTAGTACCCATAGAGGTGGCCGTATCCGGGGACTCTATTGATATTGAGATGCGTGTGCGTGAAGGAAATCAGGCCACGATTGATGAGGTAATTATCAGTGGTAATGAGAGAACCAATGATCACGTAATTCGTAGAGAGCTCAGCACTATACCAGGTCAAAAATTCAGAAGATCGGATTTGATCAGAACCCAACAGCAATTAGGGCAAATGGGATATTTTAATGCACAAAAAATTGAGCAAGATATTCGCCCCGATCCTTCTGATGGAACAGTGGATATAGAGTGGAAAGTAGAAGAGCAATCGAACGATCAAATTGAATTATCAGGAGGTTGGGGTGGATACTATGGATTTGTTGGTACGGTCGGACTTTCTTTCAATAACTTCTCGATGCGCAATGTTCCAAACTTTAAAAAATGGAAACCACTTCCTGTTGGTGATGGACAAAGACTATCGTTGCGCGCGCAAGCCAATGGTAAATCCTTCCAGAGCTATAGTCTTTCCTTCACCGAACCTTGGTTGGGAGGCAGAAAACCGAACTCACTTACGGTTAGTTTAAATAAATCCATTTCAAGATTGGCTAACCAAAGCTATGAGTTCACCGATCAAACATCTTTAAAGCAAGGTGGCATTACAATCGGGTTAGGGCGCAGATTGGAGTGGCCCGACAACTACTTTGTACTTACTCATTCACTATCATTTCTGGTTTACAAATACAGTAACTATTTCAATTCGCCAGTATTGCCTACGGTTGGTAGAACCAAGGAGATCATGTTAAATACAACACTTTCCCGCAACAGTATTGATAATCCAATGTATCCATCTGCGGGTTCAACGATATCACTTAGTTTAAGTCTAACACCTCCTTATTCTTTATGGCGCGATCCAAGTTATTTATCAGATAAAGATAGAAGGTACGAGTGGACAGAATTGCATAAGTGGATGTTTGACTTTAAATACTATTTGAAATTAATAGGAAGCGATAAACCAGATGGCCGTAGCCTCGTTTTGGAAACAAAGGCCCATTTCGGATTCATAGGTACCTATAATAGTAATTTAGGCCCTGGTCCCTTTCAGCGATTCGTAATGGGAGGCGATGGTTTAGCTGGAGGATTTAATTCATTTGTGTTAGGGCAGGAAATCATTGGCCTAAGAGGTTATCCTAATAACCAAGTGACACCACCTCTTTATTCTAAGCGTGGCACACAGCAGTCTCCTGGAATTGAAGGTGGAATTGCATACAATAAATTTGGAATGGAGCTTCGTTATCCTGTATCTACCAGCCAATCGGCAACTATCTATGGGTTCTTGTTCACTGAAGCCGGTAATAACTGGAACAATTACCAGGAGCATAATCCCTTCAAATTGTATAAGTCGGCAGGGGTTGGTGCGAGAATATTTATGCCAGCATTCGGTTTAATTGGACTTAACTGGGCTTATGGATTTGACACATTACCTTTCGCAACAAAGATAAGTGGCTCACAATTCCACTTCACTATAGGTCAGCAAATCAGATAGAAAATGCGTTTTTTTGCCACGATAATATTCTTTCTAGTTTTCGGCCTGAATTTTGTCTCTGCACAGAAGTTCGGATACTTTGATTCTGACTTTGTGCTAAGCAAGATGCCAGAATACAATAAAGCTCAGGGCGAGATAGATCAGTTGTCGAATGCATGGCAAAAAGAGATTGAAGACATGCAATTGAAAGTAGATGAACTTTATCGTACCTATCAGGCAGAACAAGTATTGCTGACAGAAGAGATGAAACAGGAAAGATTAGAGACGATTAAAAAAAAGGAGACAGAGTTGAAGGATTATCAGAAGAAAGTATTTGGGTTTGGCGGGTTGTTTTTTTTGAAAAAACAGGAATTGATTAAACCTTTGCAGGACAAGATTTTTGATGCGGTGGAAAAGGTAGCAAAAGCAAATCGTTTGGCTTTTGTGTTTGATAAAGCGGCCGAGTTAGTGATTGTTTACACAGACCCTCGTCATGATTACACCGATTTTATTTTAGAAGAATTAGGATTAGGAGACCCCAACGATAAAGTCAAATAAATTAAACAACTAACGTGAATTGAAATGAGAACAGTTTTTTTACTTCTTTTTTGTGTATTTGCAGTAAGTGCACAAGCCCAGGAAACACAGAAGATTGGCTATGCCGATTGGGAATACATTTTTAGTCAGCTGCCTGAATTCAAGCAAATTGATAATGAGCTAAAAACACATGGCACACAACTTGAAAATCAGTTGAAAGCGAAATATTCTGATTATGAAGCAAAGGTGAAGGCGTATCAAGGTATTCCTGCGACTACACCTGATGCTATTAAAGCGGATAAGGAACGAGAGCTTGCTGGTTTACAGGAAAGCATTCAAAAGTTTCAGCAAGACGCACAAACGTCATTGCAAAATAAACAAACTGCTTTGATGGATCCTGTTTTCAAAAAAGTGGGAAAGGCAATTGAAGATGTCGCAAAAGAAAATGGCTTTGCTTTCATCATGGCTCCACAGGTTGTGGGCGGTGGAGATATTCTGTTGTACAGCGATGAAAAGTATAATATCTCAAATCTTGTATTGAAGAAGTTGGGTGTAACCCCTCAACCGGTTCCGGCTACACCTGCCATAAAGAAGTAATATTTCAGTATTGTAGACGTAAAAGCCCTGCGAATACAGGGCTTTTTTATTTTACGTTTAGTTTTAAACGCAAATATTCGGCTGTATATCCTTTACCTTTCCTAACCATTTCTTCAGGGGTGCCTTCAAATAGGAGATTGCCACCCTTTTTCTCACCACCTTCAGGCCCAAGGTCAATAATCCAGTCAGCACATTTAATCACTTCAAGGTTGTGTTCAATTACAATGACTGTGTGACTTTGATCAACCAACGCGTTGATCGCCTTGAGTAGTTTAGATATATCGTGAAAGTGAAGACCTGTAGTTGGCTCATCAAAGATGAACAAGATGTTATTTTGATTATCTGAATTATTCTTGCCCAGGAACGAGGCGAGCTTTACCCGTTGTGCTTCTCCTCCTGAAAGTGAGTTAGAAGATTGGCCCAGTTTTACATAGCCAAGACCTACTTCAAACAAGGGGAGTATTTTTTCATACACCGGTTTTTTGTTCCTGAAAAACTCAAGGCCATCTTCCACAGTCATGTCCAGCACATCGAAAATATTTTTTCCTTTATGCTCTACCTCCAAAACTTCTTGTTTGAAGCGCTTTCCATGACAGCTTTCGCACTTCAAATAGATGTCGGCCATAAACTGCATCTCAACCTTTATCTCACCTTCTCCTTCACAAGTGTCACATCTTCCTCCCTCCACATTAAAGGAAAAATGTGAAGGTTTATAACCCCGTTTTTTACTGATTGGTTGCTCGGAATAGAGTGTGCGTATCGCATCATAAGCTTTAACATAGCTGATGGGATTTGAACGCGAAGATTTCCCAATCGGGTTTTGATCTACAAACTCGACTTGCGTGATTTTAGTTACATCACCTTCAAGCCGATCATATTTACCTGGAGTTTCAGAAACAGATCCGCTTAAGCGGCCTAATGCAGGATAAAGTATTTTCTTTATCAATGTAGATTTTCCTGAACCACTTACACCGGTAACCACCGTGAGTGCACCTAACGGGAATTTTACTGTTAAATTCTTCAGATTGTTTTCGCGAGCGCCAGTGACCGTTACAGAATCCTTCCATTTTCTTCTGATCGTTGGCACGGAGATCTTTTCAACTCCCGTTAGGTAATTGGTGGTGTGCGATTTGATCTTTTGATTAAGGTCATTTTGAGTGCCTTGAAAAATCAATTCTCCTCCATGCGAACCTGCATCAGGCCCAATGTCAATGATCTGATCAGCGGCTCGCATAATTTCCTCTTCATGCTCTACTACAATAACGGTGTTTCCTAAGTCCCGTAAGGACTTTAAAACCTCGATCATACGAGCCGTGTCGCGCGGGTGTAACCCGATACTGGGTTCATCCATGATGTACATGGACCCCACCAAGGCACTACCCAATGATGTGGCCAGTTTTATACGTTGAAACTCCCCACCGGATAAAGTTGATGTAACCCGGTTTAGCGTTAGATAACCTAACCCTACTTTCGTCATATATTCCAGGCGGGATTTGATTTCGGTAAGGATGCGTTCAGAAACTTTTTCTTCATATACAGGAAGTTTTA
Organism: Bacteroidota bacterium; assembly: GCA_947470895.1. Classification (GTDB taxonomy): domain Bacteria; phylum Bacteroidota; class Bacteroidia; order Cytophagales; family Cyclobacteriaceae; genus ELB16-189. The sequence goes on from CANIVF010000005.1 coordinate 58,245, forward strand.
GTTTTTCGAAAAAAGCCAATGTGTCTTCAATTGGCATCAATACTAAATCGGTGATGGATGTATCTGCAATTTTTACATAGGCTGCATCTTTTCTCAATTTAGTTCCGCGGCAATCGGGACACGTAGTGCGTCCTCGATAGCGCGATAGCATGACACGATATTGTATTTTATGAGTTTTTGATTCCAGGTATTTGAAGAAAGCATGAATTCCTTCGAAATATTGGTTCCCATTCCAAAGTAAGTCGCGTTCTTTTTGGGAGAGCTCTCCATAAGCTCTGTGGATTGGGAAATCGAACTTGATTCCGTTTTTGATTAATGGCTTCGCCCACTCACTCATTACCTCACCTCGCCATGGGGCTACAGCACCTTCAAAGACAGAAAAACTTTTATCGGGGATCACCAGATCTTCATCAATGCCTAAGATCTTGCCAAATCCTTCGCAGGTATGACAGGCCCCAAAAGGATTATTGAAACTGAAGAGGTTGATGGAGGGTTCTGTAAAGGTGATTCCATCTAATTCAAAACGATCTGAGAAATGCGTTTTCTGGTTTTCGGAATAGATAAGACAATCACCATGACCTTCAAAAAAAGCAGTCTGAACAGAATCTGATAAGCGGAAAGTAAGATCTTCATCATCAGCATTAACTACAGCACGATCGATTAATACTTCAAACTCTCCTTCATTTATTTTTGATGCCTTAACTGTTTTTTTCTTTTTAGCTGTTTCTTTTGCTTCATCGGTAGGTGCTAGGGTAGGATTTACGATTTCTTCAATGAATTTGACTTCACCATTAACCAGAATCCGCGCAAAGCCTTTGCTCAACAAGAGATTTAACTCATCTTCTAACTTTCTACCCTTCGAAATTTTCAAAGGAGTGGCAACCATTACCCGGGTGCCTTCCTTATACTTATTAATGAAGTCAATTACATCCGATACGGTGTCGCGCTTTACTTCTTTGCCACTGATTGGTGAAGATGTAGTTCCAATTCGGGCGAACAACAACTTGAGATAGTCATAGATTTCTGTGGTGGTGCCTACGGTAGACCGCGGATTACGTGTGTTCACCTTTTGTTCAATGGCAATAGCTGGAGAAACTCCTTTAATGTAATCCACTTCTGGCTTCTCCATTCTACCTAAGAACTGACGCGCATACGAACTAAGGCTTTCGACATACATGCGCTGCCCCTCAGCAAAGAGCGTATCAAATGCCAGCGATGATTTTCCCGAACCAGACAAACCGGTGATGACTACCAGTTTATTTCGTGGTATGGCAACGCTAAGGTTTTTAAGATTATTGACTCTGGCCCTTTTGATAATGATAAACTCTTTTGGGTCGAGATCGTCTAAATGGGAATCGTTCGGAATTGGAAGCATGGGAAACGGCAAAAATAGAAAATAGGAACGCGTTGTCCTACTCGGTATTAAAACACCATGGTGTGTTATATCTAAGGCGGATAAAACAAAAACACCAACCGTGTGGATGGTGTTCGCATAAGACAAAAAAAAATATATTAATTATCGAAGTCTGGATCGTAGCTGGCTTCTTTGCCACCTTCGTCACTATCACTATCAAAGTCTCCACTGTTATCAAAATCATCATCTTCGGCTGGCGTGCGCGCATCATCATCGCCATCGAATTCCTGCTTTTTGCTGGACTCCACATCATACCCACCATCACTATTTTTAGTTGCTGGTACTTTCACCAAGTACACAGAGTCGTACGTTTCAAGCGGGAACACGAAGATCGGTTCTTTTTTTGCGTTGGAAATTCTCGTAATGCTGGACTCATAACCATTTGGGTATTGCTCTCGCAACAAATCCTTTAGGTCTTCACTCAGATTCTCCAGACTTTTGATTACTCTTTTTTTTGCTACTGCCATGGTTTTTAAAATCGGGCTCAAATAGCATAAGAAATTATGTAGGAGGCAAGAATTATTTTAAAAATTTTTGTGCTTTCGAAGAATATTTCTACTTTTCAATTCACAAACATTCCATTTAACCCACATACTATCGAGCCAGACATCTACGTTACCTAAACGAAAGAAAGATGATTGACAGAAGATTCAGCGACAGCCAATTGGTTACGCTCTATCAAACCGGTAACGAAGAAGCCTTCGGCATGCTACTTCAGAGACACAAATCCCGTATTTATACGGCTATTTACATGATTGTAAAAGATCGTTATGAGGCTGAAGATCTGCTTCAGGATACCTTTATCAAGGCGGTGAATACCATCAAAAGTGGTCGGTATAATGAAGAAGGTAAATTTTTGCCTTGGATTAGTCGCATTGCTCACAACCTTGCCATTGACCGCTTTCGCAGAAATAAGCGCTACCCACAGGTGGTGTTGGAAGATGGTAGTAGGGTTTTTGATTCCATGCAGTTTTCAGAAGAGTCGTCTGAATCAAAGCAACTTATTCGCGACACCAGATCACGACTTCGGGATTTGATCAAAGAATTGCCGGAGGAACAAAAGCAGGTATTGATCATGCGCCATTACCTGGAAATGAGTTTTCAGGAAATAGCGGATCGTTCTGGAGTAAGTATCAATACGGCATTGGGCAGAATGCGTTATGCCTTGATCAACCTTAGAAAGAGAATGAATAAAAATAATATTGCCTATGATAAAGACCTTTACCCAAAACGATCTGATCAGGTTTCTATACCACGAGACTTCGGAGAAGGAGACCAGGGAGATTAACCGAGCACTTCTTTGTGACAGCGAACTGCAGGCTCAGTATAACGAATTGAATTCTGTTCGTCACGAACTAGAGTCAACGCTCCTCGAGCCATCAGCCGAATCTGTTCAGAATATTCTTCATTACTCATGTAGTATGCAGGAGAAATAGTCTCAGCTTCTTAGCCTTTTATAAAACAAATAAGGTCTTCCCCAAAGGGAAGACCTTATTTGTTTTATAGTCAATTTTGTTTACAGTGTTTTGATTCGGATATTCTTCCATCTCACTTTAACACCACCACCATCATGAATTTGGAGCGCAATTTTACCTGAACTAGAACCAATCTTTTCGTCCGTCAGCGTGATCATCTCGGTGCCGTTAAGCCAAGTGGTAACAGTGTTTCCTTTCACCATTACTTTCATTTCATTCCAATCATTTTCAATAAGCACTTTTTCTTTGTCGGCCGTTGGTTGAATGAGCCAACCTCTTCCATAAGATTCATATATACCGCCACTGTGCAAATTTATAGGTGCCACCTCAGCCTGCCAGCCGTTTATTACAATTCCTTCTATTTGTGAATGAAAGAAAACACCACTATTGCCATTTGACTCCTGTTTAAACATTAATGTGAGTTCAAAGTCTTTGAATTCTTTGTCTGTTGCTAGATATCCGTATTGTTTATCGGGTCCGCTTTCACAGATGAGTTCCCCTTTACTGACATACCATTTTTCGGTGCCATGAATTTTCCAGCCCTTAAGGTCCTTTCCATTGAATAATTTTTCAGGTTTTTGACTAAAGCCCATTTGGGCACAGGTTAGAAGAACAAGAAATGGGATGAATTTCATAATTAGAAAATTTGATGTTTTCAAAAGTAACAAATAATAGAACATGCCAAGTAAAAAGCTTTATCGTATTGAGGTGATCCACACTTGGTTTTCTTTCTTTGCACCGTGAATGTGTTAATCCTTCATCAGCATTTTAATCTTCCCGAAAAGGGCGGAGCCATCCGATCTTATTATTTGGCTAAAGCCCTCGTTGATAGGGGTATAAAGGTGTCGATCGTCACAACACATCATCACAAAGAATATATAAAGCAGAATATTGAAGGGATAGAAGTGCATTACTTGCCAGTAGCTTATGATAATCGTTTTGGGTTTGTTGCTCGTAGCTGGGCTTTCATTAAATATGTCTGGGGAGCGGTAAGATTAAGTAATCAATTTAAAACCGCTGATTATTGCTACGCGATTTCGGTACCCCTCACAGTAGGATTGGCCGCACGGTGGATTAAGTGGCAACATAAAATTCCTTACATCTTTGAAGTGGGAGATCTATGGCCCGATGCTCCGATTCAAATAGGTTTTGTAAACAATTACTTTTTTCAGACCCTGCTCTATCAACTCGAGAAGTCAATTTATATATCCGCGCATTCGGTGGTGGCATTATCGCCCAGCATCCAATCAGCAATTGAAAAGAAGGTGCCCGGCAAGAAAGTTCACCTGCTACCCAACATGGCAGACTGCGATTATTACAAGCCGGAGGCAAAGAACCCGATGTTGGAGGAGAAGTTTAATGTGAAAGGAAAATTTGTGATCTCTTATATCGGAGCAGTTGGGTTGGCAAATGGTCTTGATTATCTATTGGAATGTGCCAATGCATCGCGCAAAGCGGAGTTGCCTATTCAATTTTTTATCTGTGGCGATGGTGCATTACTGGATCGATTGAAGGGAAATATTAAACAAATGGGGTTGTTAAACCTCACGTTTATCGATTTCACCAATCGCGATGGCGTTAAAGAATTACTAAACGTGACAGACGCCACATTCATTTGTTATAGGCCTCTTCCTATTTTAGAAACCGGTTCACCTAATAAATTTTTTGATGGCCTTGCTGCCGGTAAACTCATTGTCATCAATTTTGGTGGATGGATCAGGAAGGAGATTGAGGAGAGTAAATGTGGTGTTTATACAGATCCACATCAGCCTACTGAATTTGTAAAAAAGATCAGACCTTTTCTTTCAGATCGGGAGCTTCTCACAGCACATCAGCAAGCATCACGACAATTAGCAGAGAAGAAGTATTCCAAAAATCTGCTTTCAAAGAAATTTTTAGAGTTATTCCGCTAAACTGGGGAATCACAACGCTCTTGCTTAAAAGTTTATTTTTTGTTTATTTGCTTTACAAAGTATAAGCATATATATGGCTAAAGATTATCTTGGTGAATTTGAAGAATTGATTTTAACGATGGTAGGGGCTTTACAGGAAGATGCTTACGGGGCAGCTATTGCAGAGGAAATAGAGACTCGGTTGAAGCGTGAAGTGAATCTCAGTGCTGTTCATGTTACACTCTATCGACTGGAGGACAAAGGATTTATTAAATCGAAATTAGGTGGCGCCACCAATGAAAGAGGAGGCAGAAGAAAGCGCATCTATACGATTACGAGTGCAGGCATGGCCATGCTGCGTGCCATGAAGAATGCTCGGGTGGATTTATGGAAGATGATACCACAATTGAAAATTTCAGGGTCGTGAAAACGATGGGTAATGAACCTCCCTCTTGGGTCCTATGGTTTTTACGTTGGTTTTGTCCTCCATATATTCTCGAAGAGATTGAAGGTGATCTTTTTCAAAAGTTTGAAAAAGATATAAAGTCATTTGGAATAGGAAAAGCAAAGAAAAGATTAGTGTGGAATACGATTCGTTTTTTCAGGCCAGGAATTTTATTTAGAAATAGATTTTCAGTTGAACTAAATTTTTTCCCTATGATCTTGAATAACCTACTGTTCAGCGTACGTCATTTAAGACGACAAAAACTTAATTCGTTGCTTCATGTTACAGGCTTAACGCTAGGAATGAGTGTGTGCATACTGATTGGATTATTTGTAAAACATGAATTGAGTTTTGATGTGTATCATAGCAAAACAGATCGCATTTATCGTGTAAATTCTGTTTGGACAGAAACAGGCAAGCAATTTAATCTTTATGCTTCACCATTTCCGTTGGCAGAAGCAATACGCAATGATATATCAGGTATTGAAACGGTTGCATTAGCCCGCCCACAATTTAAGGCGATGATTGAGATTAGCCCTCAAAAAATTTTCAAACAAGATCATGTACTCATTGTCGAGCCCGCGTTTCTTGATATTTTTAATATCGAAATAGTAAGTGGAGATGCCACCAAGGCATTGATAATTCCTTATCAGGCCATAGTAACTGAAACGATTGCCAAAAAGTATTTCGGTAATGAAGACGCTATTGGCAAAACCTTTAAGTATCGAGATAAATTTATAATCACAATAGGAGGAATTATGCGCGACTTGCCTTCGAATACAAGTCTGCCTGCCTCTATACTTCTTTCTTATGTTCCCAATGAAGAGTTTCTGGATCATGGAGACACCTGGTATTTCGGAGATTTTGCATGGAATAAACTTGCAGTAGTTACTTACATTGTAATTGATGAGAAAACGGATCCTAGACATGTAGAGACGCAACTAAAGCAAATAGCTGATAAGAATATTAACTCTGCTCCAACAGTAGATAAAGCAATTCAAGGATCTTTTGAAATACAACAATTGCATGATATTCATTTTGACACAAAGCGGTTTGGCGGAGGCCCTTGGGTAGCTGCGATAGATTTTTCATAGTTATGGTTTTTTGCATTCATTGGATTGATAGTATTGACGCTCGCCTGCATCAATTTTCTAAATCTGTCTACCGCACAGACATTTATTCGAGCCAGAGAAGTTGGAATAAGAAAATCTATTGGAGCCAAAAGATCCCAGCTCATAGGGCAATTCATGGGGGAAGCATTTATCATTACTGGTATCTCGTGCCTCATTGCAATTGCCATTGTTAAACTCTCTCTATCTCCATTGAATGACTTGCTGGAAAAGGAGATTACTTTCAACCCATTGCAATCACCTGAGTTAATCATAGGATTGCTGCTGTTTGTCGTATTCACCGGTTTGTCAGCAGGGCTTTACCCGGCATGGATCACTTCTAAATTTAATCCGGTAGTTGTACTAAAATCAAACTCTTCGGGTACTGGAATTCAAGAATTATCGTGGCTGCGCAAAGGACTTGTTGTTATTCAATTTACAATCTCAACGGGTTTGTTCATAGCAGTAGTATTAATCGCACAGCAAGTAAATTACATGCGCAACAATGATTTGGGATTTGAGACGGAAAATATTATCAATTTAGAACTTGGTGGTCAAAATAAACGACAGGCATTTACTAATGAATTAAAACTGGTTCGTGGAGTCGAAGATGTTTCATTTGCCCGGTCATCGCCCATCAGCGATGATCATTGGTGGAATACCATAAGTAAAACAGAAAATACAGATCGTCAGAGTGTGTGTGCCATTTATGGTGATGATCATTTTTATGATCTGTATGGCTTAAAATTGCTGAGTGGTTACATTCCTCAGGAGGCAGGAAACAATACTAAAGTAGATTCAGCAATGAAACTGGTGACAAGGGTGGTGGTTAATGAAAAACTATTAGAAACACTTGATTTAGGATCTCCTCAAGAGGCCGTAGGGAAATTATTTTGGTGGGGCGGAGATACCGAAATAGCAGGAGTAGTGGCGGACTTCAATACCGAACCACTAAAGTATGCAATTTCTCCAACACTCATCATCCAAGATCATAATGTATATACTCATGCCAGTATCAGGTTGGAGTCAGATGCACATCTTTCAGAGACATTAACTCAGATAGAACTTATCTGGAAAAAACACTTTACCGATGGCGTATATGAATTTCAGTTTCTCGACACTCAAATTGATTCTTTCTATAAATCGGAAACGAGGCTGTATATCTTGTTTAGAATCTTTGCCGGATTGGCGATTTTAATTTCTTGTCTTGGACTTTGGGGCCTCGTTACCTTCGTTTCGCAACAGCGAACAAAAGAAATTGGAATACGAAAAGTATTAGGGGCTTCCGTGAATGCGATTTTATGGCTTCTCTCAAAGGATTTTTTCTTACAGATTCTCGTGGCATTTGCGGTTGCTTCACCGGTCACTTATTACTTTATCAATGACTGGTTGCAAAATTTTGCTTTTAGGATTGATATCGGTTGGGAAACATTTGTGATAACAGGAATATTTCTGCTCACAGTGGCATCACTGACCATCAGCGTGCAGACCATCAAGGCATCGGTAACCAATCCGGTAAATAGTTTAAGATCAGAGTAGATAAAATTTTGATGTTGGCTCAAATAAATCCAGTAGAAGCGCTAAAGGATGAATGAGTAAGAAGTAAAAAAAGTCCGACACAATCTCGGACTTTTAATTTTTTATTAAGTGCCTTTCTAATACTTAGCAGGCTTCCCAGGCGCAGGCAAAGACTTCTTGATAAAATCCCTGATGTGCTCATTCGAAGTAGCCAGATCTTCGGCACGTAAATACATCATGTGACCACTGCGGTAACCTTCAAAGCGCAGGCGATCTTTCATCTTACCACTTGGGTCAAGTTGCCACATCGAATACTTCGCATCGAAGTAAGTAGTAGCCCCATCAAAATATCCTGACTGAATCATCACATGCATGTATGGGTTTTCAGCCATTGCCTGACGAAGATTTTCTCCGGTTTTGTCATTCGAATTATCCCACGGATGCACTGGTCCAAACATGTTATATTGTAAATCAGTCTTAAACTTTAATACATCTCTCAAATAATAGTTAATGGCCGGTGTGAAGGAATGCAACCATGAAGTAAGTTCTGAGTTGTAATCAGGACGTTCACCGGCAATCTGACGATCAATACCTAAATAGCGTGAGTCTAAGCGACCTACTGTAAACCCTTTCTCACGCAACAATTCTTTCCAGAAAAATTGAGTAGGTATCGATAAATTATGCTGATGAATTATTTTTTCAGAAAGACCAGAGTAGCGCGACATTTTTGCAGCAATCTGTTTTCTCTTTGATTCATCTATGAAACCTCCTTTAGCAAGAGCAGGAATCAATTCATCAATAGTAAATGCTTCTACTTCCGGAAGAATATCACTTAAATCTTTCTGCTGAAGATCGGCCGGTAACGCTTTTTGATACCAGGCAGCTGCGGCATAATAAGGCAAAGCAAGCGCGTCATTCACCGGACCATCGCGCTTAATTCCCAAATCAGTTGGCGACACAAGGATAACGCCATTCAAATACATCCAATGCGCATTTTGAAGTTCGAGTGCTAAACCAGAAACACGTGTCGTGCCGTAGCTTTCGCCAATGATATATTTAGGGGAAGTCCAACGACCGGTTCTGCTTACAAATACATCTAACCAATCAGCGAGATATTTAATGTCGGCATTCACACCGAAGAAGGTTGACTTCTCTGCTTTCGGATCAAGAATGCGTGAGAAACCTGTGTTCACCGGATCGATGTAAACGATATCAGCAACATCTAAAATTGAATGCGGATTATCGCGTACCCCATAAGGTTGTATTGGGAATCCTTCAGAATCGATATTCAATTGCTTGGGTCCGGTGTAAGCAACATGCATCCACACCGAAGCTGAGCCTGGGCCACCGTTGAAAGAAATCACAAAGGGCCTTTTGCTTTTGTCGGTCACATCGGTGCGTTCGTAATAGGTATAGAATAGTGAGGCACTGGGCTTTCCTTCGGGATTATATACAGGCTGCGTTCCTGCTGTAACTTTGTATGGAACCACCTTGCCTTTGATAGTGACCTGACCAGTAGAGTTCACTGCTGATTCAGCCGGTAGTACCCGATCTGTTTGTGCGAAAGTCAGGATGCTGATGAAGCAAACCACTGCGGACAATAAAAGAGCTTTGGGAGTAAATAGAAAATGCATAGAATAAATGTTAATTAATTGACAAAATATAAAAACGATACGTGTATTCCACGAACGTTATCTGAGTAGATCAAAAAAGTGCTGAACGGTTTATCTCACTCCTACTTCATTAGTTCAATCAACTTCTCTGGTTCATTAGTGGTAATAAAATTCACAGTTCGATCTATAAACCAGCGCATCATTTCTTCTTCATTCACTGTCCAGACATTCGTGATCAATTTTTTCTTTTTGGATATTTTTAGCCAATCTTCATGTTGTTGGAATACGCTATAGTGATAATCCAATCCATCCAGTCCTGCTTTCTTTATTTCATCAGGGCTTTTATCTCCTTCCAGGTAGCTTACAGTTGCTGATGGATCGAGTTCTTTAACCTTTTTACACACATCGAAATCAAAAGCAATGTATTCGGTCATGAACGCTACATTTAATTTATGCACCATTTCAACACACTTCTTTGTCAGTGCCAACGATCGCTCTCTGCTGATGCTGGAGGATTTTATTTCGAGAATAAGGCGTGTGATGTTTTGACTTTTTCCAGCTTTCAGATAGGACTCCAATGTAGGAAGCGGCTCTCCGTTAGAAAGTTTGATTTTAGAAAGTTCAGCAGCAGTGGTTTTTTCAATATGAATTCCCTGAATGGTATGATCATGAAGAACAAATGGAACAGAATCAGAGGATATGTGTACATCAAACTCGCTTCCCCAACAATTCAACCGGATGGCATGCTTAAGCGATGCGATCGAGTTTTCAGGAACTCCGGTATTTTTCCATGCACCACGGTGTGCGATTATTCGCGTAGTAATATTTTTCTGTCCCATACTTTCATTAGGCCTTGTGATTAGCAAACAAAGTAAGAGCGATGAAATTATAAATTTAAATGGTGCTGGATTCATTGTTCATTTAATTTTAGGATGATTTACTCGGTAACTTGCACTTCAGGCTTGGGCGCTCTCTTGCTTCCTCCATACAATTCATATTCTAAAAGACGACAGTCGATCGTACTCGTATAAAATTCAATTCTGCGGCTGGCCTTCAAACCAATTTTTTTGGCGAGATCAAGATTGCCAGTGAAGATGTATCCCAGATAGCCCTGGCATTTCTTTTTTAAGAAATCACCAATGCGCGCATACGTTGTTTCTAATTCCGTCACCACACCCAGTCGATCTCCATATTCAGGATTGAAATAAATTACACCGGGTGTTTCTGGCATTTTCGTTTCTGCAAAATCGCACAACTCAAACTCCATCAGATGCTCGACTCCAGCAAGCCCAGCATTTATTTTGGATATATTGATAGCATCTTCACTAATGTCGGAAGCAATTACTTTCAGATCAGGAATTTCTACAATTTGATCTTGTAGCTTTTGTGCTTGCTCGTTGTAATACAATGGATCATATCCAGTTACATGCATGAATGAGTAATTCTTACGATACAATCCAGGCCTGCGATTGGTGGCGATCATCACCGCTTCAATAGCTACAGTAGCTGATCCACACATCGGATTAACAAAGGGTGATTGACGATTCCATTTCGTTGCCATTACGGTGGCTGCAGCCAATGACTCCATCATCGGTGCCTTGCCGGGAATTTTGCGATAACCATGTTTGGCAAGTGTTTGACCAGACGTATCCAGAAAAATTTCGGCATGTTCATCTTTCCAATACAGATGGAAAACCGCGCGGTCGAGCTCAGATCCTGAATCTGGTCTGCGCATGGTTTCTCTGCGCATACGATCGGCAATACCATCCTTCACTTTTACATTCACAAACATGTCGTTGTTTACCGTGAAGTGCGTGGCATTACTGGTCACGGAAAAATAACCATCGTTAGAAAGTAAATTCTCCCAGGGATAACGAATCAATGCTTCATAAAGATCATCAGGACCGTTGCATCGGAAACTTTTAAGTGAATACAACACCTGGCTTGCACAACGCAGATTCAGATTTAATAAAATGCAATCATTGATAGTTCCCTGAAGTTCAACACCAGTAACAAAGGTGCGCTCAGGCTTGAGCCCTAATTCGATGACTTCCTGCTCCAGATAAGGAGCAAGTCTTTTGCTGCAGGTAACAATAATGCGGCTGGTGGAGGCGAACAATTCAGACATACTACAAATGTAAACTTTTAAATCATCGCGATTTCCTTTCGCAGGGGTTCTAAAGTGTGTTTTGCTATTTTAAAGGCAATCTCTTTTCGAAGGTTTTCTTTTACTTATATGACCTGTCAATCCGCTCAATTAATCAACACCTCATCCACAAGCAAGAGGGCAGGGTTATTTTTGTTCTTGTGCCAGGAAGGAAGTTTCCTTAGGGGCCTCGCTATTATTTTGAGATACGAGACTTTACGCTTCGGTACTTTACACTCAATCAATTCGATAAACGGCTTTCGATAATCTTTGGGGTATTCTGGATTCATCCTTGTAATCAATTGAATCTTGTCGATTGAAGGTCCTCCCCAGATTTCAATAGTGGCAGGAGGGAAAATAGATGTTTCAGTTTCAATAAGTGTGTTCATCGCAATAGATGAAATCTCTTTGGGTGTTTTATACTCCAATAGCAGTTCCATGTCATTTTTTAAGAAGCCGGCCCAATTGTTGGCCCATGCCGGACTGTTAGCATTAAACGTTCCAAGCTGATGATCAAAAAATGTTTGAGCACCATTAGCTGGGTGAACCCGATTAAGCTTAGATAGCAACATAATACTATCGGGTTTATAGTAGCTCCTGTACACATGCAAGGTTACGGCATCGCTACTTAACCAGCCCGACTTATGAGCCCGGGCCTTAATCGTTGTACTTTCTTTCAAAATAGTTGTGCCATTGAATATCGAAGCGGTAGAGTCGGGTTCGCCTCCATCGGTTGTGAATCGGATCTCAACACCTTTCACCGGATGAAACAATTGAAGTTGAATGGAATCATCAAACACGACAGACTTATGTTTGAGCTTTGGAGTATTAAGCTTGATGGGATTGCTTCCATCATCCTTTAAGCCAACGAGAAACTGAATATTTTTATACTCCGTTTGTAGTTGATTGATCTCATCAGCTGTCACTTCTGTCTTCCACAATGAAATAGTATTTAGATTTTCAAAATCTACTAAGGTTTGTTTTAGATCCGGGTAGTTAACCTTCGTCCCTGAAAGCGATAACCTAGTTAAATGTTTCAAAGAGGCAAGTGTTGCCAGTCCATCACCCGTAATGTTGGTGAAGTTTAAGTTTAACCTGCGAAGATTTTCAAACTTCGCTACATTTTGCAAATCATTATCGGTGACTGGCATTTTGCTGAGTTCCAGTGATACAATCTGATTTTTTACATCCATTAATTCATTCAATGTTTGTGAGGTATAGGTTTCTTTGTTGTAGACACTGACTGACAATGCGGGAGAATTTTTGGCCAATGGAGAGACTACCCGATAATTTGTATTAAGACTTTTAACAGTCTCTTCATCAGCTGATGAAAACTCAAATGGGTCCTCAAGGGTTTCACTTGTATTTAAATATGCTGTTGCGAGAAGTCTTAATGAATCCGTTGGTGGCAAGCTTACTATCGTTTGATTAAACTGAGTGTTTGCTTTAATCCACAAGCGAAGAAGTTCTTTTTCATCAGGAGTAAGTTGAGTATTTCCTGACGGAGGCATATGCTTTTTACTTTCTGGCTCAACGTGAATACGATTCATAAGCAGACTGATTTCAGGGTTGCCGGACACAAACAATTTTCCGGATTTTCCTCCTTTGTGAATAGACGCAGAATCCGTCAACACTAATTTTCCTTTAAGCTTGTCAGGATTATGACAACCCGTGCACTTACTATCCAATATCGGTTTTATCAAATGGTCGAAAACGAGCGCATGTTCAATGGGCACCACTTCAGCACGGTCATCCATAACTGAGTTCCAGATAAAACCATCACCATGTGTTAATGCTGCTCCGAAATGTCCTGTAAGCAGAAGACAAACGATAGTAATGGATCCACCCACTTTTACCATTACTGTTTTATACTTATCTGAACTTCTGATGGTGTACATGACGGAGCCCAGAAAGAAAATACTTACTCCAAACCATTTGTGCCATGATAAAACATTACGCCCATAGTCACCTTGCCTTGACAAGAATAGGCCCATGATAACGGTAATACCTGCGGAGATAACTCCAACGAGCAATACAATGGATGTAAACTCCTCATAGAATGGTTGTTTATTAAAAGAAATTCGGGTGCCGAAAATTTCTAAGATCATCGAAATCAAAAGCAGCACAATCGGAAAATGGAGCAGAAGCAAATGCATTCTGCCAAATGGATGCAACCAGACTGGAATTTCAAGTTTGCTTTCAAAAAGCAGAAGGAAGATGATGAAAATGTTCAGGGCAAATAGAAAATTGCCGGCATAGGATCGTAAGTGCTCTTTCATAAAATCCTAAGCAAGAATATCTTTTACAACTTTACCGTCCACATCAGTCAGACGATAGCGCCTGCCCAGATGTTTAAATACCAGTCTTTCATGATCAAGTCCCAGTTGATATAAAACAGTCGCATGAAAGTCATGCACGTGCACTGGGTCTTTGATAACATTATATCCAAACTCGTCCGTCTCACCGTAAACAATGCCAGGCTTCACTCCACCACCGGCCATCCAGATGCTGAAGGAACGCGGGTGATGATCACGCCCGTAATTATCTTTAGTCAGTGTTCCCTGACTGTAATTAGTACGTCCAAATTCTCCACCCCATATCACAAGGGTCTCGTCTAGCAAGCCTCGTTGTTTTAAATCGGTGACTAATGCGGCAGAGGCTTGATCAACATCCTTTGCCTGCTTGGTAATTTCATAAGGCAAATCTCCATGCTGATCCCAACCCTGATGATAGAGCTGAACAAACCGCACACCGTTTTCTGAAAGTTTTCGTGCGAGCAATGTGTTTGCTGCAAAAGTTCCGGGCACTAGACAATCGGGGCCATAGAGTTTGATGATGTCATCAGGTTCTTTGGATACATCCATCACCTCGGGCACCGAAGTTTGCATCCGGTAAGCCATTTCATACTGCTGAATTTTTGTAGTGATTTCAGGATCGCCAAACTCCTGATAAGCAAGTTGGTTAAGCGATGAAACGTTATCTAACATTTTCCTGCGGGTATCACGATCCATACCTTTAGGATCTTTGATAAACAAAACCGGATTTTCACCTGAGCTAAACTGCACACCCTGATGGATTGAATCAAGAAATCCATTCGACCAGAGTTTTGTATATACACCTTGCCCATTACCAATTCCGCGCGAAAGTAAAACCGTAAATGCAGGAAGATCTTTATTCTCGCTGCCAAGTCCATAGCTGAGCCATGAACCCATCGATGGCCGGTTACCTTGCTGCGCACCGGTCTGCAAAAAAGTTAATGCAGGATCGTGATTGATAGCCTCCGTGTACATCGACTTTACGATGCAGATGTCATCAACAATTTTTGAAGTGTATGGAAACAGATCGCTGATCCAGGCGCGCGACTCACCGTATTGTTTGAAATCAACAAATGATCCGGCCAACGGAAAAGAATCTTGATTGGCTGTCATGCCCGTTAATCGTTGACCCCCTCTTATCGAAGCAGGAAGTTCCTGCCCCACCATCTCACGGAGTTTTGGTTTGTAATCAAACAACTCTAGTTGAGAAGGTGCTCCATTCTGAAACAAATAAATTACTCTTTTTGCCTTCGGTGCAAAATGCGGAATCCCGGGCACAAAATTATCATCCTGATTTTTGTTACCACCAAAAAGACCAGGTACCAATAAGGAACCCAACGCTAAACTACCAAGCCCCAGACTTGCTTTTGACAAGAAGCGTCTGCGGTTGAAGTTGAGACCATATTCAAATAAATCATTTCCCATATCATTACTTTGTTATCGCCTCTTCTAAATTATATATCGTGCTAATCACTTGCATCATGGCTGCGAGTTCTATCGTGTCCACATTTTTTGGGATTGGATATTCCCCTGCGTCTAATAAATCTTTCGAGGATGCAGCAGAGATGTTTTTTACTTGTTCATCATAATAACTTTGCAGGATTGCCATTTCTTTTTCGCGCGGCTTCCTGCAGATAATCAGCCGGAATGCTTTGGTGATTTTATCCTGAGTGCTGTTGTTATCTTCTGTGAGCAATTTTGCAGCAAGTACACGCGAAGCTTCAAGCACAGCAGGATCGTTCATCATCATCAGTGCTTGCAAAGGAGTGTTTGTCCGTAATCTTTTTACCTCACACTGATCGCGGTTGCTTGCATCGAAAATACCCATAGTGGGAGGAGGAACTGTTCTCTTAACAAACGTATAAAGACCTCTGCGATAAAGATCTTTTCCATGATCTTGTCTATACGTAGATAAAATTCCGCGACCTGAAGTGGCACCTTCCCATAGCCCTTCCGGCTGATAGGGTTTTACGCTCGGGCCACCTATTGTTTTAACGAGTAAACCACTTGAAGTTAACACGAGATCTCTGATAAACTCTGCTTCGATGTGATAGCGAGGTGCGCGCGATAGATAAATATTTTCAGGATCTGCTTTTAGCTTTTCATCATTCACAATAGCGGATTGACGATACGTTGCTGAAGTTACAAGTTTTTTTACCAGCCGTTTGATATCCCAACCGTGTGACATAAAATCAACCGCGAGCCAATCCAACAGATCGGGATGTGATGGCAACTCCCCCTGCATACCGAAATCACCAGAGGTTTTTACTAAGCCCTTTCCAAAAAACTCCTGCCACATTTGATTTACAAAAACTCTTGCGGTAAGTGGGTTTTGCTTATCAAACAACCATTGAGTCAATCCCAGTCTATTTTTTGGATAGTCATCATTGAAGGGTAAAATGGAAGAAGGAGTTCCTACATGTATTTCCTCACCAGGGGCATCATAGTTACCGCGCTTGAGCACATGAGTTTTCCGTATCGTATCGAGATCACCCATTACTGAAACGATCAATTGATTGGTGTCTTTTTTATTAATGAATGATAGTATGCCCTTCAGGTCCTCTTCAGTAATTTCCATGAATGGTTTCTTCGCATAGGTTTCGGGGCCACCCACCACCGATTCGATACCATATTCATTTACGTTGTTGAAGAAAGCATAGAGCTGATAATAATCTTTCTGTGAAAATGGATCATACTTATGATCATGACAATGGGCGCATTCAATGGTTACTCCGAGTACAGCCTTACCCAGTAAGTCCGTGCGGTCCGTAACATACATAGAACGGTACTCTTCCGGAATTATGCCGCCTTCCTCCGTGATCTTATGATTGCGATTGAAACCGGTAGCCAGCAGTTGCTCTTTCGTTGCATCGGGAAGCAAGTCACCGGCCAGTTGCCAGGTAATAAAATCCTGATAAGACATATTCTGATTGAACGCCTTGATCACCCAGTCGCGCCACGGCCATTGCGTGCGGTAACTGTCATCCTGAAAGCCATGAGAATCAGCAAACCTTGCAACGTCCATCCAGTGCACCGCCATCTTTTCTCCATAGGAAGGTTGTTGCAATAATTGATCAACGATTTTCTCATAAGCATTTGGATCATTATCCGCCAAAAAGGCATCCATCATTTCCAGTGAGGGAGGTAGACCATTCAAGTCGAGAGATGAACGCTTTAATAAGCGTTCCTTATCAGCCTCTTCACTCGCTACCCATCCATTTTGCTCCAGCTTTTGTAAAATGAAATAGTCAATTTCATTTTTTGTCCAAGCTTTGTTTTTTACTGTAGGAATGCTTAGATCTTTAGGCGGTATGAATGACCAGTGAGGTTCATAGTGCGCACCTTGTTCAATCCATTTTTGGATCAGTTTAACTTCGCGCGTTGTTAAGGTTAACTTTGAATTTACGGGCGGCATCTGCAAAGCAGTATCCGTAGATGATACGCGCAAGAATACTTGAGAAAGCATCGGATCGCCCGGGACGATGGCATGCCAGGAAGGATTTTCATCCAATATTTTGTAGGCGCTATCCGCAATATCTAATCGTAATCCTACGGCTCTTTTATTAGCATCAGGCCCATGACATTTAAAACACTTATCGGATAGGATTGGCCTGATGTCGAAATTATAACTGATCGTATCAGGAATATCCGATTCATATGCCAGATTGTTGGATTCATTACAGGATTGTAAAATTCCTATAGACAAAACAATGGCTGAGAGGAACAGGTAAACGGTGTTTTTGTCCTGACGGAATAGTGATTTTATTCGTTCAAGAAGTTGACGCAAGTGTGGCGAAGAAGAAGTCAATATCTAAAAAGTTTCCCCTTAAGATATTGTTTATCGTGGATTTATACAATGAAAAATTTAGATGGGGAATCTCTACCCACCCTAACCTATCTTGTTAAAAACTTTAGATATATTTTGTGAGTCCTTTCTTCTAGGAAGTAATCTTATTGTACGAAGCTCCAATACCCCTGATCAACGAAGAACTAAATCCACGATGTTCCATTTCATTGAGCCCCACAATCGTACAACCTTTAGGCGTTGTCACTTTATCAATTTCTTCTTCAGGATGGCGATTGCCCTTCAATAATAATTCAGCCGCACCTTTCACGGTTTGGGAAGCAATCAGGTTAGCCGTCTTCGCGTCAAAACCAATTTCAATTCCACCTTGAGTTGCAGCGCGAATGAAACGTAAAGCATAGGCAATTCCACAAGCTCCTAATACGGTTGCAGCATCCATGAGTTTCTCATCAATAGAAATGCTTACACCCAATTGGTTGAACAAATCCGTTACATATTCAATCTGTGAATCTGGGGCATTGGATTGACAAAGGCAAGTCACGGATTCCTGAATGGCAATAGCCGTGTTAGGCATGGCGCGAAACATGGGAACGCCATGATCAACAATGGCCGTTAACTCTTTCAGGAAGATGCCTGTGACAACACTAATCACGATATGTTTTTTTGGCTCGAAAGAGTTTTTCAATCCTTCCAATACT
Source organism: Bacteroidota bacterium (assembly GCA_947470895.1). Taxonomy (GTDB): domain Bacteria; phylum Bacteroidota; class Bacteroidia; order Cytophagales; family Cyclobacteriaceae; genus ELB16-189. Next base: position 76,675 of record CANIVF010000005.1, read on the forward strand.
TCTTTTACATTGTAAGGCTTCAAGGCAACAATAATCACATCACTACTTTCAATAGCGGCTTGATTGTTATCGGTGATCGTGACGCCTTGTTCTTTCAAAGCGTGCAATCGTGAAAGAGTTCTTCTTGTCACGGTGATTTGCTGAGGTGTTGCAAAGCCACTCTTTAATAATCCTTCAGCAATAGCAGCTCCTAAATTACCTCCGCCAATGATGGCGATTTTTCTGGTGTTCATAAAATGTGCATTTATATAGGTGGTTCAAGTTAATGCGTTTTGATCAAAGATTCAGACAAAGCATAAAGAAGTGATTGAATAGACAACATGAAAACGATCGGTTTTAACAAAATCTATTTTTCCACTTTTTGGTTGAATCCAGGATCCTATATATTAATTGTGTTTGTGTTCTCACTTTTTTAGCTACATTTCAATTCTTATGAACCAACTTTAAAATTAAACTCATACTTTCTGTGAAGAGACGCGATTTTGTTCAACTGGCAGGACTTGGCTTAGGTAGCTTTGCGATACCTTTTCAGATGATGGGTAATCCGGTCTCCATCGAGGCGCTATTGGAGATGCCACTTACAGTGACTCAGAAAAAGCAATTCGCAGATGCTGCTTTAAACACGGCTCGCTCTGGTGGGGCTACGTATGCGGACGTTCGCATTGGCCGATACTTAAACCAATTCATCAGTACACGTGAAGCGCGTGTTCAAAACATTACGAGCACGGAATCATTTGGTGTTGGTGTTCGCGTGATCACAAAAGGAACGTGGGGTTTTGCGGCCACCAATGATGTGACTACCGATGGAATAAAAAAAGCAACCGAGCGCGCATTGGCTATCGCGAAGGCGAATAGTAAGTTTCAAACCGAGCCGGTGAGGCTGGCGCCTGTTTCTGGTTATGGAGAAGTATCGTGGAATACACCCATACAAAAAAATGCATTTGAAATTCCTGTTTCGGAAAAAGTGGAGTTGCTCTTGAGTGCTAATGCAGCAGCACAAAAGAACGGAGCCAACTTTGCCAGCTCCAACCTCTTTCAAATAAATGAACAGAAATATTTTGCTTCAACAGATGGTTCTTACATCGATCAGGACATTCATCGCATTTGGCCTACGTTTACGGTTAATGTAATTGATCGTGCTTCAGGCAAATTCAAATCGCGTGAAGCCATGAGTGCCCCGATGGGTATGGGCTATGAATATTTGATTCCGAAAGCAGAGGATAAATTGTCCGCTCCCACCGGTATGATCTTATATCGCAACAGCTACGATATGATAGAAGATGCCGCTACAGCGGCACGTCAAGCAAAGGAAATGATCTCTGCAAAATCGGTTGAGCCGGGTAAATATGATCTTGTGCTGGAGCCTAATCACCTTGGCCTCACCATCCACGAAAGTGTAGGCCACCCATTAGAACTCGATCGTATTCTTGGCTATGAAGCCAACTATGCCGGAACCAGTTTTGCCAGTATTGAAAAACTGAAGTCGGGCACGTTCAATTATGGAAGCAAGCAAGTGAGCATCTTTGCGGATAAAACGCAACCCGGTTCTCTTGGCGCTGTTGGTTATGATGATGAAGGTGTAAAGTGTAAGCGTTGGGATTTGATTAAAGATGGTATCCTGGTAAACTTCCAGGCGACACGCGATCAGGTGCACATGCTGGGTCAGAATGAATCACATGGCTGCTCGTATTCACAAAGTTGGAGCGATGTACAGTTTCAGCGCATGCCAAACGTATCGCTAGCTCCGGCCAAAGAACCTTATTCTATCGATGAAATGGTCAAAGATGTGGAGAAGGGAATTTACATTGCGGGCCGTGGGTCATATTCCATCGATCAGCAGCGCTATAACTTTCAGTTTGGCGGACAAGTCTTCTTTGAAATAAAGCAAGGAAAAATTGTTGGCTTACTAAACGATGTTGCCTATCAATCCAACACGCAAGAGTTTTGGAACAGTTGTGTGAAGGTTTGTGACGAGCGCGATTATCGCATGTTCGGTTCTTTCTTCGATGGTAAGGGACAACCTTCTCAGGTGAGCGCAGTATCGCATGGAAGTTCAACGGCTCGATTTAATGGTGTGAACGTAATCAATACAGGAAGAACGATATAATTAGCTATTTGACAGACAAGAAATTAATTTATAAAAATGAAGAGACGAGATTTTATACACTTAGCAGGCATGGGATCCGGTGCCATGGCCCTTCCCTTCTCGGCCTTCGCGCACGAGGTAGAGATTGGCCAACTGCTTACACCACTATTGGACACCAGCCAAAAAAAACAACTGGCGGATATTGCATTGAACACCGCTAAGTCGTTAGGCGCATCGTATACCGATGTGCGCATTGGCCGCTATCTCAATCAGTTTGTTACCACGCGCGAGAAAAAAGTGCAAGGTGTTACCAACACGGAATCGTTTGGTGTGGGCATACGCGTAATCGCCAATGGCACCTGGGGTTTTGCCGCAAGCAATAGCGTTACGCCTGATGGCATAAAGAAAACGACTGAGCGTGCCGTAGCCATTGCGAAGGCAAATTCAAAATTTCAACGTGAACCTGTAAAGTTGGCCGGAACTCCTTCGTATGGTGAAGTGAGTTGGAAAACACCGATTGTAAAAAATGGATTTGAAGTTCCTGTAAAAGAAAAAATTGAATTATTGCTCAATGCGAATGCGAAAGCCATGGAGAATGGTGCAAGCTTTGTTAATAGTCTGATCTTTCTCGTGAACGAGCAAAAATACTTCGCCTCATCGGAAGGTTCATACATCGATCAGGATGTACATCGCACATGGCCAAATTTTCAAGTTAATGTGGTGGATCGTCAATCAGGCCAATTTAAAACACGAAGCGCTTTCAGTGCTCCGGTTGGCATGGGCTATGAATATCTGGATGGCAAGGCTGGAGATAAGATAAAGGCACCTGGTGATATTATCTTATACAATAAGTCGTATGATATTGTGGAAGACGCAGCGATGGCAGCACAACAAGCCAAGCAATTTATTGCCGGTAAGTCTGTAGAGCCAGGCAAGTATGATCTGGTACTTGAGCCTTCACACCTATGGCTTACGATTCATGAATCGGTTGGTCATCCCACTGAATTAGATCGTGTGCTTGGCTATGAAGCTAACTATGCGGGAACCAGTTTCCTTACGATGGACAAGTGGCAATCGAAAAATTTCAAATTTGGAAGTGACATCGTAAACTTTGTTGCCGATAAAACTCAACCCGGTTCATTGGGTTCTGTGGGTTATGATGATGAAGGCGTGAAGTGCAAATCGTGGGAATTAATTAAAGATGGCGTGTTGGTTAACTACCAGGCCATCCGCGATCAGATAGGCATGCTCGGTCAGAAAGAATCACACGGCTGTTGCTATTCACAAAGCTGGAGTGATGTACAGTTTCAGCGCATGGCAAACGTATCGCTGCAGGCAGGCAAGAAATCATTGACACCTGAGCAGTTAATCTCCAACGTGGAGAAAGGAATTTACATTGTGAAAGACGGATCATTCTCTATCGATCAGCAGCGGTATAACTTTCAATTTGGTGGTGTTTTGTTTTTCGAAATCAAAAACGGAAAGATTGCGGGCATGTTGAAAGACGTAGCCTATCAGGCCAACACGCAGGAGTTCTGGAATTCATGTACTGAGATTTGTGATGAGCGTGACTATCGCCTGAGCGGAGCGTTCAACGATGGCAAAGGCCAGCCCAGTCAGTCCAATGCGGTGTCGCACGGATCGGCAACGGCTCGCTTTAATGGAGTCAATGTAATTAATACCGGAAGAACCATATTGTAAATTGTAAATCTGAATCTTAAATCTGAGATATATCATGGCCATACTTTCAAAGGAAGAAGCGAAAAAAATATTGGATAAGGTGATCGGCTTTTCTAAAGCAGATGGCGTTGAAGCGAACCTCAACGGAAATGATGGAGGCAACATCCGCTATGCACGGAATAGTGTATCCACCGCAGGCGAAGACAGTAACGTAAGTTTAAGTGTGCAAACTTACTTTGGAAAGAAATCAGGTACCGCCACCATCAACGAGTTTGATGATGCTTCATTAGAAAAAGTAGTGAGACGTGCCGAAGAATTGGCAAAGCTCGCTCCTGAAAACCCAGAGTTTTTGGAACCACTACCTCAGCAAACCTATGGAGCAGAATCAAAAACATTCATTGAATCTACTGCGAAAATTACGCCCGACTATCGCGCCCAAGCGGCTGCCGACAGTATCATCCCTGCAACTAAAAAAGATATCACAGCAGCTGGATTCTTAGAAGACAATAGAGGCTTCAGCGCATTGAGCAACAGCAAAGGTTTGTTTGCTTATAATAAATCAACAGGTGTTGATTTTACCGTAACGATGCGAACGAATGATGGCACTGGCTCCGGATGGGTAGCGCGTAACTTCAACGATATAAGCAAACTGAATACTACAGAGGCATCACAGATTGCCATGGAGAAAGCATTACAATCGCGCAACGCAAAAGCCATTGAGCCTGGCAAGTATACCGTAATTCTTGAGCCCAATGCTGCGGCTGATTTATTGGGTTTAATGATCGGAGGCATGAACGCACGCCAGGCTGATGAAGGAAGAAGTTATCTTTCAAAAAAAGGTGGCGGTACAAAACTCGGAGAGAAAATTGTTGACGAACGTGTTAACATCTATACCGATCCATGGAATGAAGAAGTGCCTGTTGGCAATTGGGCCAGTGGCGGAATGTCCAGAAAAAAAATGGATTTGATTAAGAATGGCACGGTGGAGAATCTGATCTATGATCGTTACTGGGCATCTCAAAAAAATGCAGAACCAACAGCGTTTCCTGGCAACAGAATTATGGAAGGAGGCAACGCTTCAGTGGAGGACATGATCAAAGACACGAAGAAAGGTGTGCTGGTCACACGCTTCTGGTACATACGTGCCGTTGATCCACAGACATTATTATACACGGGTTTAACACGAGACGGAACTTTTTATATCGAGAATGGAAAGATCAAACATCCGATTAAAAACTTCCGCTTCAATGAAAGCCCCATCATCATGTTGAATAACCTGGAGACACTTGGCAAACAAATGCGTGTTGCCAGCGGTGGGGGGCCTGGTGGTGGTGGAAGTTCATTGATTCCTGCCATGAAGATCAGAGACTTTACATTTTCTAGTTTATCGGATGCGGTTTAATCGTAATCTCTTTTGAATTTAAAATCCCTGACCTATCCGTTGGGGATTTTTTATTTAATCGATACGGAATAGCACGAACTCTTTTTTTTGCGATGATCACACAATCCAATTAATTTTAGCGTCCTATTCCGGACAAAGCGTTGTATTCAATATCAATAAGTATTAAATAGTCCCAACTTTTTAATCAGGAGTATGTCTTAGAAGAATCATCATTCACTAAACTCAATATCCTTTGAAACGCAGAGATTTTATTTACCTATCGGGCCTGGGAGCTGCGGCTACCATGTTACCGATCCCCATGATGGGAAATGCCATTGATCCTGGTCGTGCCCTGGAGACGGTGGATGTCGCACTAAAGAAACAACTTGCCGATGTCGCATTAAATGCCGCCCGTTCTAAAGGTGCTACGTATACCGATGTGCGTATTGGTCGCTACCTCAATCAATTTGTAATAACCCGCGAAGACAAAGTGCAAAACATTGTGAACACCGAATCCTATGGATTGGGCGTGCGTGTGATTGCCAACGGAAGCTGGGGCTTTGCCGCCACCGACAAATTAGATAAAGACAGCATTGCCAAAGCAGCTGAACAAGCTGTTGCGATTGCTAAAGAAAATTCACGGTTACTCACTGAGCCAGTGCGACTAGCCTCACAAAAAGGGTATGGTGAAGTAAGTTGGAAAGCACCCATCGAGAAAAATGCATTTGAAGTTCCCATCAAAGAAAAAGTAGATCTGTTATTGGATGTCAATGGTGCAGCGATGAAATCAGGGGCTGATTACATCACATCACTTCTGTTTCTGGTGAATGAACAAAAGTATTTTGCTTCTACTGATGGTTCTTATATTGATCAGGATGTTCATCGCATTTGGCCTGCATTCTTTATTACGAAAATTGATAAAGTATCTGGAAAGTTTGAAACCAGAAACTCGTTGAGTACACCAATGGGAATGGGTTATGAGTATCTGAACTTTCGTCCCCAAGACAAAATCAAAGGCGTCACCACGTTGTATAAGGGACGCTATGATATGTTTGAAGATGCCAAGGCAGCGGGTGCACAAGCAGGAGAAAAGTTAAAAGCAAAATCGGTTGAGCCCGGTAAGTATGATTTGATCTTAGATCCGTCTCACCTGTGGCTCACGATACACGAATCAACCGGTCACCCTACTGAACTCGATCGTGTACTGGGTTACGAAGCCAACTTTGCCGGCACCAGTTTCCTCACATTGGACAAATGGGAATCGAAAAAATTCAACTACGGTAGTAAGCTTGTCAACATTGTGGCCGATAAAACACAATTGGGCTCACTAGGTGCTGTTGGTTATGATGATGAAGGTGTGCAATGCGGTCAGTGGGATATTATAAAGGATGGCATTTTAGTTAACTATCAAGCTACGCGCGATCAGGCACACATTCTTGGGCTCAATGCATCACAAGGTTGTTGCTATGCAGATAACTGGAGTAGCGTGCAATTTCAACGTATGCCAAACATTTCTTTGCAACCCGGAAAGGAGAAGAAGAGCATTGATGATCTCATCAAAGGTGTTGAAAAAGGAATTTACATTATTGGTGATGGATCTTTCTCCATTGATCAACAGCGGTACAACTTTCAGTTTGGCGGACAGTTATTCTACGAAATCAAAAACGGAAAAATTGTAGGCATGCTACGCGATGTTGCTTATCAGGCCAACAGCCAGGAGTTCTGGAATTCATGCGTGGGTATTGCTGATGCGAGTGACTATCGGTTAGGTGGTGCGTTTGGCGATGGCAAGGGCCAGCCACCACAAAGCAATGCGGTGTCGCACGGTTCATCCACAGCACGATTCAATGGCGTAAACGTAATTAATACAGCACGAAATCTCTGATAATATTATGTCTATACTTACAAAAGACGAAGCCCAGGCTTTATTGAAAAAAGTGCTGAGCTATTCCAAAGCGGATGAATGTGAAGTGAACCTCACGGGAAATGATAGCGCCAACATTCGCTATGCACGCAATTCTGTTTCTACCAGCGCGAAAGTGAGCAGCAGCCAATTGGTTGTTTCATCGGCCTACGGCAAAAAACTAGGGGTGGCCACGATCAATGAATTTGATGATGCTTCTTTAGAAAAAGTGGTGAGAAGATCAGAGGAACTTGCACAACTTGCTCCTGAAAATCCTGAGTACGTTCTTTTTCTCGGGCCACAGAATTATGCAGGGTCCGCCACGTATGTTCCCGCAACAGCGGCCATAACTCCTCGATTGAGATCTGATTTAGTAGCTGCCAGCTTGCAAGTAGCGCGCGATGCCAAGGCAGTGGCTGCGGGTTTTCTCGAAGACAACACGGGTTATTCTGCGATGGCAAATTCCAAAGGACTGTTCGCGTATAACACATCAACGAATACCAACTTTTCTATTACCGTAAGAACAGAAGATGGGAGAGGTTCAGGTTATGCTACGCGCGGATACAATGATGTAACCAAACTGGATACCAGGAAGGCTACACAAATCGCAACGGATAAGGCCTTGAAATCCGCAGAAGCGAAAGCGATTGAACCCGGCAAGTATACCGTGATTTTAGAACCAGCAGCTGTTGCTGTTTTGCTTGAACGAATATTTTTTGGATTGGATGCACGCCAGGCCGATGAAGGTCGCAGCTTCTTAAGTAAAGCCGGTGGCACAACACGTCTCGGTGAAAAAATGGTAGATGAGCGTGTGAATATTTATTCCGATCCGCTTCATCCAGAATTGCCTACCAGCACATGGAGTGGTGATGGCCGCCCACAAGAGAAAGTATCGTGGATTGAGAAAGGTGTGATTAAGAACTTTTCTTATTCGCGATATTGGGCTGAGAAAAAAGGAGTGAAGGCAGTCCCTGGTCCTGATGGTGCCATCATGGAAGGCGGCACAAAATCATTGGAAGAATTAATTGCAGGAACCAAGAAAGGTGTATTGGTTACTCGCTTGTGGTACATCCGTGATGTTGATCCGCAGAGCTTATTGCTCACAGGCTTAACGCGCGATGGTACGTTCTATATTGAAAATGGAAAGATCCAGTATCCGATTAAAAATTTCCGTTTCAACGAAAGCCCTATCATCATGTTGAATAACCTCGAAGAATTGGGCAAAGTGGAGAGAACGGTGAGTGTGGAATCTAACGTAAATTATTTGCTGCCACCGATTAAAGTGAGAGATTTTACTTTCTCGAGTTTATCGGATGCAGTATAATTGATCTTGTCGAATGAAGTAAAGTCCCTGGAATCGGTTTCGGGGACTCTCATTTTTTATATCCATGCGAATTATTTCTGCTCATTAAGAATTAAGTACGATTTGTATATGAGAAAGAGCGAATTTTGCAGCTATGAAATTTTGTGGAATGATGCTGTATGTTGTACTAGGAGCCTGCACTTCTTACCATTGCAAGAGATAACCAATTGAATGGGACAAGCGCAATCTGCAGTCAACCGTTTTTTCTTCACCCGCTTGCAATACGATTCAGGCGATTGGGATGTGGATCAGCGCATGCCAGTGAACGTGCTGAACTCATTGATTGAATACACTACGTTAAAAATTGACACCAATGAAAACATTGTTTCATTAAGTAGTGATGATATTTTCCGTTGCCCGTTTTGTTACCTCAGTGGTCATAAGCTGGTGGAGTTCACCGCAAAGGAGCGGGAAAATTTTGAAAAGTATGTAAACAATGGTGGCTTCGTGTTTGTAGATGATTGCAATCACGATATCGATGGCTTGTTCGCCAAATCATTTGAATCACAAATGGAACGCATCTTTGGAAACAATGTATTGAAGAAAATACCGAACAATCATGCGCTGTATTCTACCTTCTTTAAGTTTGAAGGTCCGCCAACCACCTCACAAGAACTGAATGGCTGGGGCGATGATATTGTTCACGATTATCTGAAAGCTATTGAAGTAGATAATCGTATTACTGTGTTATACAGTAACAAAGATTATGGATGCGAATGGGATTATGATTTTCGTAATAAGCGATTTTATAGAATTGATAATACTCGGTTTAGTGTGAATATTATTATGTATGCGTTAACGAGTTAGTATTAAGTCAGTAAGACTGAAGCCCGAAAGACCGTGAAGGATCTTCCGACTTGTTTTAAAAATGAGATATATGAATGAAGATTTAAAAGCTGTAGAAAAATCAGTACAGGAAATCATAACCGACCTCAATAATCTCCGCAAGGAAATGAAAAAGGTGATTGTGGGGCAGGAAGAAATCATAGAGCAATTGCTCATTACTTTTTTGGCAGGTGGCCATGCGTTGCTGGAAGGTGTTCCTGGCCTTGCAAAAACGTTGATGATTCGTTCACTATCCGAAGCCATTGCCTTACGGTTCCGCAGAATTCAGTTTACTCCTGATCTCATGCCTTCTGATATTATCGGAACAGAAGTTTTGGAAGAAGATCATACCACAGGAAAACGGATCTTTAAATTCAATAAAGGGCCCGTGTTTGCCAACATCATCTTAGCGGATGAGATCAATCGCACGTCACCCAAAACACAAGCTGCATTGTTGGAAGCCATGCAGGAGTTTGAAGTGACCTATGCCGGTGTAACGTATTCGCTGGAGCGGCCATTCTTTATTCTGGCAACACAAAACCCTATTGAACAAGCGGGGACTTTTCCATTACCGGAAGCGCAGCTCGATCGTTTCCTGCTTTACATCAAAGTAAGTTATCCCACAGCCGAAGAAGAGCAATCTATTTTAGAAAATACAACGGGCAAACGAGGCGAAGCTATCCAAAAAGTAATTGAGGGAAGTAAAATTCTTGAAGCACAAAAAAGTGTTCGCGAAGTGCACATCAATCGTGAATTGATTGAATGGGTGAGTGCCTTGGTTCGTGCTACACGTGCCGGCAACAGCGATGTAAAATATGTGAATGATTGGGTGCGATGGGGTGCAGGCCCACGTGCCGGCCAGGCAATGATCCTCACAGCAAAAGCAAGAGCATTGCTTAATGGTCGCTTTGCGGTTACGCAAGATGACATACGCCACGTTGCCTACCCGGTGTTGCGTCATCGCATTCTGATGAACTTCAAAGCGGAGTCTGAGGGAATTATTTCCGACTCAGTAACGAAACATCTTCTGGAAAACATCGCGATCAAAAAGGGAATCTGATCATGGATGCGCGCATCAGGGAATTATTAAAACCTTCTCTCCTTAACTCCATCAACGGATTAGAGCTGATTGCGCGCGTTATTGTAGAAGGATTCATGAGTGGAAGTAATAAAAGCCAATCGGTCGGGGCCGGACAAGAGTTTAGTCAATACAGAAGTTATCAACCTGGTGATGACCTGCGCCAGCTGGATTGGAAAATGTTTGCACGCTCCGAACGATATTATATTAAAGAAGCAGAGATCGAAACCAACATCACTGTCAAATTTATGTTGGATGCCAGCCGGTCGATGGCGTATGAAGAAGAGGGCATCAGTAAATTTCAGTACGCAAAAGTATTGATGGCTGCGTTGGCTTTCCTTGCCCGTAAGCAAGGTGATACATTTGGTTTGTTTGTGGTGAACGATCGGCAAATACAATCCATCTTGCCACGATTTGAACAACAACAGTTCATTCGTTTTTTAACTGCCCTGGTTGCTGCAAAGAGTGAAGGTGTTTGGGAGAAGTCGAAAGGCATTGAACATCTTTTTGATCATCATGGAAAGGAGATGATCATTTTCATTACTGATTTGTATGATGATGGTAATGACATTCAACAATTCATTTCGCGTTTGAAAACCAAACGTAATGAAGTGATTGTCTTTCACCTGATGGGAAGCCACGAAACACAATTTGATTTTGATGGATCGTTTACTTTCGAAGATCTTGAAACCGGTGTGCGAACAAAGGCAGACTCACACATGCAGCAGGCAGACTATAGAGAACGCATGCAAACATGGTTGACCCATTCGCGTTCGTGGATGTTGGAGAAGCAAATCAATTATCAGCTGGTTCAATTAAATGAACCGGTAGAAGAAGTGTTGCGAAATTTTTTAACAGTCCGTAAACGCCTCGTTCGCTAATGCAGTCCGCACAACCGATCATGCTCTGGGCCCTGGCAGGATTATCTATTCCGATCGCGATTCATTTGCTGAGTCGTAAGGAAGGTAAAGTGATTTACCTGGGAAGCTTGCGTCACCTGAGTGAAACGAGTACACAGCAATTCAGAGGGATTAAACTCAATGAGATTTTATTATTGGTGTTGAGGAGTTTGCTCGTTATTCTTTTTGTTCTGCTTATTAGTGGACTGCACTTTACTGATTCAGGTGACAATCGATGGTTGTTGGTAGAGAAGGACATAAAAGAAAATCCTGTAGCATTAAAACTCATCGACAGTCTTAAAGCACAAGGTTTTGAATCGCATCGGTTGCAAAAAGGATTTCCAACAGAGAGTGTTTTGATGGAAGATGGATTTATAAATCATTGGCAAGCCATCACATCGTTGCAACAACAGGAACTTGATCAGGCCATTGTGCTATCGCATAGTCGTGTGGAAGACTTTAAAGGAGTAAGGCAGGCTATGGGTAAGAATATTCAATGGATCACATTTACAACTTCACCTAATAATTTTGTGGCAGAAGCCATCGAGCAATCGCCTGAGCGTGTTTTAGTAAGGCGGGGAAATTCGCAAGCAGACCATACCAGTTTCGAAACGATTGTAGCAACAACTCACTTATCTGATTCTATTCCGATCAAGAAAGCATCAACGATTTCCATCTTATTAGCCAGCGATTCAGAATTTGAAAATGATAAACAGATAATCAAGGCGGCTTTGAATGCAATCGCTAAAACACTTCCAATCCATATTGATTTGCGCGAAACAAATCCTGAAGCAGTTTCAACTCTTTCGGCAGATTGGTTGATCTGGCTTTCAACGAAAGGTATTTCAGTACAGGATTCAGTTAACGTTATTTCATATAGCCGTAATCCTGCTGATCAGATAGTAACACGTATTCGTGAAAATCATTGGACGATCAATAAGCGACTAACGATTGAAACTGTTCGTCAGAAAAATTTGACACTCAAGCTAGCTACAGTATTGGTTGATGAAAAAGAGAAATGGGAACGGATTGCTTCACAAGACAGGCGCTCGTTGCCTGATAGTATTTTGTTTAGTGGAGTGACTTCTTCATCAACAAATGTTGCGGCTGGAGTGACGCCTCCATTAAATAAATATCTTTTAATTTTATTCCTGGTTCTTTTAGTTGCGGAGCGGTTCATATCTTATCAACGAAATCAATGAGCACACCGGAAGCACTAAATAGAATCACCAGCTTAAAAAATCGCTATCTGACTTTGCGTTGGATAGAACTATTTCTGCTTGCCGGAGCTGCTGTGTTTTTTGTTTGGGCTTTTCTTTTCCTGTTGAATGTTTCCCTGTTAATGAAGATTTCAGCATCCGTTGCGGCCGTTGTGTTAGTGATCACCATCGGAACTGTGCGTTACCGACTATTTCAATGGAGCAACAAGGAATTTATACAACACCTTAATTCAAACTATCCACAACTGGAAGAAAGTGCCGACTTGTTGCTAAGTGATGCTGATTTGTTAACCGGATTGCAAAAACTTCAGATGCAGAAAACAGTGCAACGCTTTGATAGCATCTATCCTGAAATTAAACTCCCGAATGTTCTTCCTCAGTCGTTGGGAATATTTGTTTTGTGTGCCATTGCTTATTTCGGGCTGATTTCTTTCACCTCTCCTCCAATTGAAGCAACGGAAGAAGCACCAATCAATATTGCCCCGGTCATTGATAATCCAGCTAAAGAGAGTGCAAGGATCAGTTTTCTTTCCATTTCGGTAGCGCCACCTTCCTACACACAGATAAAAACATTTACATCGTCCACTCCGGATTTAAAAGTGCCGGAAGGAAGTGAGGTTCGTTGGACTGTTAAATTTTCTTCACCGGTTACTCATCCAAAGATTTTCCTTTCGGGAAAGGATTCAATTGATTTGCGACTGGTAAACGATCAGTATTCGACCACATTAAATTTAAATGAGTCGGGCTTTTATGAGATTCAGTGGACAGATCATCTAAAAGTAGTTCGATCGGATTATTATAAAATCGAAATCATTAAGGATCTGGCACCGAAAGTGGTGGTGGATAACTTAAATCAGTTCACACGGTTATCGTTGGCCGACCAACGGAAGTTAACATTACAATCAACACTCACTGATGATTACGGGTTGACAAAAGCGTCTGTCATTGCTACGATAAGTAAAGGCAGCGGTGAATCTGTAAAGTTCCGTGAGGAGCGACTTGAGTTTGAGAAGCCGGCATCCATTTCCGGCAGGAAGATAAACGCAGAGCTCAAACTCGACTTGAATAAATTAGGCATGGAACCAGGCGATGAACTTTACTTTTATGTGGAGACCCTGGATAATAAAGTACCTTCACCTAATCATAGTCGAACAGAAACATTTTTCATTGCGCTGCAAGACACAACGCAACAAGTAGCTGTGGAGGATGAAGGCCTTGGTGTAGATCTGATGCCGGAATACTTCCGCAGTCAGCGGCAGATCATCATCGATACAGAAAAATTATTGAAAGAACGTAAGAAGAGAACTGTTCAGGAGTTCAAGTCAACCAGTAATGAGTTGGGGTATGATCAGAAAGTGTTGCGGCTCCGCTACGGTCAGTTTTTGGGCGAAGAGTTTGAAGGCCAGATTGGTAAAGTAGAAGTGCCCGAAGAAGATGATGATCATGAAAGCACCATTGAAAAATTTAGCCACGTGCACGACAAAGAAAATGAGCACAACCTGGTGGCGGATAAGAAGCCAGTAACAACAGAGCCCTCGCATGATGGCGAACAAAAAGATCCCAACGAAAAAGAAAATCCTTTGGAAGCCTTTGCGCATAACCATGATGATGGCGAACAGGCAACATTCTTTGTGCAATCTGTTCGCGCGAAATTAAAAGCAGCACTAGCAGTAATGTGGGATGCGGAATTATACCTTCGATTGTTTGAACCTGAGAAATCATTACCATATCAATACACCGCTTTGAAGTTGTTAAAGGAAATCAGTAATGATTCGCGGATCTATGTACATCGCACGGGGTTTGATCCACCACCTTTGAAAGAAGAAAAACGATTATCGGCAGACTTAACTGAGATTTATAATTCAACCGTAACTAACAAACTGGAACAGAAAGATCTATTTCCTGAAATTAAAAAGGCACTACAGCAGATTGAATTTTTATTGGAGCAACCTAATCCGATATTGTCATCCGATAAAAAAGACCAGTTTCGTAAAGCTGGTCAGGAATTAGCCACGGTAGCGTTGGAAGAGCCAGGTCAATTTCTCGATGGCCTCTCATTATTGAAGAAAGTCACTGATGATGCAATAAGCCAGGGCGAGTTATCTATTGCATTAATAGCAATTCAAAATATTTTCTGGAAAGTTTTGCCGCAGCAGCCCATAGTACCCAAGAAGAACGAGTTGATATTGCATCCTCTGGACGTTCAATTTTTAAATAGCCTGAAGCAGTTACAACATGATTGATACAGGCTTAAGCATACAGCCCATTTTTTCTCTATCGATTATTGCCATAGTAGTCATCGTGCTGCTTGCCTTTATGATATGGAAGGAATGGCAGAGAAAGATCAAGTATCGATATGCCCGTATCGTAGCTGTTATCCTGATCATTATTTCGATTTTGGGTTTGCTCTTACAACCTGTTGTGGAGCGTGAAAGAGAATCTCATGGTGTGGTGTTGCTAACTCCGCACTACAAAGCTTACGTTGCAGATAGTTTATTGAAAGCAAGTCCAAAGCTAACTTTGTTACGTACTGCTGATGCTACACCTTATCGGGATGCGACAGTGCTTGATAACTTCTATGATTTATATCAAGGCATTAATCTTCATTTTGTATTGGGCGATGGATTGCAGGAATATGTTGTTCATGAAATCAAAGCACCTTTCCAATTTTATAAAGGAGAATTGCCAACTGGCATTGTGACGTGGTTGCATCCATCGGATTTTAAACCCAATCAGGTTCAGAAAATTCAGGGCACTTTGCGATCCAACGGGGCATCACAAATAAAATTGACAGGCCCGGGAGGAGTGGAAGATTCAGTTTCATTTACTCAACAGGGAAGTCATGATTTTGCGCTGTCACTGACACCGAAGCCGTCTGGTTTGTTTGTTTATTCTGTTGTTATTGAGGATGATGGAAAATCTGTAACGCAGAAATTTCCAGTCGAGGTAATGGAAGGAAAAAAACTAAACATCCTCTTTATTCAGAATTACCCAACATCTGAAATGAGATACCTGAAAAACTTCCTTTCGGAGAATGGCCATGCATTGGCGGTTCGATCAAAAATTTCTAAAGATAAATTTCGCTATGAGTATGCAAATAGACAGTCGCTTCGGATTGATCGATTATCACCCCAAATTTTAAATGAATTCGACTTATTTTTTATTGATCAGGAATCACTTGAGGCTTTATCGAAAAATGAGAAATCGGTGTTGGAAGAGTCTGTGAGGCATGGATTGGGATTGTTAACTATTTATCATTCAAAAGACAAAGTTAAAAACTCAGCATTTCTATCGCTTTCCATGAGGGATATTGCTGGAGACACAGTGAATGTGAATTTAGGTTCTTCTACACTTACATTTTCAGTACTGCCACTAGCGGTGATTGATGTGGTTGAACCTATTGCGCTAACAAAGGATCGCGTACTATCAGGTTTTGTAAATAAAGGAGCTGGACGAATAGCATTTCAGTTTTTACAGGAAACTTACCGATTGGCATTGGAAGGAAAAAAAATGGAATACGCTTCTTTATGGTCGCCATTGGTGGAGCGAACATCCCGAACTCAAAATCCAAAATTCAAAATTGAAATAGAGCAACCTTTTCCAAGGTTCGTGGATGAACCATTGAATGTTAATGTTATTGCCGCCATTGCCAGACCACAACTTATGAATGACGGTATTCTCATTCCCTTACGCGAAGATGTGGTGATTGATGATTTCTGGCATGGCACTATTTGGGCTGATGAAAGCGGTTGGCATCAATTTACCTTGAAACAGGATTCAACAAAACGTAATTATTATGTGTCGAGTCCAAACGAGTGGCAATCGCTACACATTTCTCAGCTTCATAAATTCAATGAATCAGTAAGTCAGAAGAATTCAAATAGCAACAAGAGTTTATCCATCATTAAAGAACAGCATCCGATTTCTCTCTTCGTTTTCTTTATTATCTTTTTGTTATCAGCTGGATTTTTATGGTTAGTGCCAAAACTGTGAAAGAATGTCATAGTTAATAGACAAATCTTTTAGATTACTTTTGCTAACAATCTCGTTATGGAATTACGTCTCGGCACCAGTTATAAGCAAATCTTGTTCATGGCAATGCCAATTACTCTGGCGATGCTTGTTCCGCAAATCAACTTCATCACCAACAATATTTTCTTGGGCATGTTGGGTGAGCAGGAACTGGCCAGTGCAGGCATCACCGGAGTTTATTATTTAATCTTTGCTGTAATCGGAAATGGTCTTAATAATGGACTGCAGGGATTAATTGCGCGGAGGGCAGGACAGAATTTACCAAAGGAAATAGGCCGTATATTTTTTAATGGTGTTTGGGTTGCCTTGTTGATTGCTGCATTAGGTATTGCCGCCACCTATCTCTTTGCTCCTATGGTTATGCGCGCATTCATTCATGATACCGTTATTGCCGATCAGGTTATTGACTTTTTATTAATCCGAATCTGGGGTCTTCCTTTTCTCTATTTGTATGTGATGCGCAATGCGTTGCTGGTGGGCACAAATCAAACGCGCTTTTTGGTATGGGGCACGTTGGCAGAAGCGTTGGTCAATATTGTTTTGGACTACACCATGATCTTCGGGCATTATGGCTTTCCTGCCATCGGTTTTAACGGTGCGGCATACGCATCAATCATTGCAGAAGCATCAGGCTTATTTGTGATCTATGCAGTCATTCATTTCAAAGGTATTCACAAATCGTTTGCGTTTTTTGAACGAACGAAGATTGATATTTCAATCGTCAAATTGATTCTCACCATGTCTGCACCACTGATCGTACAGTTTGCTATCAGCATCATGAGTTGGGAGTATTTTTATATCCTAGTGGAGCATCACGGCCCACGTGCATTGGCCATCTCAAACACTATGCGAAATATTTTTGGCTTGTTTGGAATTTTCTGCTGGGCATTTGCTTCCACTACCAACACGATGGTGAGCAATATTATTGGTCAGGGTAAACAAGATGAAGTGATGCCACTGATCAACCGTATTGTCAAGATGAGCTTGGGTATTTCCATTTTCATCTTTATCATTCTAAATATCATACCCGAATTCTTTTTATCTTTTTATAGTCAGGGTGACGAATTCATTGCTGAAGCAGTACCCATTGTGCGCATCGTATCCGTAGCGTTATTGATGATGTCGGTAGGAACAATCTGGCTCAATGCTGTGACAGGGACTGGTAACACGCGCGTGAATCTATTGATCGAATTAGTCACGATCGTGGTTTATTGTGTTTATGTATTCCTGGTTCTTGAATATTGGAATCTTTCTATTGGCTGGGGCTGGGGAAGTGAGTGGGTGTATTGGATCAGTATGTTCACGATGGCGTTTTTCTACATGCGATCAGGCAAGTGGAAGGGAAAGGTGATTTGATTTTTGTTTTTTGATGCAGCTTCAAAACAAGTCTGTTGAGGCATAGATAACGCAGAAAAAAAAAGGCCACCATCACGGGCAGCCTCTTTAAACAATTCCAGGTAAGATTAATTTTTCTTCAACTGATCAAACTTACTTTCCGTTGCTTTTTTAGGAAATACATTGTCACCAATATTCACATCAGCGGTTTCCAGCTTTGGATCGATCACGATGTTGATCACTTCTTTATCTTTCACAAAAACCTTCTTCACTTCTTTTTCATTGATGCGCCAGATTTCGGCAGGAAGTTTTTCAAGTTCCTTTGTTCCATCTTTATACGTCCATTCGATAATCACGGGCATCACTAACCCACCGGTATTTTTGAAAGTAACTTCATAGATGTTTTTATTTTCCAGCTTGCCGCGAATTTCATTGTCATTGATGCGTGCACGAAAATCCCGATAGGCGTCATCAGGAGTGTTGGTTACGGTAAACTCCTGCGGCCCTTGACTGAAGTCAGTTGTTTTTTCTGAATTCTTTTTAGCAAGGTCTCCTTTCTGAGTGGTTACATTTTTCCTTTCAGGATCGGCTACTTGTTTTTTCACACGATACCACTTCACATCATCCAGGGTGAGGTCGGTGTTATCGGTCGTGTAAAACCAACCGCGCCAGAACCAATCCAAATCTACGGCACTGGCATCTTCCATCGTGCGGAAGAAATCAGCAGGCTTGGGATGTTTAAAGGCCCATCGCTCAGCATACTCTTTGAATGCTTTATCAAAAAGTTCTGGTCCCATCACCGTTTCGCGCAATATGGTAAGTCCTGCCGCGGGCTTGCTGTAACCATTGGGGCCAAATGACCTGCCCTGATTATCCGAACCTGCAATGATAGGACGCATTATGCTTTTATCGCCTTTCATAAAGCTAACCATCGACTTTGGCGTGTTTGAATTGTAGTTCAAATTTGGATAACGCTCACGCATGGTTTCTTTTTCAAGAAATGAGTTCAACCCCTCGTCCATCCAGGTGCTTTCACGCTCATCTGAATTGATAATCATAGGAAAATAATTATGCCCCACTTCGTGCACGATCACCGATACACAACCGATCAGCACGCGTTCAGAAATGGTTCCATCTTTTGCAGGTCTGCCACCATTGAATGAGATCATAGGGTATTCCATGCCACCACCAACCCAATTGACAGAGTAAGCTGCCGGGTAAGGATATAGAATGGTACGAGCCGTATAAACATCAAGCGTATTTTTGATTGCCAGGGTTGACTCTTTGCTCCAGAGTAGATTTCCTTCTTTAGGATATAAGGATTGAGCCAGTGGAGCTTTAACACCGTTCTTTACCGCCATGGCATCCCAAATAAATTTACGGGATGATGCGAACGCAAAGTCGCGAACATTCTCTGCATGAAACTCCCAGGTGCTTTTCTTTTTCGAACGCTCTTTTTCTCTCTTCTTCGCTTCTTCTTCAGTCACAATCCACACTTGTTTATCAAATGTTTTACGGGCTGTTTCAAATCGTTCAATCTGATCTTTAGCAAGAACCTCTTTAGGATTTTGCAACCAGCCGGTAGCACCTACGATGTGATCGGAAGGAACAGTGATGCGCACTTTATAATCTCCAAATGTTAATGCAAACTCGCCTGAGCCTAAAAATTGTTTGTTCTGCCAGCCTTCATAATCATCGAAAACGCACATACGTGGAAACCACTGCGCGATAAAATAGATGTAGTTGCCATCTTCAGGAAAATATTCCATACCACTGCGACCACTAATCTTCATCATGTCGTTGATGTTGTAGCTCCAATCCACTTTGAAGGTGTACTTCTCTCCGGTCTTCAAAGGTTGAGGCAAATCGATTCGCATCATGGTGAAATTTACGGTATGTTTCAGCGGCTTGTCGGCTGCATCGCGCACCGATTTGATTTGATAGCCTCCCTTAAAATCATAGGCACCTGTTGTTGTAGCCAGAAATTTTGCAGGAATGGAATCACGAATGGAACCTCCGGAGGTCTGTCTTGTCATGCTGTTTGGATCGTTGATATTCTGATCCAGTTGCAACCACAGGTAGGTGAGCGTTTCTGGTGAGTTATTGAAATACGTAATGGTTTCAGAACCTGTGATGCTTTGGTTTTCATCATTGAGTTCAACATTAATGATATAGTCGGCCTTTTGTTGCCAGTATGCAGGACCAGGAGCGCCCGAGCTGCTGCGATAACTATTGGGTGTGGGCAATAGTTGGTCGAGTTGCTCAAATTTTCCCTGCCAGTCTTTTTGTTGTGCAAAGACTGAGGATGAGCATGTAATTAAGAGTAGTGCAACTAATTTTTTCATATCAATTCTTCTTTTTCAATTCGTCAAACTTATTTGGCTGTGTTGCTTTCGGGAAGGAATTGTCACTGGTACTGATGTCAGCCGTTTCATTTTTAGGATCAACTACAATGTTTACCACTTCCTTATCTTTCATGAATACTTTCGTCACTTTGCTTTCATTGGTGCGCCAGATCTCAGCAGGCAATCGTTCAATTTCTTTGGTTCCGTCTTTGAAGGTCCATTCAATGATAACAGGCATCACTAATCCGCCTTTGTTAGTCAGCGTGATCTCATAGAAATTTTTATTCTCCATTTTGCTGATCATCGCCCTATCGTCAATACGTGCGCGGAAGTCACCATAGAAACGGTCATCCGTTGGTAACACAGTGAACATTTCAGGTCCATTGTTGAAGTCGGTATTATTTTTACCGGATGTGTTACCCGTGGATGCACCGAGTGTTCCCTGCTTCACATTCTTGCCTTTGCTTTCCACATCTTTGGTTTCTTTCTTTACCTTAAACCATTTCACATTCTCAATCGACTGATCGTTATTGTTTGTGGTGTAGAACCAACCTTTCCAGAACCAATCTAAATCCACCGCACTGGCATCTTCCATCGTGCGGAAGAAATCAGCTGGTTTAGGATGTTTAAACGCCCACCGCTGTGCATATTCTTTAAATGCTTTATCGAATAACTCTGGCCCCATCACCGTTTCACGAAGTATGTTCAATGCCGTAGCACATTTTGCGTACTGTTCATTGCCAAAATTATTTCTCACCACACTTTCTGAATTTACCATCAGTGGTCGTTGAAGTTCTGCATTGCTTGTCATGTAAGGCACAATGTTGGCAGCAGGACCTCTGCCGATTGGCATATCCGGATAATGTTCACGTTGAGTGAGCGATTGAACAAATGTATTTAATCCTTCATCCATCCAGGTCCACTGCCGCTCATCGTTATTGATGATCATGGGGTAAAAGTTATGTCCGACTTCGTGAATCACAACGCCTACTAATCCCCACTTGGTGCGATCCGAGTAGGTACCGTCTTTATTAGGGCGCGCTCCATTGAAGCAGATCATCGGATATTCCATGCCGATAGCAGCAGAGTGCACCGAAGTGGCTTGCGGATACGGATATTCAATGGAATATTTTGAATAGGTTAACAAACAACTTTTGATGGCTTTGGTGGATTCCTGTTCCCACAGCGGGTTACCCTCTTTGGAATAATAGGACATGGCCAGCGGTGTATTACTTCCCAGCTTTACGGCTTGGGCATCCCAGATAAATTTGCGTGAAGAGGCAAAGGCGAAGTCGCGTACATTTTCCGCATAAAACTTCCATGTTTTTTTGTTGGTAACTTTTGTTTTTTCCTTAGCAATGGCCTCGTCTTGGGTAACAATCTTTAAAGGCTTATCGAAGGTGGTCTTGGCTTTTTCAAAGCGAGCAATCTGCTCAGCAGTTAATACTTCGTTTGGATTTTGAACCATGCCGGTAGCGGCTACAATATGATCGGCAGGTACAGTAAGATTTACGGCATAGTTACCAAAGGCAAGTGTAAACTCACCCTGGCCCAGAAACTGTTTATTCTGCCAGCCCACCACGTCATCATACACACACATGCGTGGGAACCACTGTGCAATGATATACACATAGTTGCCATCTTCAGGAAAATATTCCATACCACTGCGACCGTCATTGAAGGTCATGTTGTGCATGCGGTTGTTAATGTTGAACGACCACTCCACCGAGAATGACATTTGTTTTCCTGGGGCGAGCGGCTGAACAAGATCAACGCGCATCATCGTGTTGTTGATCGTGTAGGCGAGATCTTTTCCGTTGGCATCTTTTACTGATTTGATTTTAAAGCCGCCATCAAAATCATGAAGCTTAAGATCAGCGGCTATGGTGCGCGTGCTTACTGAATCAACGATAGAGTTGTCATCACTCATCGCAGTCATGCTGTTTTTCTTGTTGATGTTCTGATCCAGTTGCAGCCACAGGTATTTCAGCACATCGGGAGAGTTATTGAAATACGTGATCGTTTCGCTTCCGCTGATGCTTTGGTTGTTATCATTCAGTTCGGCATTGATCGCATAGTCGGCACGTTGTTGCCAGTATCGCGGGCCTGGGGCTCCTGATCCGCTGCGATATTCGTTTGGGGTTGGCAGCAACTGATCAAGTTGTTCGAATTTGCCTTGCCATTTATTCGGCTCCTGGGCCGTTACCCCAATGGATACAATCATTAAAAAAAGAAATACGAGTTGCTTCATAGTTAATATTTATTCGATGGATTATGTATTACAAATTTTTACCAAAACACCCGGTCTTTTAAAAGCACCAAGGCTATGCCTGCTATCGCTGATGAAAGCACGAGTTTTAAATCTCTACGTGAAACTTTCATCAAGTCTACCAAAATATAACTCACGGCCAAAAAAAGGATTACCACTATTATTTGACCAAGCTCTAAACCCAGATTAAAGGCCAATAAAGGGGATACAATATTACTCTCTTTCCCCAACAAAGATCTTAGAAAATTGGAGAATCCAAGGCCGTGAATAAGCCCGAATAACAAGGCAAACGCATAGTTGATTTGCATCTTGCCACGACCAATACTCTCTTCCTTTCTAAACAAGTTGGAAAATGATGTGATGAAAATGGTGAGCGGTATTAAAAATTCGATGAAATCAGGGCTTACCGAAATCAGACGGAGTGTAGCCAATGCTAATGTAATGGAGTGCCCGATGGTGAACGCAGTAACAAGGATCAGTATTTTTCTCCAGTCGCGCACCAGGTAGATAGTACACAATGCAACCACAAATAAAATGTGATCGTAGCCGTTTACATAATCCAGAATGTGGTCTTTCCCTAAACCGAAATACAATGAAAACTCGCTCATGGAGGAGGTTGGTTTTAAAAGAACAGCAAGTATACTTTTAAATTTTGAATTAGATCAATTAGGAGTAATTTTAACGGCACGGTTTTCGTGATTATTTTTTTATATGATATCGATTCTTTATTCCCTATTCTTTTTTTTGCATCCTATTCACATCTCTGTCACAGAAATCAATTTCAGTGAAAAGGACAAAGCGCTGCAGGTTACGTCACGGATTTTTATAGACGATCTCGAGTTAGCGATTCGCGCCCAGCGTAACGAACCTGAGCTCGATTTGATCGAACCAAAAAACGGGCTCAATACAGAAAATATGGTGAAGGAATACGTGACCAGACATGTATTTGTAAAACTAGATGGCAAACTTCAAAAACTGAATTTTCTGGGTATGGAACGCGAAGATCCTGCCCTGATCTGCTATATCGAAATTGAGAACGTAAAGAAATTAAAAACCATAGAAGTTCGCAACGATATCATCATGGAAATACATGACGATCAATCGAGCATTGTGCATGTAACCTACAAAGGCCCGGTGAAGAGTATGCGGCTCATGCGCGCTACTCCTGTAGGAACAATCACTTTTACTGAAAAATAAATCTTCCTGATACACGAACCAACAAGCTTCAAGGATACACCAGAATCTTTGTGAACCTTCGTGTCTTTGAGCCCTCTTGGTTTTAATATTGAACTCGTCTATACAACGTTGCTTCAAACTATTATCTTTGCAACTCTAAAAATCACATTATGCGTAATAAAATTGTAGCCGGCAACTGGAAAATGAATAAGTCACTGGCCGAAGCCCAGTCCCTCACAGCAGAAATCATTGGCATGGTAGCCGATGAGGTAAAGGGAAATGTGAAAGTGGTGTTATGCACGCCTTTCCCATATTTACACCCGGTAAAAAGTCAACTGGGTAATAACGACCGCATCGCAGTAGGTGCACAAAATTGCAGTGAACACGAATCGGGCGCCTACACAGGGGAAACTTCTGCAGCCATGTTAGCTTCAATGAATATTCCTTACGTGATCATCGGCCATAGCGAGCGCAGACAATATTTTGGAGAAGATGGCGCTTTGCTTGCCACGAAAGTGGATAAGGCTTTGGCTCATGGATTAACTCCGATTTTTTGCTGTGGCGAGCCACTTGAAATTCGTGAGGCAGGAACGCATGAAGCGTTGGTGACAAAACAAGTTGCAGAAAGTCTATTCCACTTAAGTGCCGTAGCATTACAAAAAGTAGTGATTGCTTATGAACCTGTTTGGGCAATTGGCACGGGCAAGACTGCTTCTTCACAACAAGCACAAGATATGCATGCCTTAATACGCAAACACCTGGCTTCGAAATACGGAGCCGTTGCTGAAAACATTTCTATCCTTTACGGAGGAAGTGTGAAAGCCGACAACGCCAAAGAACTTTTCGCTTGCGCAGATGTGGATGGTGGATTAGTTGGTGGTGCTTCATTGAAGAGCAGGGAGTTTGTTGAGATTGTGAAGGCGATATAATTTTTAATGCTTTAGGAAGCCAATGAGTTAATTCATTGGCTTTCTTATTTTATCTGAAACCCAGAATTAAACGACTTTGAGATTTTCTTAAAGTCATTGACCGAAATATCAAGAGCAAACTTGCATAGGTAAAAACCTGAATCAAGAGGTGTAGTATCAGCGTATTTATCCCACGGAACAGAAAAGTAATAGCCATCACCGACACGTAGAACAACAGGCCTATCATTGCAATCAACAGGAGGAGAAAGTGGCTTGCCTATATAATCGTATGTTTGATTTTTGGAGTTAACTAGTTTATAAACAGCATATATATCAGACTGAAAAAGATCACAGTAGTTATACCACACAATATCCTGATCTGATCTATTGGTTATTAAAAATGCAAAAAATATTTTATCGCCTTGTGAAAAAGTGAATGCTGGTTGAGAGGCAGCATTAAGAGTGACTAACTCAATTTCTATCGGCAATTCATTAGAATCGTCATTGCATGAAACAAGAAATGGAATTAAGGCGAATTGCAAAAGTAAATAGGAAAGAAGAGCTCTTATCATATCTATAAATCTACTAATTTTAACTTTCAATAATTAGCTAACTCATTGTCAATTGCCCATTTTCCACTCTCCATTATAAATTACCATGTATTCCACCCGCCTTCAAGTAGTCTGTGATCCTGAATTTGTTGAAATACTGATGGCCGAAGTGGCAGAGGCAGGATTTGATACCTTCATTGAAATAGACAAAGGATTTGAAGCGTATGTGGAAGGCAATCAGTTTGATCAAAGCCAGCTCGATCATATTCAGGAAAAATATAAGCACGTTAATCCATTATTGTTCTCTCACGACCGCATTGAGAAAAAGAACTGGAATGAAGAGTGGGAGAAAAATGTGGAGCCTATTATTGTCGATGACAAATGTTTGATCCGTGCGGCCTTCCATAAGATCGAAAAGAAATATCCTTACGAGATCATCATCACACCTAAGATGTCGTTTGGCACGGGCCATCATCAAACCACGCACCTGATGATCAGCCGCCAGATGAAGATGGATCATCAGAATAAGCGTGTGATGGATGCTGGTTGTGGCACGGCCATTTTAGCGATCATGGCTTATAAACTCGGAGCGAAAGAAGTGGAAGCGTTTGATATTGACGCATGGAGTGTGGAAAACGGAGAAGAGAATGTAGAGAATAACCAATGCAAGAACATTCACATCCAGCTGGGCAAGATCAACGAAGTGAAACTCGAAGGAAAGTTTGACATCATACTCGCCAACATCAACAAAAACATTTTGCTCGGGGAGATGAGTCAGTATGCCTCGTTCCTTACCCCTGGGGGTCAACTTTTGCTGAGCGGATTTTATATCCATGACATGGAAGATCTAAAAGCAGAAGCAGCGAAATATAATCTGAAGGAGGTAGCGCATGATGAGCGTGAAACGTGGGCGTGTTTACTTCTTCAGAAAGCATAAGCGCCATGCTCCAAGTCATAGACATAATCTTGACGCTGACTCGCATACATTTTTCTATATTCATTTCGTTTTCTGAGTGAACTCAAAGAATTAGCACATTCGCCATTTATTTACGAATTTCAAGGTTTTTGACTGTGTGAAGAAGGTTTTAATATCCATAACAGCATTTCTATTCATGGTTAGCGCAGTCCATGCCCAAACCAGGGAAGACTATAAGTATAGTTTTCAGGATAGTGTGCGTTTGGTGCTGGAAAACACAAAAGGCACGGAGGCCATGACCATTGCCACCGCATTTAATAATGCGTGGGCAATCTTGGGTCCTGATCAGCAGTTTAAAATCAGGCAACAGGCAGCACTGATGAAGAAGAAAGGGTATAAAGTGCGTCCATACCTGGTCAACTATTTTGGAGCGATCGCATCGGCCATCACCATCGAACATGTAGATCAGCGCATGTTATCGGGCTATCTTATAGTTGCCGGAAAGGTAATTGAAGAAGAACCTTTGAATCAGGCTAATCTATTCTTTCAAAGCAGTCGAGATTTTTTTGAAAACCATGCCCTTCACTTTGACAAAGGATTTAAGCTCCGTGCGCAGGATGATGATTATACGTTTGAATATCTTGAACAGGAAATCGTGTCGGATACAGTGCAAACAGTTTATACTGAGCCAGACACCAGCTCTTATAATCTCCCCCCATGGCAACAACCTGTTGTGCAGCCGGAAGTATTAGGCCCGGTAATCAAGTTCAGAAAACTATCGCTCAATTTTATTACCCAGTATGATTCCGCATTACTGAAAAATACGTCAGGCGTTTTTTCATTGCGTACCAAATTGTTTGTAGGTGAAGGCGGTCGTTTTGATTGGTCACCCGCAGGCATATCTTCCGATTCTGTGTATTATGATTTAAACAAATATCATTTTGGCACTGCGCAACCTTCATTCAAAGCGGAGCAAGGTAAGCTAACCCATGTGGTCCAATTGGCAAAACCGGTAGCGGGCATCATGGAATTCAAAAGCATCAATCACAAAACAAAATCCTCTTCAACCTATCCACGATTTAAGTCCTATGAATCCGATATCAACATAAAAGGATTGGGATCTGATAAAATAAGATATAGTGGTGGCTTTGGCATGCAGGGCAATGCCATCAACAGCAATTCAGTAACAAATATGCCGGCCACCATTGAAGTGTTTGGTGAATCGGAAAAAAAATTTAAAGCCATCGCTTCCTCGTTCGGGCTTAAAGACTCTCTGATTGTTTCAGCAAAAGCCAGGATTATTATTTATCAGGATAATGATTCCATTGTACATCCAGCTATGGAACTTGAGTATGATTTAAATAAACAGAAACTTATTCTCACAAAAGAAAATAGTCAATTGAGGAAGGCTCCTTTCTCATCTTCTTTTTTCGATGTGGACTTTACAGCCGATCGTCTTTACTGGAATTTGAAAACCGACACGCTCACGATGTTTATCATGGGCAGCAGCAAAGTAGCACCCTTGATTATTGAGTCTCAGGATTTTTATGATCCGAATGGATATCGAGAGCTACGTGGCCAGGGATTTCCCTTCCATCCGCTCGCCTTGGTGGTTAATTATTCCAATGATATTGGAAACAGTGATTTCACAGTGTTCGATCTGGTGGTGGAGGGAAAAAGAAGTCTTAACCAGATGAAAATGGTAGCCGATTTTTTATCACAAAAAGGAATGATTGATTATGATGCGGCTTCCGGTAAAATACATGTGAAGGATAAGGCTATACACATGGTAAAATCCGTGAAGGGAGATGCCGACTATGATAACCTTAAAGTGCACTCTTATACCGATACCATTGCTAATGCAGTCATTTCGTTTTCGCAAAAGACCATGCATGTGTATGGCGTGGAAGAATTTAATGTAAGCGATTCTTTGAATGTAATCATTAAGCCGGACAGCAGCCGTATTACATTTTTGGAAAACAGAGATATCAACTTTAATGGAACGATCACTGCCGGCAACTTCGAAATTTCGGGTAAGGATTTCCGATTAAAGTACGATAGCTTTTTCATCAACATGAACCACATCGATTCAATTCGATTTTATGTAACAGAAAAAGATGGAACCCGCAGACTAGTAAGTAACTCCATGGTCGGTGCAGACTCGACAGCATCCGTAGCCGGTGGGCTGCAGACAGCATCCAATATAAATATAGCAGCGGGTACTTTATTCATTAACAGGCCTGATAATAAATCAGGGAAAGAAAATATTCCAAATTACCCCAGACTGGATGCCAGTTCTGGTGGTGTTGTTTATTTTGATCGAAAGGAGGTTCTGGATGGTGCTTATGACCGCTCATTTTTTTTTGTAGTGCCTCCGTTCAAAATCGATAGTCTTAACGATGCCGATCCAGGGTCCATTAATTTTCAGGGTACGTTTGTTTCGAGTGGAATGTTTCCGGCTTTCAAAGAGAAATTACATACCATGGCCGATAAATCGTTGGGCTTTACCCACGTAGTTCCAGCAACAGGATATAAATTGTATCAGGGCGATGGTAAATTTTATGGAGACATGAAGCTGGATAATTCCGGTATTCGCTCCGGTGGTAGAATTGATTTTCTCTCCACCCAGGTAGAGTCAAAGGATTTTACATTCTATCCTGATTCGGTAGTTGCGATAGGTAATGCAGGCGAGATCAAAGAAAAACATATCGGTTCCGTTTATTTTCCACAAGTGAATTTAGGTGAATTTCTAATGAAGTGGTTGCCGAAACTCGACAAGATGAGTTTACGAAACCTTAAGGACCCATTTAACCTTTATGAAAATACAGCCACGCTCACAGGCAGATTGATAGTGTCTAAAACCGGTGTAGCTGGCGATGGTCGCCTAACTACACGTGGATCAGAAGTGGTTTCTAAGGAATTGAGTTTTGCAGCGAAAGATTTTAATGCACGCCACGCACGCTTTGATGTAAAAACGGAAAACCCCGATAAGCCTGCTTTGCTGGGAAGCGATGTGGCATTGAAGTTTGACCTCGATGAAAACTACGCCACCATCAGTCCGGAAACAGAAGGTGAAGCTGCGATTGAATTCCCCTATGCTCAATTTAAAACCTCCATACCAGAAGCACGATGGGATTTGACCACACAAAAGATTGTGATGACCAAAGCAGCAAATGTGCCTATTGAGAATTCTTATTTCTATACTACACGTAAAGACCTGGACTCATTGAGTTTCAATGCTGAAAAAGCAGAATATGATATCTCTTCTCAACAATTGAAAGTAAGCGGCATACCCTACATTATTGTGGCCGATGCCAAGATTACTCCAGAAAATAATGAAGTATTGATTTTAGAGAATGCCAGAATAGGGCAGCTCAAAAATACAGTCATCGTAATGGATACGATCAATGGCTATCACCGACTTACCAATGGCGTAGTGGATATTATTTCACGAAAAGAATTTACGGGTCATGCTACCTACCAATATGTAAATGCCGCGAAGGATACATTTGCTATCGTCATGACTGATTTTAAGTATGAACCAATGACTGAACAAATTCAAAACAAGAAAAATCGCAATGCAGGTCCGGCTATGCAAACCGTGGCCAATGGAGTAGTAACGGAAAGCAGCAATATTTTAGTCGCTCCAAGAATTTATTACAAAGGTGACATGACCATGTATGCCACCAAGCCAGCCCTTCAATTGAAGGGATTTGTAAAGATGGATTTGAAAAAAATCAAGAACTATAATACATGGCTTCGTTATGATCAGAGCGGTGATGAAAAAGAAATTTATTTTAGCTTTGATAATTCACTCACGGAAGAAAATCGAAAGCCAGATGCTGGTTTGCATTTTACACAGGACAATAGTTTATACATCACTTTTGTTTTTGATAAGAAAGACCCTGCCGATGATGATTTCTTTTTACCCAGCGGATCATTATTTTTTGACAAGGAAACAGGTGAGTTTAAAATAGAGGACCTGCAAAAAGCGGCAGGCGAAAAACTTTCAGGTAAAGTATTCGCCTATAATGAAGAGAAGCAGGAAGTAAGATTTGAAGGCCCTGTCACATTCTTTCCAAACACGAAAGATTTCAACCTTACAACAACCGCATTAGGCTCAGGTAGCCTTGAAACAAATGCTATTAAGATGAATTCATTTGTGATGGCAGACATGAATATTCCTCCTGACGTGTATCAACTGATGGCCAGCAGCCTGTTGGAAGTCATTAAAAATGAGAGTGTGCCCGAAGGGTTAGGAGATCAAACAGAATTACTTTACAAGATTGCTGACATTGTAGGAGAGAAAGCCGTTAAGGCTTATGAAGAGCAATCGCTGAAAAGCTATACCTCACTCACCACCATTCCTGCATTGGTCAAGCCAATCGTTTTAGCTAATACCAACATGAAGTGGTCTCAGGAGTATAAAGCATTTTTTAGTGAAGGTCAGTTGGGCTTAAGTCATATCGGTCGTAACGATATCAATGGTGCCTTCGAAGGATTTATGGAAATCAAAAAGAATGAAGATGGCGCACCGGTGTTTCATTTGTTTATCAAAGCTTCGCCTGAGTCGTGGTTTTATTTTGGTTTTGAAGATAACCGATTGATGATTCACTCTTCCGTGCCAGTTCTCAATGATGTAGTTGTAAAGAAAGCCAATGCTGGTAAAGCAAAAGTAGGAGAACTGGTATTCATACCAGGAACCGATGATGAAACACTGACATTTATTAACCGCTATCGGCAGAACTATTTTGGAATTGAGGCGCCCTATGATTTGAGTGCTGGTTCATCAGAAGCCAAGAAGAAAGAGAAAAAGAAAGAAGAAGACGATGGCTTCTAAAATGGTTTAGCGCTTTTCCTCCATCCTGTTTATATCCACTTTCACCACAATATTCTGCTTGTCAGAACTAAAAAATATTGCTTTAATGGGAGCCACATCAAAGTAATCGCGGCCAACGGCAACCATAATGTGTTTGTAAGCAGGTAATAAATTATTGGTAGGATCAAACTAGACCCAGCCGATGCCCGGAAAGTAAACAGCTACGCATGCATGCGATGCATGGGAGCCAACCAGTTTTGCTTTTCCTGGAGGAGGAATAGTTTCAATATAGCTAATGACATAGTGGGTAGTCAAACCCAAGTTGCATAAGCCGGCAATCATAAGATGCGCGAAATCCTGACACACACTCTTACGGGATTTAAGCACTGACTCAACCGGAGTAGTAGCCCGTGGTGAAACCGGGCTTAACTTCAATGGAATTAAAAATCTCTTGCATCAGCGAATGACAGCCACTCCACAAAGTGGCATCTTCCGAAAAACAATCGAGCGCGAATTTTTTAATTTCTTTGCTATAAGGAACATACGGAGATGGCAAGGTATACTGAATGACATCCGATTAGATTTCACTGCTGAGCGCTACTTGTTCTTTTACATTTTTCCACATCAGCTAATCGTTGCCGTGCGCGGTGTATGCGTACTTTAATGGTCTTTGCTGCTGAATCAGTAATCGCCACAATCTCATCAAGCGAAAATTCTTCAAGATAAAATAGTGAGAGGGCAGTGCGGTCGGCTTCGTTTAGTTTTGCCATCGCCTGGTTTACATATTTCTTTTTGTCAGTCGATCCCAATGTTCCTTCATTTCCGGGCTTGTATTCAACAATAGTGTTCTTGATACTTTGGAAAATCGGTTTGTTTTTCCGTTTGGCACTGATTGCTGTGTTAAACACAATTCGATAATGCCAAGTAGAAAATTTAGCTTCACGGTTAAATTTGCTCAGGTGGTGATATGCTTTAACAAAGGCATCCTGAGCCACCTCTTCAGACTCACTTCGGCTCTGAAGCACCTTTGAGGCAATAGAAAAGGCATAATACGTATCGACCAAAATAGCATACGCCTTCTGATCGCCCGCCAGTACCCTGTTGATACATTGAAACTCCGCTTCGTTTGTCATGACTGACGCTTGGACGCAACTTTGGTCATTGAAGTTACAGAATATTACCGTCCGGGTTTACCTAGTGGATCGATAGACGGTATTAACCCATTGTTATTCTTTACTTAAATTAGCGGTTTACAAAAATACGGGGAATGAGGAAATTTTTTTTTCTAGGAAGTTTGATGCTCATGATTTTGGTTAAATCCAACGCGCAGGTGGTAATTAACGAGGTTTGTCCAACGAATGGAGACATCAACTACGATCCCCAGTTTTTTAATTTCTCAGGCTGGATTGAACTCTATAATAAAGGAAACAGCTCCGTAAATGTTGGGGGGTACTTTCTGTCAAATGATCCGGCCAATAAGTTTATGTGGCAAATACCTGGAGGCAACTCAATCGGCCCAAAAGGTTATTTACTGATTTGGTGTGATGAGATGTATTCAAATCTCCATACCAACTTCAAGCTTGATGCTGATGGTGAAAAGATCACGCTGTCAACTTCTTCTTCTGCGCTTGCGGATACTCTTACGTTTCCAAGTCAATACATCAATATCTCATACGGACGTACAACAGATGGTGCAGCCACAAGAGGTTATCTTTCAAAAGTTACCCCGGGTTCAGCCAATAGCTATGACAATGCAACTGAAGTGTTGGAGGATGTAGACTTTTCAAGAGAAGCAGGTCGGTATGGTGGTACTCAATCGATCTCATTGGGCCACACACTAGCGGGTGTTTCAATTCGGTATACAGTAAATGGAAGTGAACCGACTAGTACTTCAACTCAGTATTCATCTGCTATTCCAATCACAAAAACTACAACACTAAAAGCAAAGGCCTTTAAAACAGGAATGTTGCCGAGTAATACCATATCCAAAACATACTTCATCAATGAACATACCTTTACACTACCCGTTGTTTCGCTTTCAACAAATCCAACCTATCTGTGGGATAATAATACCATCGGCATCTATACTGAAGGAACAAATGGTATTGCTGGTAATTGCAATATAAGTCCCATGAACTGGAATCAGGATTGGTCACGTCACGCTGTTTTTGAATACTACATTGAGAGTGGCACAAAGAAATATGATCAGTCATTGGATATCCGAATAGGAGGGGCATGCAGTCGCAATTTTGCGCAAAAGAGCTTTGCCTTAAAAGCCCGCGATGAGTATGGCAACAATACATTGGACCAGCAGCTTTTTCCATCGAAAGAAATTTATAAGTATGGTAGTTTTTTCCTCAATAATTCTGGACATGATTTCAATGTTACCATGTTCCGCGATGCAATACTGCAAAGCATGGCGGCAGATCAAATGGATATTGATTACATGGCATATCAGCCTTCTGTATTGTATCTTAATGGTTACTATTGGGGCATACAAAATCTGCGCGAAAAAATTGATGGCGATTACATTAAAGCCAACTTCAATGTTGATAAAGACGATGTTGATTTAATTGAAACATGGGAAAATGCAATAGAAGGAACACCCGATGTTTACCTATCCTATAAAGACAGCCTGCAACTTATTAATTTAAATGATCCGACATCATTTGCCTTTATCGACAAGCACATTGATGTGCAGGAATACATTAATTATCTCGTAACCGAAATTTATTACGCCAATACTGACTGGCCAGGAAACAACATCAAATTCTGGAGACAACGTTCTACCAACGGTAAGTTTCGTTGGATTCTATGGGATCTTGATTTTGGCTTTGGTCTTTATGGAGTAAGTTATTCTACACATCCTACATTAAACTTTGCGACCGATCCGAATAGTGGAGTGGGCTGGCCTAATCCGGATTGGTCAACGTTGCACATTCGTTTAGTACTTCAAAATCCGGTTTTCAGAACCCGGTTTATTCAAACGATGTTAACGGCTATTAGTACAACATTTAAACCCAGTCGTGTTATTGACGTAATAGATAGTTTCCAAACACGAATCGCTGCCGAGATGCCCTACCATAAGCAACGTTGGGGAGGAAATATTGGCGATTGGAATTACGAAGTACAACGCATGCGCGATTTTGCTATTGAAAGAAATCCATACATGATTCAACATACTGCAGATTTTTTTGGGCTAAATGAAAGAGTAAGTATTAGTGTCGGAGCAAATCCATCGAGTGCATCGGCTTTTAATTTTAATGGCGTAACGACTAATGAAGTAGATGTTACTTATTTTAAAGGAGTGCCCTATGATCTTAAGCCGATGGTAAAACGAGGCTTTGCATTTAAAGAGTGGAAGATTACGAAACGAGAATCCATACAACTCTTGATTATTTCAAAAGGAGATACGTGGAAATATTTTGATCAGGGTTCATTGCCTGCGGCTAATTGGCAAGTCGAAAATTTTAATGACAATGGATGGCAGCAAGGTCCTGCTGAATTAGGTTATGGCGATGGTGATGAAGCGACTACTGTGAGTTATGGTGCTGATGCAGGAAACAAATACACCACAACCTATTTTAGAAAAACATTTACTGTGGCAGATACCATTGGACTTGGAAATCTTAGCGCCTCTATTCGTGTCGATGATGGTGCAGTTGTTTATCTCAATGGCATGGAAATATATCGCATTAACATGCCCGGAGGTAAAGTTGATTATTCAACACTCGCTTTGGGTACACCTTCTGAAACCTCATTCAATCCATTTGTCATTGTAAAGGGTTTGATCAAGCCAGGTCAAAATACCATAACGGTAGAACTTCATCAAAATGCTGTAACCAGTTCCGATATCAGTTTTGATTTTGATTTATATGGTACAAAAACGGGCAATGTTATTCAGACGACTAGTGCAATTCCCATAATAGCAGATACAGCTTATTCAGATGTTACCATTGAAGCCATGTTTGATGAAGTGCCTATCACAAACTACAACATTGTAATTAACGAATTTAATGCAACACGTTCGAGGGTTCAGGATGAGTTTGGAGAAACAGAAGACTGGATTGAATTATTCAATGCCGGAACAGACGAAATTGATTTGAACGGACTTTATTTGACCGATAACTTCAGTAACAAAACAAAATTTAAAATTACGGAAAGCGTTCCGGGAGAAATGAAACTAGCATCGGGTGGTTACAAAGTATTTTTTGCTGATGAACAGGCGGAGCAAGGTTCTTTCCATTTGAATTTCAAACTTTCTGGTGATGGCGAACAAATTGGTTTGTATTATGAAGAGGATCAATCTATCCTGATGTATGACACTACACACTTCGGATTTCAAAAAGAAGATTATTCTTTCGTCCGCATTCCAAACGGAACAGGTCCGTTTAAGGCAACTATTGCAATGACTCCGGGTGCTGAGAATATTTTCAAGGAAGTAACCCCACTGACGGTTGGTGTTTATCCAAACCCA
This sequence comes from Bacteroidota bacterium, assembly GCA_947470895.1. Lineage (GTDB taxonomy): Bacteria > Bacteroidota > Bacteroidia > Cytophagales > Cyclobacteriaceae > ELB16-189. The sequence continues at coordinate 111,938 of CANIVF010000005.1, forward strand.
ACGGATAGTCATATAACCATTGTATCCGAAGATCAAATTTCAGCGATTGCGATTTATGACCTTATCGGAAAACAAATTGCGAAATTTGATATTCAATCACTCGAAACGGTATTCGATGTCGATATGGAAAATTTTAATACGGGGTTATATATTATAAAGGTTACTTCAGGTTCAAGGACGGCTTCATCAAAAGTTGTGAAGAAGTAAGGGACTGCGGTTACAGTAATCAACAACGATCACTCAACTAAAATTTCCGGAAAAACATACCGAATCAATTCTCCATTTCCTTGGCTCACTTCTTTCCAGGAACTGATGTCAAAAAAATTACCCCAGAATTGTCATTTGAAAAAGTTCTAATGGCGGCCATTAGGAGAAATAGTTTGGAAGGATAAGACTATCAGTATTTTAGAATTTGATTGCAGGACTTAAATTGGGATGATTTTCTTACCAATGATATGGACCACCAAATCGAATTTACCGACAAAGAAATCACCCCTTGGGCAGGCAACTTTTGCTCAAGAAAATGCTTGACAAAATGGATATTGATAGTTGTCTTGAAGCATTTGATCTTCCTGAGCAGGGGTCAAATCGTGGCTATTCTTCGGCTCAACTGATCAAACAATTTATGACCAGTGTTTGGTGTGGTGCTAATAAATTTGAGCATACCGAAGCGACTTGTCAAGATGAAGTGATTCGTCAGTTCTGGAGCTTTGAACGAATGGCAGGTCGTAAATCTTTTCAGCGTTTTTTTAACAAGTTTGATCTAGCCACCAATCAAAGAGTATTTACTGCGTTCTACCAATGGTTCTTTAAAAATCTACAGTTCAATAATTTGACATTGGACGTAAACAGCACCATCCATACGCGTTATGGAACACAACAAGGAGCCAAGAAAGGCTACAACCCAAAGAAGCCTGGAAAATGGTCCCATCACCCGTTGATGGCTTTTGTAGCAGAGTGTAAAATGGTCGCTAACTTTTGGGTGCGCAGTGGGGATTCGTATACCTCCAATAATATTGAA